>NZ_JANFVR010000013.1 GCF_024609805.1 Tahibacter caeni | reverse complement strand
GGCTCGATCGCCGTCACGCGCGGCGCGGCCGGCGGCGGCGCGGCGCCGGCCAGGGTGAACGGAAAGCAGGCGGCCAGGCGCGGCGAATCGGCGAACAGCGCGACGTCGTAGGTGCCCGGCCGGGTCACCGGCATCTGCGCGGTGTATTCGCCGCGGCGGCCTTCGCGCAGGCCGTGATCCACGACCAGCACGGCGCGCGGCCTGCGCCCGTAGGTGCGAAACCCGCCCGCGGGCGCCGCCATGCCTTCGCGATAGAGATAGATCATCTTGTCGCTGCCGTTGGCGACCAGCACGGCCGGGCCTTCCGGTGCCGCGACGATGCCGTCGGCGCCGTCGTCGGGCGCGGCGCCCAGGGCGCTCTGGCCGGCCGGGAACTCGGCGACGTTCAACGGCTTGCCTGTCTGACCCAGTTGCTCCAGCGCGATCATCTGCACGGTTTCGCTGCCGCGCCGGTGCACGTACGCCAGCAGCGGCGTGAAGCTGACCTGGTCGGGGCCGTCGCTGATGTCTGCGTTCTGCACAATGGCATTCGTGGACGCATCGAGCACCTGCAGGCGGTTGCGCTGCGGATTCGGCAGCAGCGCGAAGCGGCCGCCGGGCGCGAAACGGATCTGGCTCGCGCCGCCGTCGACGGCGATCTCGCCGCGCTGCCGGCGTTCCTTCGCGTCGACGACGAACACGCGGCCCTGCTCCGCGTCCAGTGCGTAGAACGCCTTGGCCGCATCCGACCAGGCGAGCCGCCGCGGCCGGCCGTCGAGCGCGACGGTGCCGACGCGCCGCGCGCCGTGCGTGTCGATCACGTGGACGCGGTCGCCGGCGATCGCCGCGAGACGCTCGCCGGTGTCGTCCAGCGCGATGGCGGCGACTCTGCCCAGCGGCACGGCCAGCGATTCGAGGCTGCGCCGGTCGATGCGTGTGACGCCGGCGTCGTCGGCGACCCAGACGTGATCGGCGCTCTGCAGCAACTGGCGCGGATTCAGCCCCGTGGGCACCTGCGCCGTCACGCGCCATGCCCGGGTGTCCGCCACGGCCACCTTGTTTGCGAGCGGCTGCGACACGAACAGCCGGTCGCGTTCCGGCGTCAGTTGCCAGTCGGCGCCGGGTTTTTCCAGCTCCAGCAGCGCGAGCAGCTTGCTGCCGCCGAAGCCGAACAGAGGATCGACCACGCTGATCGCGGCCTCGTCGTGCATGGCCAGCACGAAATAGCTGTTCAGGTCGACGTCGGCGCGGCTGAACAGATCGCCGGCGAGGTAGCCGGCGATCTGCCGCTTGCAGTCCGCCGCGGGTTTGTCCGGATCGCGGCGCAGGCCGAGCCAGGCAGCCGGGCGCAGGCCGCTGAGCGGGCGGCCGCTCGCGCCGTCGCTCAGCGTGAAGCGGAACGCGGTTGCGTCGCCGGGCTGCGCGCCCGCTTCGGCGTCGAAGCGGATGCTGATGCCCTGGTCCGAGGCCTGCTGCGGCGGCGCGGCCTGCGCCGCGCCGGCCAGCAGCAGGGCCAGCGTGAGCGGCCAGGTTCTCACTGGCGCGGCAGCCGTTTCGTCGTGTTCGGAATGACGTCGCGCAGCGGCATCAGCTTCGCACGCATCGGCGGTGCATCGGCGTCACCGGTGTAGGGCGCCGTCGTGTCGCCCCAGCGCGCGATCCCGCCGGCGGGCGAGCGCACCTCGAACGCATCGGGCAGCCGTCGTGGCGCGACGAGGCTCCAGCGTCCGTTCACGACGGGCGCCGTGGCATCGCCGAGTCGCACCTGGCGCACGCTGCCGCCGGCCTCGCAGATGCGGCGGCCGTTCGCGTCGCCGACGGCGACGGGACACGGCGTCACGAAGCCGCGAACGACCTTGCGTCCGTTGGGCAGCGTGTCCACGGCGTCGATGCCCACCGTGTCCGGCCACGCCTGCGCACCGGCTTGCGGCGTCCACGGCGCGACACGGAACAGTCCCCAGGCGCCGGCCTGGAACATGTTCGCGGTCCAGCCGCGATAGAGGTAGTCGCCGGGTACGCGGAAACGGCCGCCCGAGGGCGTGGAGCCCGGCGTCTCGTCGAGTATCACGTCGTAGACGCTCGCAGCGCCGTAGCCGGTCAAGGTGGTGGCGACGGCGGACTTCGGGTTGTGGCCGATGCGCGTGGAGCCGGCGGTGAAGGGTTCTTCCTGCCACAGGTGGCCGGTCAACTCCCAGGTGATCTGGTTGTCGCCGTCGCCGCCCGGCATCAGCAGGCGCACGCGCGCCGGCATGCCGGCCGGCGCGCGCAGGATCGGCGTCTGCGGCTCGGCGCCGACCAGCACGTTCGCCGTGGTGCGCGTCTCGTCGACTTGCGACATCGGCAGCAGCGAGATGTTGGTCAGATCGGTCTGCGTGAGGTTGCGCCAGTCCTTCGGCGCGTCGCTGCCCATGGCGCCGTCGAGTTCGTTGCCGAAGCGCAGCCACGCCGGCTCGGCACGATAGTTGAAGCCGGCCAGCGGATTGCCGGTTTCCCACCAGGAGTGACCGTTGGTCAGCATGTTCGCGTCGTTCTGGTACATCAGCACGAATTCGCGGAACACCTTCTCGCCGGCCCAGACCGTGGCCTGGGCCTGGCTGGTCGGATCGGCCTGCCAGCGCGAACCGGCCGGTTCGACCACGAGCGCGCCGAACAGGCCGTGATAGACGTGCATCAGCGGATCGGACGGCAGCAGGTTCACCGAGCCGAATTCCACCGGCGTCTGCGTCGCACCGGCTATCGTGCCGGCATACCACCAGTAGTCGACGCGGCCGCCCGGCGGCGCGGTCTGCACGGGATTCGCGCCGACACTGGCGCCGTCGCTCGTGCGCAGGTCGTAGCTCAGCAACTGCGCATGCAGGCCGACGTTCGGCGACGGCGCGATCTGCACGAAGTTGTACGGCGACGCGTAGGTCAGGCCGAAGCGCGAGGCGGCTTCGTAGGCGGAGAACGCGGGCTCGTTGCCGCTGAAGGTGTTGACCAGCGTGACGTGGATCCAGTCGCCCGCATTGGCGCGCAGCACCAGCGGTTCGACCGTGTCGCGCGGCGTGTGCCGGCCGCCCTTGGGCACGGCGACGTAGACCAGGCCGAGCGGATCCTGCAGCGGATTGGACGTGTCGCTGCGGCCCTGGCCGAGATTCGCGCCGCGGCTGTTGTAGATCAGCGCGCCGTCCGGGCGGCCGAGTGCCTGCTGCACCGTCATCGCGTGTACTTCGTATTCGCGGATGCAGGGCTTGCCGCCGGAGCAATCCGTCGTCATGCCGGGCGGAGGACCGATCGCGTCGGCTCGCGCCGCAGCGGGTTCGTCATACAAAGGCTTCAGGAACGATTGCCGCTGCGTCGTATTCCACGAACGCAGCAAACCCCACGCGCCGTTGGTCAGGCCTTCGTACGATGCATCCGGGTTGTAGAGGTAGTCGACCGGACCTTTCGCATCGAGGCGCGGCATGCGCATCAGCAATTCGTAGTGCTCGGACAGAATGATGAACTGCGTGCTGCGATAGCCCGAATCCGGCTCGAACGGCTCGGCCAGCCAGCGCAGGCCGTGCATCGTGAAGTCGTGCATCGACGTGTGTGCGCCTGCCAGCAGCCGGATCTGTACGTTGTCGCCTTCGTACGCGTGCAGCAGCGGCGTGTATGGATCGGTCGCTCCCATGGCGGCGGCGATCGGATCCCGCGGGAACGTGAAGCAGCCGGTGCCGCTGCACATCGGGTCGATCTGCGCGCCGGCGGCGGGCTGGCGCGAAAAGGCCGGGTCCAGGCGCTCGATCGAGCGGAACGACGCCGACAGATCCGCCGCGTCGGGCGCCGCGGCCGGGTTCGTCACGAGCGGCTTGAACACGCGCAGCGGCAGCGGCTCGCCGCGGTAGTTCATCGAGATCATGCCGGCGCCGAAATCGGAAACCAGCAACGGCTGCGGCGGCCACGGCGCAGAGCCGGGCAGGTTCGGAATCAGCGATTGCGGCAGTTGTGCGGTCGGCTGCGGCGGGCAGTTCAGGCAGTTGAGCACGTGCGCCGGATCGGCCCAGCCGTAGTAGCGCTGGTTCGGCGCGAGCGGAATGCAGTTGAAATCCGGCGGGCGTTGTTCAATCACCTTGCCGTCGGGATCGGTGTAGCGATAGCAGTCCGGCCGGTGGCGGCTGCCGGCGGTGTAGGCGTGCTGCGTATCGCCCCACTCCAGCGCGAACTCGCGGTAGTTGTCGCTCTGGTTCGCGGGCGACTTGAACAGGATGTTCGCGGCGTAGCTGGTCGGGCCGCCGTCGTCGCGCACGCCGAACTGCGTCGTGCCGTCGAGCGAGGTCCAGGTCGAGCCGGCCGGTTCGATCAGCAGGCCGCCGTAGAGGCCGATCATCTGGTGGGTGGACGGGCCGAAATGGTCGTGCGTGAACACGGTCATGTAGGTGCGGTCCTTCTCGCCGACCGCGGCCGGCTGCTGCATCAGCGGGTCCAGCCACCAGCGCTGCACGGTGGCCTGGGCGCCGACCCACGCGCGGCTCTCCGCACCCGGACCGTTGCCCAGCGCGGCGATGGCCTTGGGATGCAGCAGGCGCTGCCTGCGATGCGCCGGGTCCCAGAGGCCGCCGGTCTTGTTGATGCCTTCGATGCGCTCGCGCACTTCCTCGGGGCTGAAGGTGCCGTCTTCGTAGTTGAAGCCGTTCGCGGCGCCGTCGGAGGCCATCACGTCGAATTTCACGAGGTGGATGTGCTGGCCGAGGATGTCGGTGGGCGTGCGCACTTCGAAATCGTCGAGTTCGAAATAGGCCGGCACGAGGTTCGTGTGCCAGTACTCGATGACGTCGTTGTTGTGCGCGCGGAAGAACAGCGGTTCGGGCGGCCGGCGGCCGTCGACGTAGTCCTTCACATCTCCCCACAGCGACAGGATGCGCTGCTGCGGGTAGTGCCAGCCGGCCTTGTTGAACACCGCATCCAGTTGCAGGTTTGCACCTTTGTAGCGGCGCAGCTCGTTGCCGACCGCCTTGCCGTCGACGACGGCCGGATCGGCGAACGGCGCGCCCGGCTGCGGACCGCGCGGCAGGCCGTTGACCTTGAACGGCGCGGGCGCGGCCTCCGGCGTGAAGCTCGCGTGCCGCGGCTGGCCGAAGTACGCCATCGCGCGCTTTTCGACGGCGGTGCCGTCTTCGGGCAGCTCGTAGGCCTTGATCGCGTGCAGGTCCTTGGACCAGTCCAGCGCGGTGTGCTGTTCGTTCGCAATCGTCGCGGCGCTGATCAGGTGACGCGGCAGGCCGCCGTCGAAGCGCTCGCCGGTTTTCGGATCGACGGCGAAATCCAGCGGCGGATGCGGCGGCCGGTGCCCGGCCATGCCGGGCACGAAGAACGGAAAGCCCGGATGACCGTCGCCCTCGACCTTTGCCTGGCCGTCGACGATGCGCACTCTGGCGGGCAGCGGCGCCATGGCGTAGCGCGGCAGCGGCACGACCGCGGGGATCGGCGTGCCGTGCCGGATCTCGCCGTCGGGCAGCGCGCGCGCGTCGCTGCGCGGACGGCCTTCCGCGTCGAGCGCGGTGCCGGCTTCGAACACGTCGTGCACGCGGTACAGCGCCCACATGCCGGCCGCGAAGTGCGGATAGAAATGGCAGTGGAAAATGGAATCGCCGGTCGTGAGATTGCGGTTGCCGCTGCCGCCGAACACCAGCTCCGCGGTGAACGACGAGCCCGGACCGATGGCCTGCGAGTCGAGGTAGTTGCTCTGGCCGGTCTCGGGCGAGCGCAGCCACTGGTGCGCATGGTGGTGATGCACGTGATGCACCGCGGCGCCCGCGTGCAGCACGCGGAAACGCACGTGGTCACCGAGATAGGCGTGGTAGACGTTGGACGGATCGTCCGGATAGAAGGCCTTGGTCGCCTTGCGTCCGGGGTGCGGCTTGCACGGGTCGGCCGGCTCGAAGGTGAGCGGATCGGCGCTGAACTTCACCGTCAGATCCTGCAATTCCGCCGTGGTGCACGGCGCATTGGCCGGCACGTCGACGACCAGGGCCGGATCGCCGATGGCCCAGGAGCTCAGGAAGAATTCCTCGAACTTGCATTCGGGACAGTCGGCGGCCGGCCCCACCCCGATGCGGTTGGCCAGCACCTGCGGCGCGATGCCGCCGATGCCGTAGTTGATCGCGAAGGAATCGGCGCCGGCGTCTTCGCGCGGCACCTGGCTGTTCTTCGCCGACATGAAGTCGGGAAACGCCTGCACCACGTCCTGCGACTCGTGGTAGATCGTCGTGACTTCGCGGAACGGCAGGTTGCGCTCCGGAAGCATCGGGTTGTCGCCGACGGGGATGCTCAGCGGACCGCGGCCGGGACCGGTGATCAGTGCGGTCAGGTCGGTGTGCACGATGCGGTTGTCGCGATCCAGCATGCGCAGGACCGGCAGGCCTGCGCGGGGATGACCCGGCGGAAACACGGCGTCGTAGTCGATGCGCGGATGGCCCGACGGCAAGGTGCCGGTGCTGGCCAGGCGCAGATCGTCCTCGCTGACCTGGCTGCGGTACCACTCGCTGCCGCGCGGCTGGACGTTGACCGCGCCGAACAGGCCCGTGGACAGCTGCATTTCGTTGAAATTGTTGTATTGGCCGGCGGTGCTGTAGAGCAGATTGCCGCCCTCTTCCTGCGCATACAGCCGGTAGGTGATGCTCGCGCCGGGCTGTACGAGGCCGGAGTGCTGGCCGTTGCCGATTTCCGGGTTCTGTCCGGCCCAGGTGCCGTCGCTCGCGATGGTGTCGATGGGCTGCAGCCCGGCGACGTGGATCGACGCGGTGCGCGTGACCGGCTGCATCACGTCGGCGGGTGTCGGCGCGAGCAGGTTCTGGAAACGGATCTCCAGGCAGCTGCCGGCGTTGACGCGCAGCACCAGCGGGCGTGGACGCTTGTCCGGCCGCAGCATCACCTTGCCCGGCTCCAGGCCGGGGTTGGCCGGATCGGTGGAAACGACATCGGCTCGCAGCGCGTAGATCTCGCCGTCGGTGCGCGTCGTACCCAGACGGTTCACCTGGAAGGCGTGGTCGAGCGCGACGACGTCGGCCTGGATGGTGCTGTCGCAGCGCCCGTGCGCGGGCGCGTCGGCTGCCTGCAGCGGCGACGTGCAAAGGGCGGAGACCAGGAGGGCGAAGGCGCACGACCACGACGGCAACGGCAACGGCAAACGCATGGTTTACCTCGCAACGGGAAAGCGGGTGGCTGGCATGGAAACTTGTCTACAAGTTTCGTGGTGGACAATACCTTATTTGCAAAGCTTGGGAAGACTCTGCGACGCAGAGTGACGGCACCCCGCACGGCTGCGGCGCTCCCGCAACGGGGCGGCGCCGGCCGACTGCGGATGCAGTCACCGGCGTTCGCCGATCTTTGCCGCCTTCTATCCCCTGTCAGAAGTGCATTTGTCCAGAAGCTTGCTGAGGCAGGCGTAAAAAACGGCGCCCGGCTATCATGAAACTTCATCATTGCAGTGGTTGCGCGGCGAGGTTGCCGGCGGCGATTGCCGGCGCGCGGCCGGCGGGATAAGTTCGCGGGCGGCGGCAATCGGGGGCGATCATGGGCAAGGGAATCCGCTGCGGGGCCGTTCTGCTGCTCGGCAGCATCGGTGCGCAGGCACAGGACCATGCCGCGCATGCGGCACACGCGGCCGCAGCGATGCGGTCGATGCCGGCCGAGACGGCCGCCGGCACGGTCGCCGACGTGCCCGTGCTGGACCAGTCGGGCCGCACGCGGCACTTTCACCGCGATCTGGTCCAGGGACGGCTGGCCGCGATCAATTTCATCTTCACCCGGTGCACCACGATCTGCCCGCTGCTGGGCACGCGCTTTGCCCAGGTGCAGCGGCAGCTTGGCGGCGATGCGGACCGCGTCGCGCTGATCTCGGTGAGCATCGATCCGGCCAACGACACGCCGCAGGAACTGGCGCGCTGGAGCCGCGCCTTCGGCGCCGCTGCGGGCTGGGATCTGGTCACCGGCGCGCGCGCCGATATCGACCGGCTGGCGCGCTCGTTGGGGGCGTCGGCCGCCGATCCGGCGTCGCACGCGCCGCTCGTGGTGCTGATCGACGAGCGCGGCTCGCCGCGGCCGTGGCGCCGGTTCGACGGCCTGGCCGACGCCGAGGTGCTGACAGCGGCGCTGCGCGAAGCGCTGGCACGGCCCGTGGAATGAAGCTGGCCGCCGCCCTCCTGGCCGTGTTGCCGGCCCTGCAAGGCAGCGCCGGCTCGGCCGACGGCGGCGAGCGCATTTTCCGCGAGGGCGTATCGCCGCGCGGTACGCCGCTGGTCGCGACCGTGGGTGCCGGCGACGCCGTGCCGGCCGCGCTGCTGCCGTGCGTGAACTGCCATGGTCCGGACGGCCGCGGCCGCCGCGAAGGCGGCGTGCGCCCGGCCGATATCAGTCCGGCTGCATTGCTGCGGCCGTTGCGCGACGAACGGCGGCAGCGGCCGGCCTACGACGCTGCGCGCCTGCGCCGGGCGATCACCATGGGCCTTGATGCGGGCGGGCAGCCGCTGGATGCGGCGATGCCGCGCTACGCCCTGAGCCTGGCCGATGCCGACGATCTGCTGGCTTATCTGGCTCGCCTGGATCAGCGGCACGAGGCCGGGGTCGCGCCGGATCGCCTGCGCATCGGCGTGCGCGGCGCCGCATTGGTCGCGCCGACGCAGGAAATCTACGGACGGCGGATCGAACTCGTGTCCTTGTCAGGCCCGCCCGCGCGCAGCGACGACCTGCTGCTGCTCATCGACGCCGGCGCCGACGGCAGCGACAGCCTGGTCGCCGCCGCCGAGGAAGACTTGCCGGCCATCGTCTTCGCGGCGGACACCACCGACCCCGGCCGCAGCGGTTTCGTCATCACCGCGGCGCCGGCGACGCAGCAGCGTGCGCTGGACGAACTCGCGGCATCCGTGCCGGCGCCGCAGGTGGTCCGGGACTGCAGCGAGGCAGCGGTGTCGACGACCGCCCGCACGCTGCTGCTCACCGGCCGGGTCGCTGCCGCCTGCGATCTCACGCGAATGGCGTGGCCCGCCGGCCAGAGCCTGCGCGTCGTGCTGCCCGCGCCGCCCGAAGCAACGCTGCGGCAGGCCGTGGCGGAGCAGGTGTTGCAGCTGGTCGCGGAACTGCTCCGCCAGGCCGGCCGCGAGGTCTCGCGTGCCGCACTCGTCGCCCGGCTGCAGACCGTGCGCGAACCCTCGCTGCCCCCGCTGCCCCCGCTGCACTGGAGTCCGACACGGCACCATGGCCTCGATCACGTCTGGGTACTGCGGCTGGACGACCGGGAAGGCCGATTGCAGCGGGCGCCGGGCTGGATGGCGGTGCCGGAGGCGAAGTAGCCGACCATGACGGGGTCGGGTTCGCTCCCTGTGATGCGGCCGCGCGCGCCGAAGTCGATGACTCGCGCGGCACGGCCGAGGCATCGGTACGGCCGGCGCTTTGCGCAAGCGAACCTGACCCCGGCTGGATTGCTCTCGCGCCGCTTGTGATAACGATTGCCACATCGCAGCGACGGGGCGCACGGTTACTCCAGCGCGTCATTGCGCATAAGAAATACTGCAACGTCACCGGGATCGTGCTGTTCCCTGGCCTTCCCTGCCGCCACCCCTGGAAGACTTCGCGCGAGCGGCTATTTGATCTTCAGATACAACTGGTACTCCACCACGTGATTCGCGCCACGCGTGGTGGCCAGGATGGAGACGAGTTCCACGCCAGCGAAGTGGCCCGAGCTGTCGAGGTTGCGCAGGAACGTCGAAATGAGCGCATTCGACGTGCCTGTGCCGGTCACCGTCACGCTCTTCCCCTCCACTGCGACGCGTTCCACTTCGATGCCTTCGGGCTTCTGGCCGGCGATCAGCGCCGTGGTGGATTCCTGCGTCGGCGTCGCCGCCGCCTCCGCGCCATGAACGAACGCGCCGGGTGCCATGGCCAGAATCATCGTCATCGCCAATCGCTGCATCGGTTGCATCGGAATTCCTTGTGATTCATGCGCGGCCTGGGAGTCGCCGGGGTGCGCCTGCGCTTGCCCGGCTACTTGTTGCTGCTTTGTTCCTGTTTTGTCGAGTCTGAGCGACGTCAGCCTTTCGGGTCGGTCACCATCTTGCCCAGCAGGTCCAGCCAGAGCGTCATCTCTTGCTGGTAGAGCTCATCGTCGATCTTGTTCCCGATCGGGCGCGGAATGGAGACAGTGATGTACCAGTGCAGCGACGCACTCTTGGCCTCGAGCCGGCAACTGGCGTGCCTGAGCGCGTTGGAGACCCGGTCGCACACGGGACCGTTGACGAGCGTGAACCCCGGTGGCAGGCGCTGCTGCTCGGCATCGCGCAGATACTGCCTTGGGCCGACTTCATAGTTGGCCTTGCCGGGCGGCTTGTCGTAGAAACTGGCCTCGAACAGTGAACCGGCGTCGGTTTCCGGATCGGTCACCGGCGGCGGCTGGTACTCGCGCGCGTTGCTCGGCGCACCCGGCACCAGCTTGCCCCCCGGCAGGCGGGACAGCGTGATCGTGCCCGAGTCCTCGCAGTAGACGGGGCGGCTGTTCGGGTCGCAGCGCAGCAACGACGGTTTGTCGGCTATTTCCGGCGTCACGCAAACGAACGTGACTTCGGCTTTGCCGAACATCTCAGAAGCATGTTCCGCGCGATCGGCGGGACAGACGATTGCCGCCAGTTCCGGCGTCAGCGGCGCCTGGCGGTGGCAGCCGGTCAGCAAGCTCGCCGTGAAGGGCAATAGCGCGACGATTGCCATTCGTGTGAATTTCGATTTATCGGTGGGCAAAGAGCGTGACGGTGTGGAAGGTAGTATCGACATGCGGAGCCCCTGAAATCTGTCGTCGGGATTCTATCCATCCACCCCGGAGAACAGGGGGCCGGGTTCGCTTCCGGTACCACCTGCGCCTTGCGCGGGTGGATCGGATCCCCTTCCTATCCTGTTCGATCCAGGGTTCCGCCGTACTGCGACGGGATTCAGCGGAATCCCGAAGTGAACCTGACGCCGTTGCTCCTGCACAAGAAACGAGGGCGCCGTGAACCACGAACAGCCTGCGGTTTCGCTGCACGGATCCTGCCACTGCGGGTCCGTCCGCCTCATTCTCCCCAGCGCGCCTGAAACGGCGACGAGCTGCAACTGCTCGCTATGCCGCCGTACGGGAGGCATCTGGGCCTATTACGAGCTCGGCACGGTCGCCATCCACGGCCACCCGGACAGCACGGAGAGCTACGTATGGGGAGATCGCACCCTGAAGAATTACCGGTGCAGGACCTGCGGCATCTTCAACCACTGGGAACCGATCGAGCTGAAGCCGGGCGTCCGGCACGGCGTGAACCTGCGCAACTTCGAACCCGCGCTCCTGGAGCTGGTCGTCGTCCGGCGCTTCGATGGGGCGGACACCTGGACATTCCTCGATTGAGCGCGCAAGGCGTGATAAAAGGGCCAGGTTTACTTCCGGTGCGGCCTTCGCCTTGTGCAGTTGACGGAGTCAGGTTCACTTCCTGCATAGGGCGCGCTTCGCGGCAGTTGACCAAGTTCGGTTCTCGGCTCCAGCGCGCTGCGACTGGATTTCGGCCACCTTTCGAAATGGACCTGCCCCCTTTGCGTTGGAACCTGACCCCGCCATCCATTCGTGGGGCATGATGGTTACGGTCGACCGCGACCCAGCGGTCGCCTGAGCTGTTCCCATCGGAGAATGACTCCGTGAGTAAAGTAGATGACCTGAGCAATCTGGTTGCGAGCTATGAAAAACGCATGTCCAGTTTTTCATCCCAAGCAATGAACATCAAGAGCAGCGTAATGATTGCTGAGCTCGAAAGAGCAAAGAGCTTGACGGTTATCAGCTTTGCAGCAGTCTACGATATTCTTTCGTCTGTTCAGGCGATGAACGATTCTACAAATCGTTTTGTTGACGAACAGTTGATTATGCTGGAAAAGTCTCGCTCAGAGATCCAAAAAACCGGCGATATCGACTTCAACGATACCGAGCTTGGAAAAGCCACTCGAAACTTTCTTCTTCGCGCATCATCAGCTGTTGCCGAGGCAGCCGCACATGCCGGAAATATGCATATATTGCACCTCGATCTCGTCTATGCCGTCGGTGAGAGCTGGCTGTCTGTTCTCGACGAGTTGTTCGCGAGCCCAGATCGACGCGCCTTCCAAGCGAAGGTCGACATGATCAGAAAGCAACTGCTGTCAAAATTTCCGGTCGTCGGCAATATCGTTGAACTGCTTTTCTTTCTGCAAGAAATATCTGATCCGCTGGGAAAGGAGGCAAGGAGCGCCGACGACTATTTGCGCTCAATCGACAGCTACTGCGATGCTGCTTACGCTTATCTGTCCGGCGCCATAAATTTCTGCATTCAGGTAGAGCATTTTTGTGCAAGGCTAGACCCACCAACGCACGATCAATTGATTGATCGCATTCGGCAACATTTTGAGAGCGTTCAACTAGGGTCGCATCCTGCGACAAAGATCGTTGCCCCAGAGCAACAAGCCGCCCCCAGTCAACCTTGAAGCCATCGTGGAGGTGTGCCTGTGGCGCGATCCGGGAGCAACGGGGCAGGTTCGAATGCCAATTACTTAATGCGCACCGAGCGGGGGCCGGCGGCTTGCGCCGGCCTTGCGACGGCACCGGTGGAAAGCCCGTCACGCAGGTCTGCTGGTATCGCGCTCTCGGGCGTCACGCACGACCCGCTGAGTCCTGGCGTAGTCGGAACTCCGGATTGAAGTGTGAAGGACGACGCATGGTGGCTTCCGCAACCAGCGCCACTACCCGCTGGATTTCGAAGTAGAACCCTGAGCGCCGCTCAGCTTCTGCGCCGGCATAGCGATTGTCGTGGAAGCCATTCACGGTTGCCGCCGCGCCGAACGCCGTGCGGTCGACTTCGGTCGCGCCCGGCTCGCGCAGCGCTCAGCGCTTCGGCCAGACCGGATTGCCGAGTACGTCGGTGACGCGGACCAGGTTGCCGGCATCGTCGTAGTGCAGCTCGTAGTCGGACTGCGCGACGTGGCCCTTCGAGAACAGGTGCACGTGCCGCGGCCGCTGTGCGTCGTCGTAGCGGTAGAGGTACACCGCGAAGGCGCCGCGGCCGCCGACGCCGACATGGAGCCGGCGCCGCTCGTCGAGCCATGCCGTTTCGCCGAGACCGACGAGGCTGGCCGGCTTCGCAAGCGGCGGCACGGCCAGGTCGGGCTGGCGCGTGATCGTCGCGCGCGTCAGGTCGCCCTCGTGGTCGTACTGCGTGACCTGCGGCGACAGTTTCAGGTTCTCGGCCGGATCCACGGTCAGCACATGGCGTCCGCCGACGAAGCCCGAGGCGTAGGCGCCGCCCGAGCGCGCCGCGGTCAGGTCCGCGAACGGCTTCTTCAGCGGCTTGCCGCCGGAGAAGCCCATGAGCTGCATCTGGTACGGCGGCAGGTCGTACAGCGGGCCGGTCGAATATTTCCATTCCTCGACCTGGCCGATCAGCGCGAGGCAGCGCGTCAGGAACGCCTGGTCCGCCTGGCGCTGCTGGAACTGCTGCAGCGCCGCGTCGATGCGCGACGCGATGCCGGGCAATTCCATGACGACGGGTATTTCAGCCATTGCCGGGTCCGATCATTTGCAGCAGCACTCGAAGGCCTTCTTCCAGGCCCCGCTCTCGAGCCGCTGGCCGATGTCTTCCAGGATGCTCGCGACGTTGAGGCCTTTCTTTTCCGCGTTGCGGAGCAGACGGTTGCCGCCTGAAGGAATTCGGTCAGGCCGAGCGGCTCAGAGCGGAATGACGGGCCGGCAGACAGCGACGCCGCCATCCAGATCGGTCGACGGCATGCGCATCGAACAGAGGCACCAGACCCACTCTTCGTCCTGCCAGGGCCAGAAGTACGCGCCGCCGCCCTTGATCGTGCGGCCGTCGGGCAGACGCTCGGCGTCGGGCGCATGGCTGACGGCGAATGCATCGCCGCACCACTCGGCGAAGAACAGGCCGCCGATGCCGAAAGCCGTGCGCGCTGCATCCGGATCGGCGAGGTCGTAGCGCATCCAGGGCTCGATCGCGGCTTCGTCGGGCAGCGTGTCGCCGAACGGAAACAGCGGGTCGCCGCCGGCCTTGGCCACGCATTCCCACTGCGCTTCGCTGGGCAGCGTCGCGCCGAGCGCGACGACTGCCGCTTCCGCGGCCTGCGCATCAAGATAGGCCGGAAAGTCCGCGCGTTCGCCGTCCAGCCCCACACCGGCGAGCAGGCGCGCCTGCGCCACCGACAGCGGCAGCTCAGCGACGAGAAACGCGCCGACGTCGACCGCTGTCAGCGGCGTCATTTCCTCGACCGAGATCTGCGGTTCGTAAGTGATCGCGTGTATCGCGGCGAGGTTGCGATCGCTGAGGCCGACCGGCACGCGATGTGCGGGAATCAGCCGGAACGGAATGCGGCCGCCGCGTTCGCCGTAGTCGACGACGACGCGCGGCACGACCCGGTCGTCACGCGACAGTCGAAACGGCTGCGGCAGCGACAGCTCGTTCGCGACGCGGGCCAATACCGCGTCCTTCGCGTCGTCGGAAAGCGCCTGCCATTCGTTCAGCGACGGGAAATTGCTCAGCATTTCTTCTTGCCGCAGTCACAGGACAGCTGAGGGTAATTCCACTCGCCGTCGTTCGTCATGTAGGTCACCTTGACGCCGCGCTCCTTCGCGAACGCGTCCATGGCCGACTGGCAGCCGCGTCCGCCCGGATTGCACGGCGGGCGCTCGCCGAGAATCACGAGATGATCGCCGGGCTGGGCGATGCCGGAGATCTTGGCCATGATCTTCCGCTCGGTATGCACCATCAGCTGTTCCTGGAAATTCAGGCGGCGCCCGGGCTTCTTGTCGCATCCGCTGAACTCGATGCCCTCGGCCTTGAGGTTGCCGTTCGGGTCCATGAGCGCCCAGACGGCCGTGTGCTTGAGCCCGTGCGGATCGGCCCAGTCGAACGGGTTCGGCGCGTACTGGTACGCGTTGCCGCCGCCGGCGAGCCCGATCGGATCCTGGCTGACGAAACGGCCGACGTCCGGATCGTAATAGCGGAAGCGGTTGTAGTGCAGGCCGGTTTCGCTGTCGAAATACTGTCCCTGGAAACGCAGCGGCTGGTGTACCGGCTCGGCATCCACCGACGCCGGCTGCTCAGGATATTCGACGAGCAGCGTATTGCCCCAGACGCGGTACTGCGCGCGCCAGGCGACGGCGCCGTCGGCACCGGTCAGCTCGCGCGGCGCGCCGCTCTGGTCGGTATGGAAGTAGCGCACGATGCCGGAGGCGGTTGCGGTGGTTGCCGCTTCCGGCGTCGCCGCCGATTCGATCTGCGCGACCGGCACGAAGCTCGAACCGTCGTAGACGTAGGTCAGGCAGCGGCCGCGGCGCAGTTCCTGCAGCAGGCGGTTTCCGTCCCAGACGAACTCGGTCGTGCCGAACGCGTCGCGCTTCCAGGTGCGGCGGCCGAACGCGTCGTAACCATAGGTCACGGACTGCCTGACGCCGTTGCGCGTGATGTCCGCACGCTCCAGACGGTGTTCCGGATCGTAGTGAAGGCGCATGCAGGTATGGCCGCCGATCCGCTTCTCGATCAGATTGCCGTGAGTGTCGTAGCGGAAGCGTTTGTCGTCGTAGGCGACGACCCGGTTGCTGCGCACCGCCTGCTGCGGCGCGTCGACGATGTTGTGCGCCGGATCGAACGCGAAACGCTCGGCGTTGGCACGCGTGATGCGGCCCAGCGCGTCGTAGGCGTAGGCGGTCTGTCCGAAACGCCGGTCGCTGACGGCGGCAAGATTGCCGTCGGCGCCGTAGACGTAGCGCCGCTCCACGACGTCGTCCACGGCGACGGCCGTCTTGCGCGCGCGCTGGCCGACGCGGCGACCGATGACGTCGTAGTCGAAATAGCTAGTGAGCGCGCCCTGGCTGCGCACGGTCTCGCGCTGCATGACGTCGCGCTCGATGTCGGTGACGACGTCGTCGTCGAGCGCGATCTGATGCAGGAAACCAGGGCCGTAGAAGCGCTGCGACAGCACGCGTCCGTCCGGGAGCGCGGTCTGGACGCGGTTGCCGAGGCCGTCGTAGGCGTAGCCGATGCGCCGCTGGCGGCCGAGTACGAGGCTGGTTTCCTCGACGACCTGGCCGAGATCGTCGTAGGCGAGTCCGACGCGACCGCCATTGTTGATCCCGGCGACGAGCCGGCCGGCGGGGTCGTACTCGAACTGCGTGCGCTGTATGCGCTTGTCCGCGGCGCGAGCGACGATTTTCTCGACGACCCTTCCTCCGGCGTCGCGCCGGTATTGCGTGCGTAGCAGGGACGACGAAGCTTCGCGATCCGGCTCCGTCGCAGCCGCCGACTGCGCGCCGAGTTCGCGTTTCTCGAGCACACGGCCGGCGGCATCGTAGACGTACTGCGTGACGCGCTCGTCGAAGCCCTGCTCGGAAACGAGGTTGTCGTTCGCGTCGAACGCGAAGCGGTAGCGTGCGCCGTTCTCGTTGACGATGGCGACGAGCCGTCGCGCGCCGTCGTAGTGATACTGCGCGCGATGGCCCAGCGCGTCGACGCGCGCGAGCGGAGCGCCGTCGGCGGCGAGTTCCCATTCGGTCGTGCTGCCGCCGACGTCGACGCGGCGGATCAGACGCCCGAGCGCGTCGTAGTCGTAGCGCTCGCTCGCTCCGTCGGCGTAGTGCGCCGACAGCAGACGGCCGCTGCGATCGTGGCGGTATTCGGTGCGGGTACCGTCGGGCTGGATCAGCGCCGTCTGGTTGCCGCGCGCATCCCATTCGTAGCGCGTGACGTGGCCGACGCAGTCGACATGCGCGACGAGTTGGCCGTAGCTGTCGTAGTCGAAGTGTTGCCGGCCGCCCTTCGCGTCGACGACGCGCACCACGAGGCCGCGCGCGTCGTGGTTGAAGCAGGTGACCTGGCCGAGCGCGTCGGTGCGCCGGATCAGATTGCCGGCAGCGTCGTAGTCCATGACGGTCGTCGCGCCGGTCGCGTCGATGATCGCTGTCGGAAGATTCCATTTATCGTGATAGTGGATTTCCGTGACCTTGCCGTCCGGCTCGATCGTGGCCGTGGTGTTGCCGCGGTCGTCGTAGCGATACCGCGTCATCTTGCCCGACGCATCGACGATGACCGTCGGCTTACCCCAGGCGTTGTGTTCGTAGCGGGTGACGCCGCCGGCCGGATCCGTGACGGCGACCAGCTCCTTGTCGTCGTTGTACTCGTAGCGCGTGCGGCGGCCGAGGTTGTCGGTGACCGTCGTCGCGCCGGATTCGTAGTCGAACAGCCAGAGTTGGTCGACGTTGGTCGCATGCCGCAGTACGCGGCCTTGCGGATCGTAGCGGTCGTATTCGT
Source organism: Tahibacter caeni (assembly GCF_024609805.1). GTDB lineage: Bacteria > Pseudomonadota > Gammaproteobacteria > Xanthomonadales > Rhodanobacteraceae > Tahibacter > Tahibacter caeni. The sequence goes on along the minus strand of NZ_JANFVR010000013.1, from coordinate 18,586 downwards.
AGCGCGAGACGAGCCCGCCCGGCTGGGCGTGCTCGACGAGCATATGGTTGCGGTAGCGGAACTGGCGACGCACGCGGCCCTCGCCGTCGGCCACGGCCGCGAGATCGCCTTCGGCGCTGTAGCTGTACTGCACCAGCGCTTCGAGTTGCGCCGGCGGCCAGGTTCCGTCGGCACGCGGCTCGCCGTGAAGCTGCATGACGGCGCCGAGGCGCCAGCACGCGCCCGAGGCGGTCTGCAGCGCGTCGAAACGCAAACCCAGCAGCCGGCCGGCGGAGTCGTGCACGAACGCCGGCAGACCGCGGTCGTCGTAGAACAGCCGGATGCGGTTGCCGTTGCGGTCCTCCAGTGCGATCAGCGGCAGATAGACGCTGCGCAGGCCTTCGCTGTCGCCGTCGCCCAGGTCCAGCGGCGCGAATATCTGATGCGAGCCGCCGTCGACGGCGCTCAGCCGGTAGCGGCCGTTCGCTTCGCGCGCGAACGTCATCGATTCGTAATTGTCGAAGTGCGCTTCGCCGGGCTCGAGGTCCGGCAGCTCGATCTGCCGGCCGGTGCTGTCGGTCAGCACGAATCCGTCGGCGCGGCGCTGCAGGAACGTCGCGATCGGCAGCGACCAGCCCTGACCCAGCCAGCCGATACCTGTCTGGTCGGAGAAATACGTGCGCTGCCAGCGCAGCGGCAGCGGCGCGGGTAGCTCGAAGTCCCGATCTTCTTCGCCGATCAGGAACTTGATACCGAGCACCGGATTGACCGGCGCGCCGACGCACGTCTTGTTCTTGCAGGGTTCCTTTTTCTTGCCCTTGCCCTTGACGCCGCCGCCGGCATCGCTGCCGGCTTCTTTCGCGGCCTTCTTGCCGGCCGCCTCGGCGCCTTCCTCAGCCGCCTCTTTCGCGGCCTTCTCCGCCGCTTCCTTGGCCGCCTTCTCGGCGACTTCCTTGGCCGCCTGCTTGGCCAGCGCCTCGGCGCCTTCCTTCGCGACGGTCTTGCCGACCGCGACGGCCGCCTTGCCGGCCTTCATCGCCGCGCCGCCGCCGGGGATCAGGTTAGCCGCGGCCGACGCGCCGGAGATCGCGGCGTTGACGTAGTCGCCTTCGGCCGCGTAGATCGCCGCGTTCGCACCGTCGGCGACGATGCCGACCACCGGCACGGCGCCGAGCACATCCAGGCCGGTGTGGACGACGTCGCCCCACTTGCTCCACCAGCTCTTCTTCTCGGGCGGGTTCGCGCTGCCCGATGGCGTGCTCTGCGGCAGTACCGGTTCGTTGGTCAGTTTCCCTATCGTGTTCCCTACGGCCATGATCGCTTCCGCTCAGAAGATAGCTTCGTTGCGTGTCGGTGCCCCCCGGCCGCCTGCCTGCGCAGGCCACGAACACTGTCCCTGGATCGCTCGTCCGTCTGCGTCAATTCACCTTCAGCGGCTTGCCCGGCTCCTGGCCGCGCGCGCGCATGCGTTCCTGCTCGGCTTCGCGCGAGGCCGGCGGCCAGGCCACGCCCATCGCGACGATGCGGTCGCGGATTTCCAGCATCTTGCGCTGCGCCGGCGAGCCCTCCTGCTGGCGGCCGATCTGGAACTGCAGCTGGTTCGCGAACGAGACGCCGTTGATGTTGACGAAATCGGGCTTCGCGCCGTGCGCGAGCAGGTACTCGACCTGGTCGAGCTGCATCGTCGTCAGGCCCTGCATCAGCGCGGTATTGCCGAGCGAATCGCGCCGGTTGACGTCGGCGCCGCGCTCCACGAGCAGCTTGAGCGTGCCGAAAGTCGCCTCGCGCGTGGCCTTGAACAGGATCGGCGTGCTGCCTTCGATCGTGTCGGGACTGACGCCGCCGTCGAGCAGCGCCTTGACGTAGAGCGGGCTGGCCGCCTGCAAGGAGACGCCGAGCACGCTGCCGAGGTCCTCGACGCGCTGCAGCGGATCGGCGCCGGCCTTGACCAGCTGCGTGATGATCTGCAGCTGCGCCGGCTTCTCGCCGAACGCTTTCTGCAGGGCGAAGAACAGCACCGTCATGTCGTCGGCGCCGGGCTTGTTCAGGTCGACCGTGCGCGCGAGCGCGTCGACCTCCGCCGCGTCGCCGCGTTCGATGGCCTGCGCGAGCGTGAGCGTGGGACCGCTGAAGAACTGTTCTGCCGCTGGGGTTTTCATGCCTGCACTTTCCGAAGTCCACGGCGACAGGAGCGCCGCCACTGCCAAACACCACTGTCGCCAGGCGACCGACCAGCGCCGCATCGCTAGCCTCCGCCGGCGCCGCGGATGATGGCCTGATCCTCGTCCTTTTGTTTCTCGATCCCGTCGATCACCTGGTCCATGCCGTGCCGCGCGACCGGATTGCCGTGGCCTTCGAGCGGGAACATGTTGCCGACGGCATCGGGCATCATCGCGCTGACGCCCATCTTGATCAGGCCGCCGACGACGGCGCCGCCGATGCCGCCGAACAGCGCGCCGACGCCGGCCGCCGCGAGTGTGCCGAGCACGCCCTGCTGCTGCAGCCCGGTCAGCACTTCGCCGGCGACCTGGTAGCCGGTGATGTTCTCGCTGGCCGGCACGTGGTTCGTGCCGCCGTAGCGCGTGACCGTGTTCGGGTTCAGGCCCGCGGAGTTGAAGGTCCAGCCCGGCGCGCCGCTCGCGCGCGACGCGGCCGAGGCCATGCCGCCGCCGAGCGAGTGTCCGACGATGTCGACCGACGCGCCCGAATTGCCGACCGAGTTGCCGATGCCGACGGCGCGCTCGTAATACGGCGAATTCATGTTCAGGCCCTGGGCGAAGTTGTTCTTCCAGTCCGTCATACTCGACGGATTCGTGCCCTGGAACACGACCGACGGGCGCATGTCGCTGCCGAACACGGCCGGATCCGGCTCGTAGACGCCGGCGCGGAAGCTCGGCGTGCCGTCGATGCGCAGGTCTTCGGGCTTGAGGCCGTACTTGGCCAGCGCTTCCGGATCGTTGCTGATGTTCTTCCAGCCTTCCGGCGGTCCCTTGTCGGGGTTGTAGATGTCCTGCGCGAGCTTGGCCTTCTCGACGCCGACGTTGTTGCGTTCGAGCCGCTCGGCAGCCGCGCGCACCTTCGGATCGGAGCTCTGCTTGCCTTGCTCGATCAGGCGCTTGCGCTCTTCCCAGCGCTCCTTCTTCGTGAGGTTCCTGCCCGGCGGCTTGTTGAAGTTGCCGTTCATGTAGAACATTTCGCCGTTGCGCACGACCCAGCGCTGGCCGATGCGCGTGTCCGGCGAATGGGTCATGGCCCAGCAGTCGGCGCCGACCGTGTGGCTGACGACGCCCTTGTTCGTGCCGGCCTGATCGCCGATCGTGCGCGGCGCCTTGCTCGCGTCGAACACGAACGCGGGCTTCTTGTTCAGGCGCACCGACGTCACGACGTTCTTGGCATTGCCGAGATCGGACGTAACCGGATACGGCACGGGCGACGGCGAGCCCGGCGTGAAGCAGAAGTCCGGCGTCAGGAAGACGATGCGCCATTTGCCGTCTTTGCGCGCAGCGAGGTTGCTAGCCATGGGCGGCCTGTCCGGCAGGTTTCGTCATGAGGCTGGGCGGCAGCGGCACGAACTCGCGCACCGCCGGGTCGGGATTCATGCGCGCGGCCTTCTCGCGCTGCGCGTCGCGTTCGTCGGCGGCGATGTAGCGCAGCTGCACCTCGGCGATGTCGAGCTCCTCGGCCAGCGCGACGCGATAGGTGCAATGCACCTTGCGCGCATCCATGTCGACGACGATCGTGTCGAGGATCAGGTCGCGCGTGAGTCCGATGCCACGCTCCAGACCGACCAGCACGAACACGCTCTCGACCGGCACCGTGAAGTGCACGCCCTGCCCCGGCACGTCGCGCGCGGCGACGAGGTTCTGCGTCGCGATCGCCACGCTGCCGAGCGGCCTGGGATGCTCGAACTGCTGCGCCGGCGGCGCACCGTTCCAGAACTCCATGCGGAAATCGCGCGGCAGCAGCGGATGACGCTCGGCCTGCCAGGCCGCGTCGGCCGTACCGGCGTGGTCGATGCGGCCGCGCCAGCCGCGGCCGATGAAGCCGAAGCCGGCCGCGGGCGTTTCGTCGCTGATGCCTCCGAGCCGGTGCTCGTGGGATTCGATCTGCGGCGCCGGCAGGCGGTCGCCGCGGAACTGGCGCAGGAATTCCGGCGGATACCAGCCCATGCCGACGACGTTCGACGCCGCGGCGTAGTCCTGATTCTCGATGCGGTGCAGGCCGCCGCCGGCGTATTCGTAGCGCAGCGGCAGTGCCGCGATCGGCGCCGGATCGGTCAGGCTCCAGCCGGTCAGGCCGCGCTTCCAGTCGCGCGGGCCGCAGACCAGCAGGCTGCGCAGGCGTTCGTGGATGCGGATCGCGACGCCGAACGCCGGCGCCGGCTTGTCGCCGGGCGCGTACGCCGTGCCGTTGACGACGACGTCGAGGCGCGGCTTGTACGGAACGATGTCGCTTTCGAACCGCGTACTCGTGCGGTCCGGCTCGCCGTAGTGCTCGTCGGCCATGCACAGCGGCGCCTGCTCCTCGCAGAAGCGCAGGTTCGCCGCGCCGTCTTCCGGACGGATGAGGAGGTCGTAGCTCAGGTGCGCGGCGACTACGCTGAAGCCGGCGTCGTGCTGGTCGAGTGCATCGTAGAGCAGAGCCGGGAATGCCGTGTGATTGATCAGCTCCGCCATGGTCAGTTGATGTCGATCAGTTTGCCGTTCACGTCGACGTGCTTCTCGCCGATGACCTTGATCCGGTTGCCGCTGATCGTGACCGTGCCGTTCTTCTCCAGCACGATCATCGAATCGCCGCAGATCAGCGACAGCTTGTCGCCGGCCTCGTAGGTCGCCGTGTTGCCGGCGCTGAAGCTGATCGTCTTGCCGACCGTCACCGCGAGCTTCACGCCGACGTTGTGCATGTGCATGAGGCCGACGTTGCTCATCCAGCCCGCGCCGACGTTCAGCGCGTAGGCGCCGCCGATGTTCGTGACCTGGGCCAGGCCGACGTTGAGCATCGAGCCCATGCCGATGGTCTCGGACTTGTTCTGGCCGATGTTGACCTTGCGGTTCTTGCCGATGCTGACCGTCTCGTTCTGGCCGACGTCCTCGGTGCGGTTCTTCACGACCGAGATCGTCTCGTTCTGGTTGACGGTCTCGGTGCGGTTCTTGTGGATCGTGATCGTCTCGTGGCCGTCGACGGTCTCGGTGCGGTCCTTGTGGATCGTGATCGTCTCGTAGCCGTCGACGGTCTCGGTGCGGTCGTTGTGCACCGTGATCGTCTCGTTGTGATCGACGGTCTCGGTACGGTCGTGCTTGACGTGCACGGTCTCGTCATGGTCGATCGTCTTGGTCCGGTCGTGACCGACCCAGTGCGTCTCGTCGTTCTCGACCTCGATGTCCTGGTTCTTCTCCGCGTGCAGCCAGACCTGCTCCTCGCCCTTCTTGTCCTCGAACCGCAGCGCATTGGCGTTCTGCCAGTTCGCTCCCATCGAGCTGCGCGTCAGGAATCCCGACTGCGTCGCGTTGGCCGGCAGGCCCCACGGATGCGGGTTGTTCGTGTTGTACACGCGTCCCACGATGATCGGCTGGTCCGGATCGCCGTTGAGGTGATCCACCAGCACCTCCTGCCCGATGCGCGGAATGTGCACCCCGCCGAAGCCCGTGCCCGCCCACGGGTGCGACACCCGGATCCAGCACGAACTGTTCTCGTCCTTCTTGCCGTAGCGGTCCCAGTGGAACTGCACCTTCACCTGGCCGTGCTCGTTCGTGTAGATCTCCTGCCCCGCCGGTCCCGTCACCACGGCACTTTCCGGGCCCATCGTGTGCGGCTTGGGCGTCCGGCGTTCCGGCCGGTACGGCTGCTCGGTCGGATGGAACTCCGCGGCGATCGTCAGGTGATGCTCGCCCGAGTCCTCGTTGGCCTCGTAGTCGTTGTCGCTGAAGTCGTATTCCGTGCCGACGACCAGGTATTCCTTGTTGTAGTCGCCGACGACGTGCTTCTCCAGGGTCACCAGGCGCCCCGGCGCCAGGCCGCGCGCGCGGCCCTGGCCGTAGCTGCGCAGGTGGCTGGCCTGCAGCTCTTCCAGGCGTACGCGCGCATACGGGTCGCCTTCGCCCAGGGTCGGATAGCTGCCCGGGTAGTCGAAGATGTCGTAGCTCGCGTGCGGATGCCCGGCCGGCTGCGCGCGCAACGTCGTCAGGTCCGCGCTCGGCATCACGAAGTTGTAGTCGCGTGCCGAGTACTTGCCGCTCTGCACCTGCCCGCCCGCCGCCCAGCCGTGCAAATGATCCTTGTCCGGCACCGTGTGGTCGTGCGGATAGAACGGCACCTTCGCATAGCCCGGGTACGGACTGGCCAGGCCGATGTCGTCGGTCATCACCAGCGTGTGCTCGCCCGCCGCATGCTCGAACCAGTACCAGATGCCTTCGTGCTCCAGCAGCCGCTGCACGAAGTTCGCGTCCGTCTCGCGGTACTGCACGCAGTAGTTCCACTTGCGGTAGCTCTTGCTCAGCAGCCACTTCGTCTGGAACGGGTACATCGCCAGCACCTGCTTGACGATGTCCACCGTGCTCTGCTGCTGGAAGATCCGGTAGTCGCTGCGCCGCGTCGCATACCACAGCCACGGCTTCAACTGCGCCACGTACAGATGCTGCTTGCCGCGACGGCCTGCCGAACGGAACTGCACGCACTGGCCGTTCAGATATCGCCGCCCACCGCCTTCGACCTCGAAGTCCACCGTGATCGACTGGCCCAGCAGCGACGGCGCCCCGATCCCGCGCTCCTCGCTCTTCATCGTCAGCTGCAAATCGAACAGCTGCGACAGGCTCTCCTTCCCCTGCAGTGCATCGAACTTCAGCACTTCCGGGCCCAATGGCGTGGTCACGTTCAACGTGCGATTCATGGTGGTCCTTGCGCAAATCCAAGCGATGACACGGCGACGCAGCAGGCCGCCGGCCGATGCGGCTGCTGAGGCCGTCGGCATTCCCGAAACTGCCAGGTTTTGCGCGACTCCGTCGCGCATCGGCGGCGAGGAATGCGAGCGCCTCGCGAACCGAGCACCGCGCCACGCGGTGGCTTGAACCCAGGCTGTACCTTAGCGTTTGCGACGCGTCGACAAACAGCAACTGCATCACATTGACGCAAAGCGGAGGCCGATATCCAGTCCGGCCGCACGCGCATGGTCAATATTTTCACAGTGTCACTTCGCCACGATTGCAGCGCGATGGCAGAGCCCGTTAAGACAGCGTCAACCTGCTGTCATGGCGGCACCGATGGCGCCGGCCGATGCGTGTGACGGTGCGCACAGGACCGGCGAAACGTTCGCCGGCACAGGGGAGGAAATCATGCGCTCGTTCGTCGCGCGCGGCCTCGCGGCCGAACGTCACGCCGCCGCAGGATGCGGATGTCGCGTGCGGCACTCGGCAGAGGGCGTGAACGACATCGCCGCGTTTCCGATACGCGCCCGGCCAATCTCGATGAGGTATCCGTCGACGTGGCGACGCGCCGTTGCGCCGTTGCGCCGTTGCGCCGTTCGACGGCCGCGCGACGCGAGCGCGCAACGCGGACGGAAACGGCCCGCCGCGCTCAGCGCGTGTCCGGGTCCATGATTTCGCGCACGCCGTCGCGCCGGAACGGCTGCACGAGCTGGGCGAGAAATCCTTTCGCGATGCGGCCGTGGATGCCGATGTCCGCCGGCGGCCGCCGCGCCGGGTTGTAGTAGGTGCCGAACAGCTGGTCCCAGAGCACGAGGTTCTCGCCGTAGTTGCGATTGCCTTCGTCGAGGATCTTGGAGTGGTGCCAGCGATGCAGCGCCGGCGTCGAGAAGATCCAGTCCAGCGGCCCCGTGCGCAGCACGATGTTGCAGTGGGTCAGCAGGCCGGTCACCGCGGTCACCGCGCTGATCCAGAGGAACACCTGCAGCGGCGCGCCGAGCAGATACAGCGGCACCTGCCCGAGCAGCGCCTTGAAGCAGGTGTCGACGATATGGAAGCGGCCCGTGTTGACGACCCAGAGCCGGCGCACGCTGTGGTGCAGCGCGTGGAAGCGCCAGAACGACGGCCGCTCGTGCGCGATGCGATGCGCGGCGTAGAGGCCGAGCTCCGCGACGACGAGGCCGAGCACGACCTGCGCGAACAGCGGCCAGGCCGTCGGCCACCAGACCTGGGCCGGCGCGGTCACCGGCTGCACGACCGTGGCCGTGGCCATGCCGAGGGTCGCCGCCGCCGCGGCCGCGATCTGCACGAGCCCCTTCGTGAACACCGTATGCGCGAGATTCGCGCCGGTCTCGCCGTCGTCGGCCAGCCATTGCGGCTCGAACGGCATCCACCGCTCAAGCACGGCGATGACCGCGACGAGGCTCAGATACGTCACGTTGAACCAGAGCAGCGGCCGCGCGCTGGACAGCGCAAGCCCGGCGCCGAACAGGCCCGCGCCGTAGAGCACAGGCCACAACAGCCACGAGAGCCAGACCGACGCGCGACTAGATCCCATCGTTCGCCCCTTGCCCGGCCCCCACGCCGGCGTCCCGCGATGGTTCCGCGCCGCAGGCGAGGCGTCAACCGGCGCGAAGCGGAGGGCCGAGTCGCGGAAAGATCGATTCCCCTGAATGCCGCCACCCGGCGCGAATGCCTCCGGCAACCACGGTGCGACGGCCGCGCCGGCGGATCGACCGGCGGCGGTTCAGATCGGATGGACCACCGGCTCGCCGGAAAGCGCGCGCATCATCTGCTCCTCCGGGCTGCGCGCCGGCGGCCAGTCGAACGCGTCGACGTCCGTGAATTCGATGCCTTTGAAACCGCCGGCTTTCGCGCGGTCGCGGAAACGCTCGGAGCAGACGAGCGTGTCGATGTCCGCCGGCACGCCCGCCAGGCGAAACAGGTCGTCGGTCACGTCGGGCCGGACGTGGAGGCGACGGATGCGCGTATGCACCGGGCCGGCCTTCTCGAGCACCGAGCCTTCGCCGGCGACGCGGTCGAGCGGCAGCGGAACGAACGTGCAGACCCAATAGTCGAGCGCGGAGACTTTCTTTCCCTGCCGCGACAGCACGTCGATGCGCTTCGCATCCTCGATGCTCACGTGGAGCTGCCTGCAGGCCTCGATCAGCGCGTCGCTCGCGATGTAGAAGAACGGGATCCTGCTCCTGATCGCGAACGCGTACTTCGGGTCCTTGGTCACGAAGCAGAGCGTGTCCGGAAACGGCTGGTGCGGAAGCCCGCGCGCCGGGTTCGCGTACCACGGCTGCAGGCCGTAGTTCGCCTTGTGCGCGTCCGGGTCGAAGCCGTCGACGAGGACGCCGTTCAACATTCCGAGCGGACAGCCCACATCCTGCTTCTGCGTCAACACGTAGAACTTCATCGACCGTTCCTAGAAGAGTCTCACCGGCACCGTGCCTTTCGCCGACAGCATGCCACGCATCGACTGCTGCAGAGCGCCGATCCTTCCCCGTGCCTGCGCGGCGTCGATGGCGCCGGAACGGAACTCGGCTTCGATGTCGGTGACCGCCTTGTTCACCATCGGCGAGTACATCACGCCGTGCGAGCCGCAGTGGTAGAACTTGCGCTTCATCTGCTTGGCTTTCTTGGCGCTGGCCGGCATCAGCAATCCGTTCTCCTTCTTGTCCCGCTGCCCGCCCATGCCGATGTCGTCGAAGAACGCCTGGTGGTCGCCCCAGATCTCTTCCGGTATCAGATGGTGCGCCTGCTTGCCGTCGCCGACCGTGCCGCCGAGATTGCGGTCCAAGGTGGAGCTGCAAAGTCCGCTCGGATCGATCCACTGCGTCGGGTTCGGCGCGTAGAGGTAGGGGTTCATGCCGCCGGCGAGGCCGACCGGATCCTGCGAGACGAAACGGCCGCAGTCGGGATCGTAGTATCGGTAGCGGTTGTAGTGCAGGCCGGTTTCCGCGTCGAAATACTGCCCCTGGAAGCGCAGGTTCTGGGAAACCGGATCGGCCTGCTCCAGCCATTGCTCCTCCACGGCGTTGCCGGCGCCGCCGAACGCGCGGCGCGGCGGCGTCGCGATCTCTGCAGCGGCGCCCCAGGCGCGATAGCTCGCCGCCCAGACCAGATGCCCGTCCGCATCGGTCAGCTCGCGCGGCGTGCCCAGGTGATCGGCATGGACGTGAAAGATCTCGAACGGCGGCGGCGGCGCCGACGCCTCGTCGACGATGCCCAGTTGCGACTGCAGCTTGCCGCGCCGGCGCTCGACGGCGGCCCATTGCTCCGGATAGAGATCCTTGAGACTGAGCAGGTCGTGCGGCAGCGGCGACGGATCGGCCGGTTGCGCCGGTGACACCGCGCTGCGCACGAGGGCCAGCGGCACGAACGTGCCGGGCTCGTACAGGTGCAGGGTACGCCGGCCGTCGCGATCCTCGAGCAGCAGCCGGTTGTCGTCCCAGGTGTAGTGCGTCGCGTCGGCACTCTGCCGCGACTGCCGCAGACGCGCCGCCGCGCGCTTGCGCCGGGCCTTCGCATCGCCCGTGGACGAGGCGACGTCCGTCGGCGGATCGGCCGGCAGCCGGTACTTGGCGATGCGCCGGCCGAACGGATCGTAGTCGTAGCCCCACTGCTCGACGCCGCGAGCCGTCCGTATCCGGACCTTGCGCAGGCGATGCTCGGCGTTCCACTCGAACGCGCGAACCTCCTGGGCACCGGAGCGCTTTTCCACGCAGTTGCCCCAGCGGTCGTAGCGATAGCGATGCTGCTGGAACACCGCGAGCCGATTGGTTCCGGCGGCAGGCCATTGGCCCGGATCGGCGGCGAACCGGTCCGGCATACGCAGCGGATTGAAATCCTCGCGGCCGATGTTCGCCTCGACGTAGTCCTGCCATTCGGCGTCGGTCCACTGGCGGCGCATGGCGGCCTGCACGTCGTCGCCCGCGCCCGTCCCGTCGAGCAGGTTGCCGGCCGGATCGAACGCGAAGAGCTCGCGGCCGGAACGGCCGGCCGCCGCCAGCAGCCGGCGCGTGGGATCGTACCGATAGCTCGTGCGTCCGATACGCGCGTCGTCGACCGTCAGCAGCTGGCCGAGACTGTCGTAGCGGTACTGGCGCGCGATCCGCGGCTCGGCGGCCGGACGATCCGGCGCGGCCGAGCGCACGGTCTGCTGCACGATGCGGCCGACCGCGTCGCGCTCGAAAAAGGTCTGCAGCGCGCCCTGCTGCCGCACCGTTTCGCGATGGAGCGCATCGCGCTCGAACCGGCTGACGACGGTGTCGTCGAGACTGATGCGGTCGACGTGGCCCGAGCCGTACAGGTGATGCCGCAGGACGCGTCCGTCGGGCAAGGTGGTCTGATAGCAGTTGCCGAGCCCGTCGTAGACGTGTTCGAGCGTGGCGGCCGCGGCGCCGCGCGTCCGTGTGATCTGGCGCGCAAGGAGGCCCGTCGGCGTGTAGTGCAGCGCGACGCTGGACTCGCGGTTTCGCGCGCCGATCAGCCGTCCGGCAATGTTGTACGTGTATCGGTTGTGGCAAATGTCTTCCCGGCCGGCCGCGCCCGGGACGCTGCTGATCTTGTCGGTGAGGCGGCCGGCCGCGTCGCGCTGGAAGCGCACGCGGATCAGGCCCTCCTGGCCGGGCGCCATCCACGGCTGGCCGTCGGGAACGCCGTCCGCACTTTCGACGAGCTCGCCGGCGAGGTTGTAGCGATAGTCGATGCGGCGGCCGTCGAATCCGCGCTCGGCGACGAGGCGGCCGACGGCGTCCCAGGCGAAGTTCGCCGTCGCGCCGTTCTCGTTGACCAACGCGGTCAGCCGGCCGTGCACGTCGTACCGATAGCGCTGCGTGCGGCCCGCGGCGTCCTCGCGCGTCAACGGCCTGCCGTCGGGCGCGAGCGCGTAGCGCGTCGCGTGGCCGGCGGCGTCGACGTGGGCGACGAGACGGCCGAGCGCATCGTGGCCGAAGCGCTCGGTGGCGCCGTCGGCCGTGGTGATCGCGACCACGCGGTCCTGCCGGTTGATCCGCCGGTACTGGTAGTGCGTCGTTCCGCCGAGCGGATCGATGCTCCGGACCACGTTGCCGGCCGCGTCGTAGTCGTGGCGGGTCGACTGGCCGAGGCAGTCGCGCCGTTCGACGAGGCGGCCGCTGCGGTCGTAGCTCAGGACGTTCTCGCCGCCGCGTGCGTCGATGATGCGTACCGGACGGCCCTGGCCGTCGAGCGCATAGCGCGTCACGGCGCCGCCTTCGTCGCGCGCCTCGATGAGATTGCCGCGGTCGTCGTAGCGGAACTCGGCGGTCTGGCCCAGCGGGTCGGTGACCGCGACGGGACTGCGATGGCCGTCCTCGTAGCGGAACAGGTAGGTGCCGCCGTCAGGCTGCGCGATGCGCAGCAGACGTCCCTGCTGATCGTAGGTATAGCGCGTGGTCCGCCCGAGCGGGTCGGTAATGCCGAGCAGGTTGCCGTGGATGTCGCGCGCATAGCGCCACTCGGCACCGTCGGGTGTCGTCAGCCCCGTGAAATAGTTTCTGTCGTCGTAACGGTAGGCGGTGACCCGGCCGCTCGCGTCCGTGACGCGATTGACCCGGTCGAGCGGATCGTAGTCGAAGCGCAGGTGCTCGCCGGTGGACAGGATGTTGGCGAGCACGCGCCCCTGCGGCGTGAGGCTGTCCCACTCGTAGCGCGACACGAGACCGCCCGGCACGGCGTGCTCGACGAGCATGTGATTGGACCAGGCGAACTTACGCACGACCTGATCGTTGTCGTCGACGACGGCGACGAGATCGCCCTCCTCGCTGTAGCGATACTCGATCAGCGGCCGGGACGACGGGAAGCGTCCCTGTTCGTCCGCATCGCCGAGCAGTTCGCTGACGCGACGCAGCCGCGCGCGCTGTCCGGGTCCGCACGCCGGATCGAAATGAAAGCCGACGTGCCGTCCGTCGCTGGTTTCCATGACGTGCGGCAGGTCGTCGTGGACGTAGTGGACGCGGATCCAACCGCCGTTCGGATCCACCACGCCGAGCAGCACCAGCGACTGCGCCTGCGGCGGGCGGCGATCGGGAGCCGCCGGTGCGGCGGCCGGGATGTCGCCGGCGAGCCGGCCCGACCGGTGCAGCGTCTCCAGGGCCTGGTCGAACTGCGCCGCTTCCGCGCGTTCGGCCGAGTCCCGCCCGGCCGCTTCCCGGAAGTCGCGCGGGCACAGCCCGAAGACGAGCCGCGTTCCGTCCGGTGTCGTCAGGTCGCAGCGATTCCGTTCGGAACGGTGCAGCCGGATGTGTTCGTAGCGCGAGAAGAACGTGTCGCCTACGCTCAGCATCGGGAACGCGACGCGCCGCCCCTGCGCCTCGACGAAGACGAGCGCGTCGTCCTCCACGTCGATGCGGAAATCGAACGGCACGGTCCATCCGTGACCGAGATAGCTTTCGTACGCGTTGCTGGACGCATAGTTGCGCTGCCAGACCAGCGGCAGCGGCGAATCGATCACGAAGTCCAGCTCGTCGTCGCCGCCGAGAATCTTGCAGCCGAAGATGGTGTTGACCGGCGTGCCGGTCGACGGGCATTCGAGACAGGGCCTGTCCGCATCGCCGTCCTTGTCTTTCTTGACCGCGTCCTTGTCCGGCGGCTTCTCCGGCGTGTGATCCTTCTTCGGCGCCGGGTGCGGCTTCTTGTCCGGCCCGGCGTCGGGCTTGCGCCGTGCGCGGCGCAGCAGGTCGCCGATCTTGTCGGTCAGCTTGCCGATGCGCGGCCCGGCCTTGGCCACCAGCGAACCAAGGCGCGTGGCGGCGGACGCCGCGCCCTTGCTGATGAACACGTCGACGGCCGCGGCCGCGGCCGCTTCGGCCACGACGACCTTCGCCGTGCCGTAGACCTCGCCCATCTGTGACGCGATCGGACGCGGATCGGCCAGCATCGCGGCCATCATGTCGCGCGCGCTGCACTGGAGATCGCCGAACATCTCGCGCAGCCAGTCCATGAAGGCCTGGGTGAGCTCCTCCATGTCCAGGTTGCGCAACGTGTCGATCGCTTCGCGGCCCCACTCGTAGGCGGCGACGGCGCCGTCCTTGATGTCGGACAGGATCTGTCCGCTGGACACGTAGTCGGCCGCGCTCGCGATGTCGCGCGCGGCGCCGCCGTCCATGACGTACTCGATGCCCTGGGACGTCTTGTCGACGGCCCAGTCGTAGGCCTTTCCCAGTCCGTCGAGGAACGAGCTGCCCTGGGACTTCAGCAGGTCCAGAGCCGCCTTGTCGCTGGCATTGCTGAAGTTGCGCAGGAATCCGATCGGGTCCGACTTGAACTCCGCGGCCATCTTCTCGGCCAACGCGCGCAGCAGCGCTTCCATTTCGGCGCTGCAGTCGGCGTTGGGTCCCGACAGCACGCCGCAGTTGATCGCGGCCGGTACCGGCGGCGCATTGGTCGAGATGATGGTGCCCATGTGGCCATGGGCGGTCGCGAAGCTGATCTCCACTTTGTTGTCGAGCAGACACTCGGCGGGGATGAACAGCTTGTCGCCGGTGGCGTTCGGCGCCATCGACGTGAGCAGGAACAGCGGCGCCGAGTTGCCGTAAGTTCTCGTCGCCGTGTTGATGGCCCGGCTGAAGTCGACGGCCGCGAGCGTCGGCACCGCGCGCTTGCCGAACGGCGTCGCGGCCAGGGACGGCGAGGCGACGGCGGCGAAATGCCTGGCGATCTTCTCCGCCTTGAGTGCGTCACCCATGGCGCACCTCGCCCGACAGGGGCTTGTACGGCGCGCAGTGGACGCGGATGGACTCCAGCGCCGCATCGAACGCCACGATGCGGTGGTAGCGCAGAACCAGATGCCGGCGGTCGAGATCCACCGACACGGTGTCGAGATTCATGCGCCGGGATTCGCGAGGCCGTCCGGCGATGTCGCAGACGAGCGCGGGATCGAACGGCGGCAGCTCGAGCGTCAGGGGATTCCCGGGACGCAGGCCGACGAGCGAGATCGTGTCGCCGGCGCGCAGGTAGTCGTCGCTGCGCTGGTCCTCCGGCGCCGTTTGCCAGTACCGCATGTCCATGTCCAGCGGAATGTCGGGCTTGACGTCGGCTTCCCAGGCGCTGTCGTAGGTGCCTGCGTATTTCAGGCGCTCGGGAAAGAAGCCCGGCAGCGGGCCGAGTCCGCCGACCGCGGCATCGCGGCCGAACGCGACGACGGGACTGTCCCAGGCTTCGATCTGCGGCGCGCGGTAGGTGCGCGACGTGTCGGGCCGATGGCGGCCGACGTAGCCGCAGCCCAGCGGGTTGGCAGGATGGAACTCGCCGTCGGCGTATTCCTCCTTGTCCTCGACGACGCCGCCGTACGCGTTTTCGTAGGACAGGGACACCTGCTCGCAGGGCTCGGGCTCCGACAGGGTCCAGCCCGACATCAATCCGTGCCGCCACCGGCGCGGCCCGTGGAAGCGCAGCCGCTTCTCGCGGGTTCCGACGATCAGTGCGCCGGCCCAGCTGCGTGCCGGACGACCGTCGGGCGGGCGAACGCTGCCGACGACGAGCACGTCCGTGGTCGGCTTGAACGGAATCAGCTCGCTCGCGACGAGCAGGCCCGAACGGTTTTCCCGCGCGCGCCACAGATCGTTGCGCACCCAGTCCGGCTGCTTCGCCACCGAATGGAGCCGGCCTTCGTCGTCCCACTGCAGGGTGACTTTCGCCGAAACGCAGTGATAGCGATTGCCGTGATAGAAACGATGTTCGACGCCCTGCACGGGATACAGGGAATTGCTGACGACCGTGGTCACAGGCGCTTCCTCAGTTCAGGTCGATTTTCTTGCCGTCGAGATCGACGAGCTCGTCGCCCTTCACCTGAACCCTGACGCCCTCCAGCGTGATGTTGCCGTTCTCCTCCAGCACCAGCTTCGACTTTCCGATCTGCAGCAGGATGCTCTTGTCGTCCATGACGATCGTGCTCTTGCCGCCGGCCGTCAATGTGTAGACCGTGCCGACCGTCGCCGTGTGGCTCTTGCCGACCGTGTCGGTGCGGTTCATGCCGACGACGCTCGTCATCATCATGCCGACGTTGCGCATGTAGCCGAGGCCGACGTTGGTCATCTTGCCGAGGCCGACGTTCTGCATCGAGGCCATGCCGATCGTCTCGGTCTTGAACTTGCCGACCTTGATCGACCAGCTCTTGCCGATCTTGTCGGTCTCGTTCTTGCCCACCTTCTTGGTGCGGTTGGAACCGACCTTGACCGACTCGTTCTTGCCGACGCTGCGCGTGCGGTTGTCGCCGACGTCGTGGATCTGGTTGTTGCCGATCTTCACCGACTCGTTCTTGCCGACGTCCTCGGCGCGGTTGTCGCCGATGCTGATGGTCTCGTTGTGGTCGACCCGTTCCCTGCGGTCGTTGTGCACCGTGATCGTCTCGTTGTGATCGACGGTCTCGGTACGGTCGTGCTTGACGTGCACGGTCTCGTCATGGTCGATCGTCTTGGTCCGGTCGTGACCGACCCAGTGCGTCTCGTCGTTCTCGACCTCGATGTCCTGGTTCTTCTCCGCGTGCAGCCAGACCTGCTCCTCGCCCTTCTTGTCCTCGAACCGCAGCGCATTGGCGTTCTGCCAGTTCGCTCCCATCGAGCTGCGCGTCAGGAATCCCGACTGCGTCGCGTTGGCCGGCAGGCCCCACGGATGCGGGTTGTTCGTGTTGTACACGCGTCCCACGATGATCGGCTGGTCCGGATCGCCGTTGAGGTGATCCACCAGCACCTCCTGCCCGATGCGCGGAATGTGCACCCCGCCGAAGCCCGTGCCCGCCCACGGGTGCGACACCCGGATCCAGCACGAACTGTTCTCGTCCTTCTTGCCGTAGCGGTCCCAGTGGAACTGCACCTTCACCTGGCCGTGCTCGTTCGTGTAGATCTCCTGCCCCGCCGGTCCCGTCACCACGGCACTTTCCGGGCCCATCGTGTGCGGCTTGGGCGTCCGGCGTTCCGGCCGGTACGGCTGCTCGGTCGGATGGAACTCCGCGGCGATCGTCAGGTGATGCTCGCCCGAGTCCTCGTTGGCCTCGTAGTCGTTGTCGCTGAAGTCGTATTCCGTGCCGACGACCAGGTATTCCTTGTTGTAGTCGCCGACGACGTGCTTCTCCAGGGTCACCAGGCGCCCCGGCGCCAGGCCGCGCGCGCGGCCCTGGCCGTAGCTGCGCAGGTGGCTGGCCTGCAGCTCTTCCAGGCGTACGCGCGCATACGGGTCGCCTTCGCCCAGGGTCGGATAGCTGCCCGGGTAGTCGAAGATGTCGTAGCTCGCGTGCGGATGCCCGGCCGGCTGCGCGCGCAACGTCGTCAGGTCCGCGCTCGGCATCACGAAGTTGTAGTCGCGTGCCGAGTACTTGCCGCTCTGCACCTGCCCGCCCGCCGCCCAGCCGTGCAAATGATCCTTGTCCGGCACCGTGTGGTCGTGCGGATAGAACGGCACCTTCGCATAGCCCGGGTACGGACTGGCCAGGCCGATGTCGTCGGTCATCACCAGCGTGTGCTCGCCCGCCGCATGCTCGAACCAGTACCAGATGCCTTCGTGCTCCAGCAGCCGCTGCACGAAGTTCGCGTCCGTCTCGCGGTACTGCACGCAGTAGTTCCACTTGCGGTAGCTCTTGCTCAGCAGCCACTTCGTCTGGAACGGGTACATCGCCAGCACCTGCTTGACGATGTCCACCGTGCTCTGCTGCTGGAAGATCCGGTAGTCGCTGCGCCGCGTCGCATACCACAGCCACGGCTTCAACTGCGCCACGTACAGATGCTGCTTGCCGCGACGGCCTGCCGAACGGAACTGCACGCACTGGCCGTTCAGATATCGCCGCCCACCGCCTTCGACCTCGAAGTCCACCGTGATCGACTGGCCCAGCAGCGACGGCGCCCCGATCCCGCGCTCCTCGCTCTTCATCGTCAGCTGCAAATCGAACAGCTGCGACAGGCTCTCCTTCCCCTGCAGTGCATCGAACTTCAGCACTTCCGGGCCCAATGGCGTGGTCACGTTCAACGTGCGATTCATGGCTCCCCCCCGGGAGATAATCCGGACAGACGGTACGGCAGCGGCGGCCGTTGCAGCCGCCGCCTTCGTCACCGCCGACATGCGTCTACGCGTTCAATGCGCTTCCGCGGCGCCGACCTGCAGACTCTGTGCGCGCAATGCCTCGCGCAGCGAGACGGGTACGACATCCATTCGAACCTCCTGCAGCGCGGCCTGCAGCGCGGGCTTGCCGCCCCAGGCCGCGACGTAGCGCTTCACCGCATCGGCGAGCAGCGGCTCGAGCTCCGCGGCCGGCACGAGCGCGTCCTTGTCGAACAGCAGATCGGGCACGCCGAGCACCGTGACCTTGTCGCCGTTCTGGCGCAGCACGGCGCCGAAATCCGCTTCGATCGACGACGACGGATGCGCGGGATCGTCGGATTCCACGCGCAGGAAGCCGGAAACGACGTAGAGCGTGCCGGCCGGCGATTCGCTGCGCGCGTAGATCCATTGCGGCAGGTCGCCGAGCTCGGCCCTGCGCGCGAGCGCGGCAGGCAGGCGCTCGAAACGGATCTTCGCCGTGTCGTAGCCGATGCCGAACAGCGGATCGCTCATCTGCGCCGGCACGACCGCGTCCCTGGCCGGCCTGGCGCTGGTGCCGTCGGCCGCCGTGACCGCGGCGCAGCCGGCCAGCGCGAACACCGCGAGCAGCAGCGCCGCGGCGCGGCGCAGCC
>NZ_JANFVR010000129.1 GCF_024609805.1 Tahibacter caeni | reverse complement strand
GCTGCCGCTGCTGACCGAGGCGCTGCGCGGCGCCGGCGCCATGCTCGTGAACGGCGCGGGCCGGCGCTTCATGCCGGCCGTCGCGCGCGATGCGGAGCTCGCGCCGCGCGACGTCGTCGCGCGTGCGGTCTGGGCCGAACTCGAACGCGGCGAGACGGTCTGGCTCGATGCGACGCGCGCGGTCGGCCCGGCGTTTCCGCAGCGGTTCCCGACCGTGTTCGCGAGCTGCCGGATCGAGGGCATCGATCCCCGCACGCAGCCCATTCCGGTCGTGCCGGCGCAGCATTACCACATGGGCGGCGTACGCGTGGACGCGGCCGGCCGCACGACGGTCCCCGGCCTCCACGCGGTCGGCGAAGTCGCCTGCAGCGGCGTGCACGGCGCGAACCGGCTCGCGAGCAATTCGCTGCTCGAAGGACTGGTGTTCGGCCGGGCGCTGGGCCGGCGGCTCGCGCAGCAGCCGGCGCTGCCGGCGACGAGATTCGACCTGCCGGCGCTCGCGGCGCCGGTCGACGGTACGGTCGGCGCGGTGCTGGACGCGGCCGTTCGCGACCTGCTCTGGCGCCATGCGGGCCTCGTGCGCGACGCGCAGGGCCTGCACCAGGCGCAGCTCGCGTTGCAGGCCTTGCAGCATGAAGCGGCGACGCACGGCGAACGCCGCCGCGTCGCGGTCGCCCGGCACATCGTCGCCGCCGCGTTGCAGCGGCGCGACAGCGTCGGCGCGCACTACCGGCGCGATGCGGCGCAGGCGCTCACGGGCTGAGCGGCCAGCGCCGGCACGCTTCGCCGCCGCCGCAATTCCGTGATCCGCCCGAACGTCGGTCTGCATCGCATTCCGGATGCGCGCCGCCGCCGCATCCGCAGTTGCGCCGCGCGTCAACGCCGCCGCGGCTGCCGCGTTGTCGTCTTCCAGCCAGCCGGTGCTGGCCGGAGGAGACGACCATGTACAAGACCCTAGTCCCGATTGCCCTCGTGACCGCCGTGCTGCTCGCCGGCACCGCTTCCGCCGCGACGCCGAACGTCGACGCGCGCGAGGCAAACCAGCGCGCCCGCATCAACCAGGGCGTGGCCAGCGGCGAACTGACCCGGCGCGAAGCGGCCGGCCTGCGCGCCCAGCAGGTGCACATCCGCCGCGACGAGCGCGCCGCAAAGGCCGACGGCGTGGTCACGCGCGGCGAGCGCCGTCATCTGCAGCACGAGCTCGACCACGCGAGCGAGAACATCGACGAGCAGAAGCACGACGCACAGGACCGGCGCTGAGGTTCCGGCGGAGGTCGACACGGCGGCCCGGCTGTGCCGGGCCACCGTATTCGCGACGACGATTTGCGGTATCGCCGGCACCGCGCAGCCGGCGTCTTGTTGCGCCGCCGTCGTCGTTGCCGCGACGCCGGCGATCCCGCTGCATTTGCGCGGCGGCCGGTAATGTGCCGCGCCGCGTCGCCTGAGCTCGACGATCCGAATTCGCCGCCGGTGCCGCATGCGCCGCGCTCGCAGGATGCCACCGCCTGGCGGTAGCGGTCGTTTCGCTGCCTGGTGCCCGCTCGCCGCCGCTGTGCCCGCCGTCCGCCCGCATTCGGCCATGAACGGATGCTAGGCTTGCACGCTGTCCGCGCCCCGGCCCTGCTGCCGCGGCGCCCGTCCGCTGCGGCCGTCGCCGCGGCACGCCGCGAGCCGCATCCATGTCCGACACTGTGCGTCCCACCCTCGTCATCGGCAACAAGAACTATTCGTCCTGGTCGCTGCGGCCGTGGCTGCTGCTGCGCCATCACGGCGTCGACTTCGACGAGGTGCGCCTGCCGCTCGACACGCCGGAGTTCTACGCCACGATCGGCAACTATTCGCCGACCGGCCGCGTGCCGGTGCTGCGCGCCGGCGACCTCGTGATCTGGGATTCGCTGGCAATCCTCGAATACAGCAACGAACGCTGGCTCGACGGCGCCGGCTGGCCGCGCGACATCGCCGCGCGCGCGCTGGCCCGCGCGGTCAGCGCCGAAATGCATTCGGGCTTCCAGAACCTGCGCACGCAATGCCCGATGGACTGCGTGAAGCGCAGCACGGCCCCGGTCAGCGCCGAGGTGCTGCGCGACATCGAGCGCATCGGCGCGCTGTGGCGCGACTGCCGCGCGAAATACGCGGCCGGCGGCCCGTTCCTGTTCGGCGGCTTCAGCATCGCCGACGCGATGTATGCGCCGGTCGCGCTGCGCATCGTCAGCTATGCGATTCCGGTCGGTCCGGTCGAGCGCGGCTACATCGACGCGCTGCTCGCACTGCCGGCGCTGCGCGAATGGCTGTCAGACGCCGACGCGGAACAGCGCGCGAAGCGGGAAAGCCGATGACGGCGACGGCGCCGCGGCCGGCGGTCGCGGCCATGGTCGCCGGTGCCGCTCTGATCTCCACGACCAGCATCTTCGTCAAATGGGCGCAGGTCGCGCCGTCGGTATCGGCGTTCTACCGCATGGCGTTCGGCGGCGGCCTGCTCTGGCTGCTGCTGCTCCTGCAGCGGCGCTGGACCTACGGCGGCTGGCGCAGCGGCCGGCGCGGCGGCGCGCCCGCGATGGGCCGGCGCGAAGTCGCCTGGATGCTGTTCCCGGCGATCGCGTTCGCGGTCGACCTGCTGCTCTGGCATCGCAGCATCCGCGACGTCGGGCCGGGACTCGCCACCCTGCTCGGCAACTTCCAGGTCTTCGTCATGGCCCTGGCCGGCCTCTGGTTCTATCGCGAGAAGCTCGGCTGGCGTTTCGCGAGCGGCCTCGCGCTGGCCTTCGCCGGGCTCTGGCTGCTGGTCGGCCGCAACTGGCAGGCGGTCGACGCGCAATACCGGCTCGGCGTCTGGTTCGGCATCCTGACCGGCATCGCCTACGCGGCCTATCTGCTGAGCTTCCGCCATGCGCAGAAAGAAAAGCTCGCGCGTTCGCCGGCCGAGCTGCTGTGCCTGAACTCGCTGCTGTGCGCCGGCGTGCTCGCGGTGGTCATCCTCGCCGAGGGCAACCGTTTCGCGATTCCGAGCCTGCAGTCGTTCTCGGCGCTGCTGGGCCTGGCCCTGTTCGGCCAGGTGCTCGGCTGGCTGCTGATCGCGCGTGCGATGCCACAGCTGCCGGCCTCGCTGGTCGGCCTGCTGCTGTTGCTGCAGCCGGGCCTGTCGTTCGTGCTCGACGTGCTGCTGTTCGACCGGCCCACGGTCGTGCTGGACTGGGTCGGACTGGCCGTGTCGCTGGCGGGCATCTTCGTGGCCGGCGGGCGCAGCGAGGAGACCTAGTGTCCTGTCGCGCCAGCGGCCGCCGGACGACTTCGGGTCTTTCACCGCGATACGCCGTTGCCGCCGGCCGCGGCGGCGCCTCCCCGCGGCGCCGGGTCTCGCGGCGGAATCCATCCGGAGTTCGGTCGCCGCAGCGACGGTTCAGGCGACCGGCCGCGCGGCGTTCCGCGCTTGCGCGGCCGACTCCAGCCCCCATCTGCTGGCCATCCCCTTCTCCGGAGAATCCCATGCTCGGTATCGGCGCCTGGAAACAGCGCATGGTCGACCCCGCCGCGGCCTTGCCCGGCCGCGATCAGCCACTGCCGCTGCACGACCGCCACTACGTCAGCGGCCAGCCGCTGCGCGGCGAGTTCCCGGGCGCGCAGCGCGTGCTGTTCGGTATGGGCTGCTTCTGGGGCGCCGAGCGCAAGTTCTGGTCGATTCCGGGTGTGCTGACCACGGCCGTCGGCTATGCGGGCGGCTACACGCCGAACCCGACCTACGAGGAAACCTGCTCGGGACTGACCGGCCACAGCGAAGTCGTGCTCGTAGTCTACGACCCGGCCGTCGTGTCGCTCGATGCGCTGCTCAAGGTGTTCTGGGAGAACCACGATCCGACCCAGGGCATGCGCCAGGGCAACGACACGGGCACGCAGTACCGCTCGGCGATCTATGTCGGGAACGCGGCGCAGTTCGCTGCGGCCGAGCAGTCGCGCAACCGCTTCCAGCAGGCGCTGGCCGCGGCCGGCAAGGGCGCGATCACGACCGAGATCGCGCAGGGCAAGCCGTTCTACTACGCCGAGGACTATCACCAGCAGTACCTGGCCAAGAATCCGGACGGCTACTGCGGTCTCGGCGGCACCGGCGTCAGCTGCCCGATCGGCGCGATCTGACCGGCCGGACGCCGGTCTCGCGCCGGATTCCCCGGCGCAGCGACAAAACCGTCATAGTGCGTTTTCCCGGCCGCACGGCGCAGACATCGGCGCCGCTGCAGGGCTTCGCCCCGATTCCGACATAAATCGCGGTCCTAATATCGCCGTCCGCAAGCGGTCCCGGCCTTGCCTGGCGTGGCCGAAGCGGGAACCATTGCGGGTTTGGGGTCTCGGCGCGGCGAACGGTTTCGCCGCCACCACGATTTGGGGAATCACATGGATCTGCTTCGCGCGCTCGCGCGTCTGCCGCTAGTGCTGGCTATGGCGCTGTGGCGGCTGCTGGCTTTCGTGCTGCGTCTGGTCGGACGCCTGCTCGGCATCGTCGTCGGGCGCGTGTCCTGGCAGGCGCCGGGCTGGATGCTCCTGGCCGAACGCGGCGGCCTGGCGGGCTGGGACGTGGTCCGGCGCAATCCGGGCCGTGTCGCGGCCGTGCTGGCCGGGGTCGCGGTGCTCGCCGGCGGCGGCTGGCTGGCCTACAAGTACGAGAAGGAGCGGCCCAAGCCACCGCAGCCCGTCGTTGCGACCCTGCAGGCGACCGCACCCGCGTTGACCGACTACACGGCCGAGCCGATCACGATCCATCCCCTCGATCTGAACTTCAACCAGTCGGTCGCGCCGCTCGCGCTCGTCGGCAAGGACGTGACCGCCGGCATCACCCTGCAGCCGGCCATCGCGGGCAAGTGGAACTGGGTCAGCGACCGTCTGCTGCGCTTCACGCCAGACGGCGACTGGCCCGTCGGCCAGCAGTACAAGGGCCGCATCGACAAGGCCGTGCTGTTCGCGCCGCAGGTGCGCGTCGGCGCCGACAATTTCGAATTCACCACGGCCGCGTTCACGGTCACCCTGGCCGGCAGCGAGTTCTATCAGGACCCGCAGGACGCGACGCTCAAGAAAGGCATCGCGAATCTGAGCTTCAGCCATCCGGTCGACACGGCCGCGTTCGAGAAGCACATCGAGCTGTTCCTGTACGGTCCGAAGGCCCAGAAGATCGCGCAGAAGTTCGTCGTCAACTACGACAAGCTCAAGCTCAATGCGTGGATCCATTCGGCGCCGCTGCCGGCGCCGCCGAAGGATTCGACCACGCTGGAATACCGCATCGACAAGGGCGTCGCGGCCGCGGCCGGCGGCCAGGGCAGCAGCGAAGCGGTCGCCGCGAGCGTGTCGGTGCCGGGCCTGTACAGCCTCGGCGTCAACAGCATGGAGCCGACGCTCGTCGACAACAGCCAGTTCGAGCCCGAGCAGGTGCTGCTCGTGAACTTCTCGCACGCGGTCGGCGAGAAGCCGGCCGCCGGTGCGATCAAGGCCTGGCTGCTGCCGCTGCACAATCCGTTCGCGCCGGAAGGCCAGCGCGACGACGTATGGAACTGGAGCTACGGCGGCGTCGACGAGCGCGTGCTCAAGAGCGCCGAAAGCCTGGCGCTCGAGCCGATCGCGGCCGAGCTCGACTATGCCGAGCAGCAGAGCTACAAGTTCCGCGCCGATCCGGGCCGCTACGTCTACGTGCGCGTCGGCAAGGGCCTGGCTGCGTTCGGCGGCTACCAGCTCGCCGACAAGGTCGACAACGTGCTGCAGGTGCCCGACTACCCGCGCATCCTGCGTTTCATGGCCGACGGCGCGCTGCTGTCGCTGTCGGGCGACAAGCGTATCGCCGTGGTCTCGCGCAACGTGCCCGGCATGAAGCTCGAGATCGCGCGCGTGCTGCCCGATCAGCTGCAGCACCTGGTCAGCTTCAACAACGGCACGTTCGCGCAGCCCGAGCTCGGCTCGCTGTCGCGCGACAAGATCACCGAGCGCTTCGAGCAGAAGCTCGGGTTCGAGTCGGACGATCCGACCAAGGCCCACTACGAAGGCGTCGACCTGTCCAAGTACCTGGCCAGCGGCCGCCGCGGCGTGTTCCTGCTGCGCCTGCGCGACTACGACCCGGCCAGCGAGCCGGCGCAGCAGGAGACCAAAGGCGAGGAAGGCGTCAGCGCGCCCGATCCGTATGCCGGCTCCGAGTCCGAGGAAGGCGAATACACGGAGGGCGAAGGCGAGGGCTATTCGTCGAGCTACGACAGCGACGGCGAATATTCCGAACTCAACGATGCGCGCTTCGTCGTCGTGACCGACCTCGGTCTCATCGTCAAGCGCTCGCTCGACGGCAGCCTCGACGCCTACGTGCAGTCGATCGCGACGGGCGCGCCGGTCGAAGGCGCCAGCGTCGAAGTCGTCGGCCAGAACGGCCAGGCGCTCGAGCACGCGAGCAGCGACGCGGCCGGCCATGCGCACCTGGCGTCGGTCGACGCGTACACGCGCGAGAAGTCGCCGGCGATGTTCGTCGTCAAGAAGGGCGAAGACCTGTCGTTCCTGCCGATCGGCAAGCGCGACCGGCGCCTGGATTTCTCGCGCTTCGACGTGGGCGGCATCAAGAACGCGCGCAGCGCCGGCCAGCTCAGCGCCTACCTGTATTCCGACCGCGGCCTGTACCGGCCCGGCGACACTGTGCACATCGGCATGATCGTGCGCGCGGCCGACTGGTCGCGCGACCTCAGCGGCGTGCCGCTGCAGGCGGACATCCTCGACGCGCGCGGCCTCGGCGTGGACAGGCGCAAGATCCGCCTCGGCGAGGCCGGTTTCGAGGAGCTGTCGTTCGCGACGCAGGAAACCTCGCCGACCGGCAGCTGGACCGTGAACCTGTCGCTGATCGACCAGTACGACAATCCGCAGCTGATCGGCTCGACGACGGTGCAGGTCAAGGAATTCCTGCCCGACCGCATGAAGGCCACGGCGCATCTGTCGCGCGAAGTCGTCGAGGGCTGGATCAAGCCCGACGACCTCAGCGCGCGCGTGAGCCTGCAGAACCTGTTCGGCACGCCGGCGCAGGACCGCCGCGTCGAGGCCACGTTGACCTTGTCGCCGGTGCTGCCGCTGTTCCGCAGCTGGCCCGACCACACGTTCCACGATCCGCAGAAGGCCAAGGAAGGCTACAGCGAGCCGCTCGGCGAGCAGGTCACCAACGCCGAAGGCATCGCCGAATTCCCGCTCGACCTGTCCAAGTACGGCACGGCCAGCTACCGCCTGCATTTCCTGGCCAAGGGCTACGAGGCCGAAGGCGGCCGCAGCGTCTCGGCCGAGACCGCGAGCCTGGTGTCGTCGCTGGACTACCTGATCGGCGTCAAGGTCACCGACAACCTCGACTACGTCGCGCGCGGCGCCGAGCGCAAGGTCAACCTGATCGCGATCGACAGCAACGCCAGGCGCATCGGCGTCGACGGCCTCAAGGCCGTGCTCGTCGAGCGCCGCTACGTGTCGGTGCTGACCAAGCAGGATTCGGGCGCCTACAAGTATCAGTCGCGCCTGAAGGAGGTTCCGGTCAAGGAAGAGCCGCTCGCGCTGCCCGGCGGCGGGCTGGATTTCAGGCTCGCGACCGACCAGCCCGGCGACTACGCGCTGCTGGTCAAGAACAACCGCGGCGATACGCTGAACCAGGTCAGCTATTCGGTGGCCGGCGAGGCCAACGTCGCGCGTTCGCTCGAACGCAACGCCGAGCTGCAGCTCGCGTTGTCGAAGAAGGATTACGCGCCCGGCGAGGAAATCGAGATCGCCGTGCGCGCGCCGTACGCGGGTGCGGGCCTGATCACCCTCGAGCGCGACAAGGTCTACGCGCACCAGTGGTTCAAGGCGACGACGACGGCATCGGTGCAGAAGATCCGCGTGCCGGCCGATTTCGAAGGCAACGGCTACGTCAATGTGCAGTACGTGCGCGACCCGTCGTCGGCGGAGATCTTCATGAGCCCGCTGAGCTACGGCATCGCGCCGTTCTCGGTCAACCGCGACGCGCGGCGCAATGCGCTGGCCATCGCGACGCCGGCGCTGGTCAAGCCCGGCGAAATCCTGCGCATGAAAGTGACCAGCGGCGCGCGTTCGCGCGTGACCCTGTTCGCCGTCGACGAAGGCATCCTGCAGGTCGCGCGCTACAAGCTCGGCGATCCGCTCGATCACTTCTTCCAGAAGCGCATGCTCGAAGTGTCGACGAGCCAGATCCTCGATCTGATCCTGCCGGAGTTCGCGCGCCTGACCGGCATGGCCGCCCCAGGCGGCGACGCCGACGACCTGCTCGGCAAGCATCTCAATCCGTTCAAGAAGAAACGCAAGCCGCCGGTGGCCTGGTGGTCGGGCATCGTCGACGTCGACGGCGAACGCGAGTTCACCTGGACCGTGCCCGACGACTTCAACGGCAAGCTGCGCGTCATGGCCGTGTCGGTCGCGGCCGACCGCATAGGCCGCACCGAAGCGGCGACCACCGTGCGCGGCGATTTCGTGCTGTCGCCGAACGTGCCGGCCATGGTCGCGCCGGGCGACGAGTTCGACGTCAGCGTCGGCGTCGCCAACAACCTGACCGGCCTGAACGGCAAGGAATCGGCGATCGCGCTGAAGCTCGAACCGAGCGCGCAGATCGAAGCGGTCGGCGCGGCGACGCAGGAGCTCAAGCTCGGCGAGCTGCGCGAAGGCGTGGCGGTGTTCCGCCTGCGCGCCAAGGGCGAGCCCGGCGCGGCGACCTTGAAGTTCGTCGCGAGCAGCGGCGACAAGTCGGCGCGCCAGGCCGTGGACCTGTCGGTGCGGCCGGCCGTGCCGTACCGTACCGAGGTCGCGATCGGCAATCTGGCCCGCGGCGACAAGACCGTCGAGCCGCTGCGCACGATGTTCGACGCGCATGCGAAACGCGAGGCCAACGCTTCGTACGTGCCGCTCGTGCTCGCGCGCGGCCTGTCGGCCTATCTGTCGAGCTTCCCGCACCGCTGCACCGAGCAGCTGCTCAGCGCGGCCGTGCCGGCGCTCGTGTTCGATTCCAATCCGGAGTTCGGCAAGCTGCTGCGCGATCCGGCCGACACGAGCACGACCAGGCAGGCGTTCGCCGCGCTCGTCGCGGTGCTGCGCTCGCGCCAGAACGACGAAGGCGGCTTCGGCCTCTGGACCGCGACGCCGGAATCGATGCGCTACGTGTCGGTCTACGCGGTGCAGTACCTGCTCGAGGCCAAGGAGCGCGGCTGGGACGTGCCGCAGGATCTGCTGGACAAGTCCAACGGCTATCTGAACAAGCTCGCCGCCGACGAAAGCGACGGTTCGCTGCCGGGCCTGCGCGAGCGCGCGTTCGCGATCTACCTGCTGACGCGCCAGGGCACGGTCACGACGAATGCGCTCGCCTCAGTGCGCCAGCGCCTGCAGGAGCGTTATGCGGATTCGTGGATGCAGGACACGGCGGCCGCCTACCTCGCCGCGAGCCTGCAGCTCATGAAGCAGCAGAACGAGGCGCTCAAGCTCATCGTCGGTCCCGAGAAGGTGCTCACGCGCACGGCGATCGAGAGCGGCTGGCGCTACGAGCGATACTACGATCCGCTCGTGCGCGACAGCGCGACCCTGTACCTGCTGGCCAAGCACTTCCCCGAGCGCATGAAGGCGCTGCCGGCCGTCGCGCTCGAGAACATCGTGCGGCCGCTGTCGCGCGGCCTGTTCAACACCTTGTCGTCGGCGACGACGATCCTCGCGCTGGACGTCTACGCGAAGTCGGCCGGCGAGCTCGCCGGCGACAAGCTGCGCCTGTTCGAGCTGGCCAAGGACGGCGCGGCCAAGCCGATCGCGAAGGCCGAAGGCCTGGTCCTGCACGCGGACTTCAGCGGCGACGCGAAGGGCCTGCGCATCGCCAACGACGCCGACCTCAACGCGTGGTACAGCGTCGCGCAGAGCGGCTTCGATCGCGGCGCGCCGGAAAAAGAGATCAAGGAAGGCCTCGAGATCATCCGCGAGTACACCGACGCCGACGGCAAGGTCATCGGCACGGTCGAGCTCGGCCAGGAAATCCTCGTCAAGCTGAAGATCCGCTCCACGCGTGCCGACGGCGTCGGCGATGCGGCGATCGTCGATCTGCTGCCCGGCGGTTTCGAGGTCGTGCAGGAGACCCCGGCCGCGCCGGCGCCGGAAAGCGAGGACGACACGGCGGCCGAGCCGGCGGCGACGCCGGCCTGGCGCAGCACGGTCGGCGTCAGCGGCTCGACCTGGACCCCCGACTACGCCGACGTGCGCGACGACCGCGTCGTGATCTACGGCCGTGCGACGCCGGACGTGCGCGAGTTCATCTATCGCATCAAGGCGACCAACGCCGGCCGCTTCGTGGTGCCGCCGGCCTACGGCGAATCGATGTACGAACGCACGGTGCAGGCGCAGTCGCTCGGCGGCACGATCACGGTCGTCAAGCCGAACTGAAGCAGCTAGGAACTGCGGCGATGCGGGCACGGATCGGTCAGGCAGCACGAGCGCTATGGCGCCTCGTGCTGCGCTGGCAGAACGTGCTCGCCGGCGCGGCGCTGATCGCGCTCGCATTGATCGGCCTGCGCCTGTATCCGCACGCGCCGCTGTCGGCGATGCAGGCCGGCTCGTCGACCGCGCTGTATGGTTCCGACGGCAGCCTGCTGCGGCTGACCCTGAGTCCCGACGACAAGTACCGCCAGTGGCTGCCGCTCGCGCAGATGCCGCCGGCGCTCGTCGAGGCCGTGCTGCTGCACGAGGACGCCTGGTTCCGCTGGCATCCGGGCTTCAATCCGCTGAGCCTCGCGCGCGGCGCGTGGATCAGCTACGTGCGCGGCGGCCATCGCCAGGGCGGCTCCACGTTGACGATGCAGCTCGCGCGGCTGATGTACCGGCTCAACACGCGCAGCCCGGCCGGCAAGGCCGAGCAGGTACTGCGCGCGGTCTGGCTGGAGCTGCGCTATTCCAAGGACGAGATCCTCGAGGCGTACCTGAACTACGCGCCGTACGGCCGCAACGTCGAGGGCGTGGCCGCGGCGAGCCTGGTCTATTTCGGCAAGCGCGCCGAGGATCTGGCCTTGCCCGAAGCGCTCGCGCTCGCCGTTATCCCGCAGGATCCGACGCGGCGCCTGCGCGAAGCGGCCGCCGACGGCGACGACCAGCTCAACCGCGGCCTGCGCGCCGCGCGCGCGCGGCTCTATGCGCGCTGGCGCGCGCGCCATCCCGAAGACGCCTTGAACGATGCGCTGATGCGCCTGCCGCTGCAGTTGCGCACGCCGGCGCAGCTGCCGTTCGCCGCACCGCATGCGATGGAGCAGGTGCTGCGCGAGGCGCGCGCCGAACGCCGCGAATCGCCGCGCATCGACACGACGATCGACGCGGGCCTGCAGCGCACCGTCGAACGCCAGGTGCGCGAGACCTTGCAGCGCGAGCAGCGCCGCGGCATCAGCAACGCGGCCGCACTGCTCGTCGACACGCGCGACATGAGCGTCAAGGCGCTGGTCGGCTCGGCCGATTACGCCGACCCGGCCATCGCCGGCCAGGTCAACGGCACGGCGGCGAAGCGCTCGCCGGGCTCGACCCTGAAGCCGTTCATCTACGCGCTCGGCATGGATCAGGGCGTGCTGCATCCGCGCACGGTGCTGCGCGACGTGCCGAGCTCGTTCGGTCCGTTCACGCCGGAAAACTACGACGGCCGCTTCCTCGGCCCGGTCACGGCCACCGACGCGCTGATCCGCAGCCGCAACATACCGGCGGTCTGGGTCGCCTCGCAGCTGGCCGAGCCGAATCTCTACACCTTTCTCAAGCGCGCCGGCATCGGCCGCCTGGCCGGCGAGCGGCATTACGGCCTGGCCCTCGTGCTCGGCGGCGGCGAAGTCACGATGCAGGAACTGGCCACGCTCTACGCGATGCTGGCCAATCACGGCGTGCTCAAGCCGTTGCGCCTGCGCGCCGACGCCCCGGCCGGCGGCGACGTGCGCCTGCTCAGCGACGAAGCGAGCTTCATGGTGCTGGACATGCTGCGCCAGAACCCGCGGCCCGACGAGGCGACGACGGCCACGCCGGCGCGCCTGCCGATCTACTGGAAGACCGGCACGTCCTGGGGTTTTCGCGACGCCTGGACCGCCGGCGCGTTCGGTCCCTACGTGCTCGTCGTCTGGATGGGCAATTTCGACGGCGCCGGCAATCCGGCGCTGATCGGCGTGGAGACCGCCGCGCCGCTGTTTTTCCGCATCGCCGACGCGATCCTCGCGCGCGACCGCACATTGACCGAGCCGGCCTGGACGATTCCGCCGCGCCTGCGCAAAGTGGAAATCTGCCTGGCCAGCGGCGACCTGCCGAACGCCTGGTGTCCGCGCCGCGGCACGACCTGGTTCATTCCGGGCGTCTCGCCGATCCGCGTCAGCACCGTGCACCGGCCCGTCACGATAGACGTGCGCACGGGCAAGGCCGCCTGCCCGCCGTTCGACCCGGCGACGACGCGGACCGAGGTCTACGAATACTGGCCGTCGGATCTCGCGCGCGTGTTCGCGCAGGCCGGCATACCGCGGCGTCAGCCGCCGGCCGACGCGGACTGCGCCGTCGCCGGCGGCGCGGCGCCGCAGATCACTTCGCCGCTGCGCGGCGCGGCCTATACCGTGCGTGCGCGCCACGACGCCGGCAGCGACGAGGCGCGCGTCGCGTTCAGCGCGACCGTCGA
>NZ_JANFVR010000128.1 GCF_024609805.1 Tahibacter caeni | reverse complement strand
GCAGACGCCGGCCCCGGCCGCGCCCCGTCCGGCCGCGCCGGCGCCGACGGCGATCACGGCGCCCATGCCGCCGCCGCCGACCCTGGATGCGAAAGCCTGGGTGCTCATGGACTACGCGACCGGCCAGGTCCTCGCGTCGAGCAATCCGGACGAGCGCGTGGAGCCGGCCTCGATCACCAAGATCATGACGTCCTACGTCGTCTCGGCCGAACTCGCCGCCGGCAAGGTCAAGCCCGACGACGAGGTGTTCATCAGCGAGAACGCCTGGCGCGGCGGCGGCGCCGGCACCGACGGCTCGACGAGCTTCCTCGTGCTGAATTCCAAGGTGAAGCTGCACGACCTCCTCATGGGCATGATCGTGCAGTCCGGCAACGACTCGGCGATCGCGCTGGCCGAGCACCTGGCCGGCTCCGAGGCCGTGTTCGCCGACCTCATGAACGAATATGCCAAGCGCCTGGGCCTGACCGGTACGCATTTCGTCAACGCGAGCGGCCTGTCGGCGCCGGAGCACTACACCACGGCGCACGACATCGCGACCCTGTCGCGGGCCCTGATCCGCGACTTCCCCGAGGACTACAAGATCTACGCGATCAAGGAGTTCGAATGGAACGGCATCAAGCAGCACAACCGCAACGCGCTGCTCTGGCGCGACGCCTCGGTCGACGGCATCAAGACCGGCCATCATTCCGGCGCAGGCTACTGCCTGGCCGCCTCGGCCAAGCGCGACGACAGCCGCCTGATCACCGTGGTCATGGGCACCAAGGGCGAAAAGGTCCGCGCCGACATGACCCAGGAGCTGCTGAACTACGGCTTCCGCTTCTACGAGACGCACAAGCTCTACAGCGTCGACAAGCCCGTCGCCGAACCGACCTTGTGGAAGGGCCTGGCCGACACCATTCAGCTCGGCGTGACCGAAGACGTGCTCGTGACCTTGCCGCGCGGCCGCTACGCCGACCTCAAGGCCTCGATGGACGTGCCCGGCCGTTTCGTCGCTCCGTTCACGAAGGGGCAGAAGCTCGGCACCCTGCGCATTTCGCTGGACGGCAAGCCATTGGTCGAACGTCCCATCGTCTCGCTGCAGGAGTACCCTGAGGCCGGCTTCATGCGCCGCGTCGGCGACAGCATCATGCTGTGGTTCAAGAGCGACGAAGCGGTGCAACCGTCGAAACAACCGGATACCAAATGATGCGCAATCTGGACGACATCCAGCCCGAATCGCCGCAGCAGGGATTCCAGTTCCCGGGCGTGTTCGAGATCACCGCGGTCGGCAACGGCAATGCCGACCTCGTCGAGCGCGTGCCGCTGCACATCGCGAGCCTGGGCCTGAACGTGCTCGAAGGCTCGATCCGCTCGCGGCCGTCGCGCGAGGGCAACTACGTCTCGGTGACGGTCAGCTTCACCTGCCCGACCCGCGAGAAGTACGACGCAGCCCACGACGTGCTGCGCGCCGACCCGGACATCCGTTGGACGCTCTGAGGCCGCCGACGAACCTGTGATGAGCGATCACTACCTGCCTGCGCCGGCGCCGGCCGGCCTGCGGCCCCTGCAGAGGCCGCGGCGATGAACGAGCTGCTGACGGTGCTCGTGCGCGAACTGCCGGGCCTGTGGCCCTACGAGCCGGTCTGGCGCGCGATGCAGGCGTTCACCGACGCGCGCACGGCCGATACCCCCGACGAGTTCTGGCTGTTGCAGCACGAGCCCGTTTTCACCCTGGGCCAGGCCGGCAAGACCGAGCACGTGCTCGCGCCCGGCGACATCCCGGTCATTCCGGTCGACCGCGGCGGCCAGGTCACCTACCACGGCCCAGGCCAGATCATGGCCTACGTGCTCGTGGATCTGCGCCGGCGCGGCATCGGCGTGCGCGAGCTCGTGCAACGCATCGAACAGGCCGTCATAGACACTCTGGAACATTGGAACATCGCCGCCGAACGGCGCGAAGGCGCGCCCGGCGTCTACGTCGCCGGCGCCAAAGTCGCCGCACTCGGCCTGCGCGTGCGGCGCGGCTGTTCGTTCCACGGTCTGGCCTTCAACGCGGCCATGGACCTGGAACCGTTCCACCGCATCAATCCCTGCGGTTATAAGGGCTTGGCGGTGACCCAGGTGCTAGACTTGGGCGGCCCGGCCAGCCTGGCCGTGCTGCAGTCCAGCCTCGTCGAAGAGCTCGCGCGGCAGCTGGGCCTGCGGCCCCAGGCGGCCGACCCCGTCATCCCGGCGCCGGCTCCCGCCGTCGCCGCTCTCGCGTGAATCGCATGGAACCCTCGACCTCCAAGGCCATCCCCATCGTCGTCGTCGGCGAGAAGCAGCTCGGCGAAGACAAGATCGCGCGCAACCGCGCCGTGTTCGACCAGGCGCCGCGGCTGCGCAAGCCCGACTGGATCCGCGTGCGCATCCCGCCCGGCAATGCGGTGGCCAAGCTCAAGGCCAAGCTGCGCGAGAACCGTCTGGTCACGGTCTGCGAGGAAGCGTCCTGCCCGAACATCCACGAATGCTTCGGCAAGGGCACCGCGACGTTCATGATCCTCGGCGAGGTCTGCACGCGGCGCTGCTCGTTCTGCGACGTGGCCCACGGCCGGCCCAAGCCGCCGGACCCGCAGGAGCCGGGCCACCTGGCCGACACGATCCGCGACATGGGCCTGCGCTACGTCGTGATCACCTCGGTCGACCGCGACGACCTGCGCGACGGCGGCGCGCAGCACTTCGCCGACTGCATACGCCTCGTGCGCGAGCAGAGCCCGAGTATCCAGATCGAGATCCTGACGCCGGACTTCCGCGGCAAGGGCCGCATGGAGCGCGCGCTGGAAATCCTCGCGACCGCGCCGCCGGACGTGTTCAACCACAACCTCGAGACCGTGCGCGAGCTCTATCGCGAAGTGCGGCCCGGCGCCGACTACGACTGGTCGCTGGATCTGCTGCAGCAGTTCAAGGCGCAGCATCCGGACGTGCCGACCAAGTCCGGCATCATGCTCGGACTCGGTGAAACCTGGTCACAGGTCGAAGGCGCACTGAACGATCTGCGTGCCCACGCTGTCGACATGGTGACCATCGGTCAATACCTGCAACCCACGCCGCACCACCATCCGGTAATCCGTTACTGGACGCCGGAGGAGTTCAAGGCGCTGGAGGAGCTGGGCTATCGCCTGGGCTTCCAGCATGTGGCTTCGGGACCGATGGTGCGTTCGTCCTATCATGCGGACGAGATGGCCCACGCCGCCGGAATCGTTCAGACCGCTTAGCAAGATCGCGTTTCGCTGGAGAATCAAATGCGCAAGACCCTGATCGTTCTCGCTCTCCTGGCCTCCGGCATCGTCGCGGCCAAGCCGACCGGTCAGTCCGGTCCGTTGCTCAAGCCCGTCGAAGACCAGGCCGAGGCGGCCATCTGGGCGTCGCGCTTCCTGACGCGGTTCCACTACAAGGCCGTGCCGCTCGACGACGCGATGTCGGCCAAGATGTTCGACGCCTACTTCGACTCGCTCGACGGCGAGAAGCTGTTCTTCCTGAAGTCCGACGTGGACCGCTTCAGCGCGGCGCGCGAACAGCTCGACGACGCGATCTACAACAAAGACCTGTCGATGCCGTTCGCGGTGTTCAACCTCTACCTGCAGCGCGTGGCCGAGCGCACGGCGTTCTCGCGCAAGGCGCTCGAGAAGCCGTTCGACCTGACCACGCAGGAAAGCTATTCCTTCGACCGCGAGAAGGCGACCTGGGCGAGCAGCAGCGCCGAGCTCGACGACATCTGGCGCAAGCGCGTAAAGAACGACGTGCTGCGCCTCAAGCTCGCCGGCAAGAAGGACGACGAGATCCGCAAGACGCTCGACAAGCGCTATGCCGGCTTCAACGACCGCGTCGCGCAGATCAACAGCGAGGACGTGTTCCAGACCTTCATGAACGCGTACGCGACCTCGATCGAGCCGCATACGAACTACCTCGGCCCGCGCGCGAGCGAGAATTTCGACATCTCTATGAAGCTGTCGCTCGAGGGCATCGGCGCGGTATTGCAGCGCGAGGACGAATACACCGCGATCCGCGAGATCGTGCCGGGCGGCCCGGCCGCGCTGTCGGGCAAGCTCAAGGTCGGCGATCGCATCCTCGGCGTGGGCCAGGGCGAGCACGGCCAGATCAACGACGTGATCGGCTGGCGCCTCGACGATGTCGTCGAGCAGATCCGCGGCCAGAAGGACACCGTCGTGCGCCTCGAAGTGCTGCCGGCCGACGGCGGTCCCGACGCGAAGCACCAGACCCTGTCGCTGGTGCGCAAGAAAGTCAGCATCGAGGAGCAGGCGGCCAAGAAGCAGATCATCGAGGTCAAGGACGGCGACGCCGTGCGCCGCGTCGGCGTGATCCAGCTGCCGACGTTCTATCTCGACTTCGACGCGCGCCGCCGCGGCGACAAGGACTACAAGAGCGCGACGCGCGACACCGCGAAGCTGCTCGCCGAACTCAAGCAGGAAAAAGTCGACGGCGTCGTGATCGACCTGCGCAACAACGGCGGCGGCAGCCTCAGCGAGGCGACCGAGCTGACCGGCCTGTTCATCGACAAGGGTCCGGTCGTGCAGGTGCGCAGCGCCCAGGGCCGCATCGAAGCCGAGGAAGACCACCAGTCCGGCATGGCCTGGGACGGCCCGCTCGCGGTCATGGTCAACCGCGGCTCGGCCTCGGCCTCGGAGATCTTCGCCGCGGCGATCCAGGACTACGGCCGCGGCCTGATCATCGGCGAGCCGACGTTCGGCAAAGGCACGGTGCAGATGCTCGTCGACCTCGACAACGCCGCGCAGAACGAGAAGCCGAAGTACGGCGAGCTCAAGATGACCAGCGCGCAGTTCTTCCGCATCAACGGCGGCACGACCCAGCTGCGCGGCGTGGTGCCCGACATCGCGTTCCCCGACGCCGGCGAGGCCAAGGAGTTCGGCGAGTCGAGCTATCCGAACGCGCTGCCGTGGAGCTCGATCACGCCGGCCTCGTACGACGCCGTCGCCGACCTGAAGCCCGTGCTGCCGATGCTGACGACGCGCCACGAGGCGCGCATCGCCAAGTCGCAGGAATGGCAGTACTACGCCGAGGACCAGTCCGAAGTGAAGCGCCTGCGCGCCGAGAAGACCGTGTCGCTGAACGAAGCCGCGCGGCGCAAGGAGCGCGACGAACAGGAAGCGCGCAAGAAAGCCCGCGACGCCGAACGCGCCGCGCTCGAGCAGGCGCAGAAGGACAATCCGTCGCTCGCGAGCACGACGGTCACGCGCATCAGCGAAGGCACCGCGGCCGAGGACGGCGACGACGAAGTCGCCGCCGCGACCGACGACGGCCTGCAGGCCGACGAGCGCAGCATCAAGAGCCAGGTCGAGCGCGAGAAGCAGGCCAAGCAGCGCAAGGACGTGCCGCTCGAGGAAGCCGCGCACATTCTCGCCGACGAGGTCGGCCTGATCCGCGCCGACACCAAGCTCGCCCAGCAGGTGCTGCCGCAGCAGCAACCGCCGGGACGCATCAGCGTCGACTGAGCGCCGGTCACCCGGCAGCGAAAGAATCCCGGCTCCGGCCGGGATTTTCTGCATCCGCGGCGAACCCGTGCGTCGCCGTCTCCGCGGCGATGGCGGCGCTGCAGTCCGGTTCGCCGTTCGCTCAGCCGCCGGCCGCGACGGGCTCCGTATGGGTGTAGCCGTACGGACACAGGTCGGAATCGTCGGCCACGGTGCGGACCAGCCCCCGATGGCGCAGCAGCTCGTGCATCAGCTCCGCATCGGCCGTGGTCCCGGGCGCCGGCAGCGGATCCTTGGCGTCGACGTTGTAGTGATACGCGAGCGGCGTGCGGTAGTCGCGCCGCAGCGCGGTCGACCACTGCGAATTGCTGCCCCAGCCGTGGGACAGATCGCGGCAGGGACGGTCGCGGCGCCGGAAGGTCCAGTACAGGGTGCTGTGCTCCGCGATGGACTTGACCACCTGCTGCGCGCCGGCCGCGACGACGCAGCCGGCGCGCAGGTACAGCAGGTCGCCCAGCATCAGCGCCGGCCAGCGCTCGCCGAGCACGAGGACCGGCGCGGCGGGCTCGGGTTCGGGTTCGGGTTCGACGGCGACGATTTCATGAAAGAACGGATGGTAAGCCGGCGTGTGCGGCACCTGCAGGCCGAGCGCCTCGTGGAACGCGAGAAAGCCCGCGGCCGTGATCGGCGGGCCGGCGTAGTCGGACGTGCCGGCGCGACCGTGCTGGAAACGCAGCAGCAACAGCGAGGTGACGCGGAACATCGCATAGAGCCGGCAGAGATCCTCGCTGCTCGCCGCTGCCCAGTCCCGCTGCGTGCGCCGCGCGAACGCCGGCGGCCAGCGCGCTTCCTCGGCCTGCTGCGCGAGCCACGGCTGCAGCAAGGTCGGATATGCGTCGCCGTCGGAGTCGGAAAGATCCAGCAGCGCGCGATAGAG
The DNA here is from genome assembly GCF_024609805.1 of Tahibacter caeni. Taxonomy (GTDB): domain Bacteria; phylum Pseudomonadota; class Gammaproteobacteria; order Xanthomonadales; family Rhodanobacteraceae; genus Tahibacter; species Tahibacter caeni. Next base: position 6,424 of record NZ_JANFVR010000128.1, on the reverse strand, counting down.
TTCTACCCAGGGGTATTGCGAGGAGTACATGGATTCGACCGGCCGGTGACGACGATGCGTTGCCGCCGCAGCGGCCCACGAATCGGGAAAAACGTGCCACGGCACCGAAGCGAACGGACGGTGCCGGCTGCCGCGCGCTCATCGGGAGGTTTGCGCGTGCCGCGGGGTCTTACCAGTCCATGGCCTCGAGCTTGGCCTTGGTCTGCGCATCGGCCGGTCGCGCGATCAGGCCGCCGGCGGCGGCGAGCGTGACCTCGTAGCGCGCGCCGTCGATCAGCGGCATGTAGGCCGCGCTGCCGAAATCGGCGTCGACCCAGGGCAGCCAGGCCGGATAGCGGCGCTTGAGCTGCCAGAGATCGAGCACGCCGTCGCCGCCGAGCGCCGCGACGCTCGGCGGCGTCGACTGGGCCTTGGCCGTATCGCGCCAGCGGCCGCTGATGCGCTCGACGCGATACAGCGGCTGCGCGCCGAGACTGACGGCGCGCGGCGTCCACTTGATCACGCGCGCGTCGAGCTGCCAGTCGTCGCCGGCGAGCTGCACGCTCTCGTGCGTGCCGTCGGCGAGGTCCACACGCAGGGCCCATTGCTGCGGCCCGAATGCGCGCACGCCGATCTGCGCGACGGGCTGCTCGGCGACGAGGCGGCGATAGCCGTCCAGCGACAGCGACAGCAGGCAAGCGAGCAGGGCCAGGCTCAGCAGCACGAGCAGCCAGGCGCCGCGATGGCAGGCCGACAGCCGCCGCCGCTGGCGCCAGCGGCGGCGTACGGCGAAGGACTGCATCAGCACGGCCAGTCCGAGGACCGCGGCCGCAATGGCCGGCAACAGGGCGGGAATGTCTGGCAGCATGGGAGGTCGCCGTACCCGGGATGGGCCTCGTTATACTGCATCCCTCGTTCATCCCGCACCACGGCGCGCTCCGCGCTCCGCCATCACGGAACCGGCCATGTCCACGCTCCTGCGCACCTTGTCTCTGCTCGCCCTGCTCTGCCTGCTCGTCGCCTGCGGCAACAAGGGCGATCTCGTCAAACCCGGCACGACGCCGCCGCCGGCCAAGAACGCCGCGGCGCAATGATCCGCGATGGCGCCGACGACGGAAAATTTGTTGCCTTTTAGCAAAATGCACGGAATCGGCAACGATTTCGTCGTGATCGACTGCCGCGACCGCGCGTTGCCGCTGACCGCCGCACAGATCGCGCGGCTCGGCGACCGCCACGTCGGCGTCGGCTTCGACCAGCTGCTGACCATAGAGCCGTCGCGCGATCCGGACTGCGCCTGGCGCTACGGCATCTACAACCGCGACGGCAGCGAGGCCGGCCAGTGCGGCAACGGCGTGCGCTGCGTCGCCGCGTGGCTGCACCGCGCCGGCGCGCTCGCCGATGGACTGACCCGGCTGCAAAGCCCGAGCGGCGCGGTCGCCGTAGAAATCCTCGCCGACGGCCGCGTGCGCGTGGACATGGGCGTGCCGCAGTTCGCGCCCGCGGCGATTCCACTGCGCGAGACGCAGGCCGCAACGACCTACAAGCGCACGCTCGGCGCCACCGAAATCGCGTTCGGCGCCGTGTCCATGGGCAATCCGCATGCGGTCATCGAAGTGGCCGACGTCATCGGGGCGCCCGTAGCCGACTGGGGACCGGCGCTGGAAACCCACGCCGATTTTCCGGATCGCGCGAACGTCGGGTTCGCGCAAGTACTGTCGCCGCAAGCCATTCGCCTGCGCGTCTGGGAACGCGGCGTCGGCGAGACGCAGGCCTGCGGCAGCGGCGCCTGCGCCGCGGTCGTCGCGCTTGCCCGGCGCGGCCGCGTCGGCGCTGACGTCGAGGTGCAACTGCCCGGCGGCCGGCTGCAGATTTCCTGGGCGGGACCGGGCCAGCCGGTCTGGATGACCGGACCCGCCGCATTCGTCTTCGAAGGGAACTATCACCTATGAGCGATCTGAGCCTGAAGGACGGCCTCACCGCGATGGAAGTCGCGAGCTACCTGCGCCGGCATCCGGAATTCCTCAACGAGTTTCCCGATCTCGCGATGGCGCTGCGCCTGCCCCGCGACCAGGGCGCCGCGGCCTCGCTCGCGAGCTACCAGCTCGACGTGTTGCGCGACAAGAACCGCGAGCTGACGCGGCGCCTGCGCGAGCTCATCGAGATCGCGCACGAGAACGAGCAGTTGATGATCCGCGTGCACACGCTGACCTTGTCGCTGATGCGCGCCACGTCGCTCGGAGACAGCCTCCACCGCGTCGTCGCCGGCCTGACCGAAGACTTCCATACCGACCTCGTGCGCATCGTGCTGTTCGGCCGCAGCGACACGCTGACCGGCAACGAATGGCTGATCCTCGAACCCGGCGGCCGGGCCGCGCTGCCGGCCTTCGCCGAGTTCCTGCAGCGCAACGAACCACTCTGCGGCCGGCTGCAGCCGGACAAGCTCAACGCGCTGTTCGGCGCCCGCGCCGGCGAGGTGCTGTCGGCCGTGCTGATGCCGGTCAACGGCCTGGGCATGCTCGCGATCGGCAGCCACGACATGGACCGCTTCCACCCGGGCATGGGCACGGTTTTCCTGAAGCTCATCGCCGAGGCGATCACGGCGTCGGTCGCGCGCTACCCGCTGGCCTGAGCCGGCACGGATGGACGTGCTCGCCGGCGAGGTCGCGCGTTTTCTCGACTACCTGCGCGTCGAGAAGCGCTACGCGCCCGGCACAATCGTGAACTACGCGCGCGAGCTCGGCCTGCTGCAGGCACATGCGCAGTCGCTGGGCCTGCGCCACTGGCGCGAGCTGCGCGCCGAGCCGCTGCGCAGCCTCGTCGCGCGCGAGCACCGGCGCGGCCGCGAGCCCGGCAGCCTGCATCACCTGCTGTCGGCCTGCCGCAGCTTCTTCCGCTGGCTGCTGCGCGAAGGTGTCATCGCCGAGGACCCGGCGCTGGACGTGCGCGCGCCGAAACTGCGCCGCAAGCTGCCCCAGGTGCTCGACGTCGACGAGGCCGCCGCGCTCGTCGAGATACCGACCGACACGCCCGAGGCCGTGCAGGACCGCGCGATGCTGGAGCTGTTCTATTCCAGCGGCCTGCGCCTGGCCGAACTGACCGGCCTGGCCTGGCGCGACGTCGATCTCGCGCAAGGCCTCGTTCGAGTGCTCGGCAAGGGTTCCAAGACCCGTGTCGTGCCGATCGGCAGCAAGGCGCTCGAGGCGCTGCGGCACCTGCGCGAGCAGGCCGGTCCCGCGGATGCCGCGCCGGTGTTCACCGGCCGCGGCGGCCGGCCGATCTCGCCGGCCAGCGTGCGCAAGCGCCTGAAGGGTTGGGCCCAGGCGCAGGGCGTCTGGAAGCGCGTCTATCCGCATCTGCTGCGCCACTCGTTCGCGAGCCACCTGCTCGAATCCTCCGGCGACCTGCGCGCGGTGCAGGAGCTGCTCGGCCATGCGGACATTTCCACGACGCAGATCTATACCCATCTGGATTTCCAGCACCTCGCGCGCGTCTACGACGCGGCGCATCCGCGCGCAAAGCGGCGCAAGGATTCGGAGTGATGCTGCGCGGCTGCGGTGCCGTTTGCAGAGATGCACGGATGCCCGGAAATCGCCCGTGGCCGTCCTGCACGCAAGCAAGCGATGACCGGATGCCGCGCCGCCGTTGCGGCGGCGCGGCGGGTTGCCTTACGGCGACGGCGCGATGCCGATCGCGCTGAACAGCTTGGCGCTGTCGTAACGGCGGTCGCCGCGGATCACGGTGCGCACCTTGCGGATGTCGGCCATGTTCATCGTCGGATCGCCGTCGACGAGGATCAGGTCGGCGACGTAGCCCGGCGCGATGCGGCCGTATTCCTTGTCGCGCTTCATGACGCCGGCGCTGTCGTAGGTCGCGATGCGCAGCACGTCCTTCGGCGGAATGCCGGCCGCGACGTAGAGCTCGAGCTCGCGCTGCAGCTGCAGGCCGCTGCTGCCGTCGGTGCCCGAGACGATGCGCACGCCGCTGCGGTAGAGCAGGCCGACGAAGTCGATCATGCGCTGGTAGCCGTCGCGGTAAGCCGCTTCCTGGCCCGGCTTGATCGGCAGCCCGCCTGCACCGGACTTGATGCTGCGCTGCCAGGTCAGCGGCAGGCGCGTTTGGATCGCCGCGAAGCCCGGGCCCGGCAGACCCGGTCGGCCGAGGAACATGTCCTCGAACGTGCTGAGGGTCGGATCGACGACGATGTCGCGGCGCTTGAGCAGCGCGACGAAGTCGCGCACCGCCGGCGAACCGAGATCGATGCCGGCGCCGTATTCGCCGATCGAGGTGAAGCGCGCCGGCGAGCGCGTGTCCTGCACCTTGTCGAACAGGAAATTCAGCATCAGCATGTTGATGTGCTGGATCTCGTCGGCGCCGTTCTCGACGAACTGCTGCGCCGTCATGTAGGCCGGCACGTGGCCGCTGACGCGCAGGCCCTTGGCATGCGCCATGCGCGCGATGGCCGGCATCAGCTCGGGCTTGATCGAGCTGTAGATCTTGATCTGCTCGTGGCCGCTCGCGGCGTAGTCGTCGACGATGCGCTGCGCGTCGGCCTCGTTGTCGGCCAGTGCCTTGGTCGGTCCGGCGAACGGACCCGGCCCGTCGATGATGCCGGCCTTGATGATGCGCGGGCCGATGTCGCGGTTGCTCTCGATGGCCTTGATGCGTTCGGCCAGCACCGGCGGGTTGTTGGCGAGGTCGCGCACGGTCGTGACGCCGCCGGCGATGTCGAGCACGCCGTCGGCCGGACTGAAGAAATGGACGTGCATGTCCCAGAGGCCCGGCATCAGGAACTTGCCGCCGCCGTCCAGGGTGTCGGCAGCCGCCGGCGCCGCGACCTCGGCCGCCTTGCCCGCCGCGACGATGCGGCCCTTGTCGATCAGCACGGCTGCGTCGTCGACGATGCTGCCGCTGGCCGGATCGAACGCGCGCACGTTGCGGATCAGCAGCGGCCGCGTGAGCGGCTCGGTCAGGGTCTTGGCGCGCTGTTCGGCCTGCTGCTTCTCCTGCGCGTCCTGGGTCCTGCCCAGGGTCGGCAGCACCTCGTCGTAGCCCTCGCGCACGAGCGAAGACCAGCTCGAATAGCTCGCGAAGAAACGCTGCTGGTCGTCGAGCCAGATGAAGCTCGGCGTCAGATCCAGGCCGTGTATCGCGTACAGCGTGACCTTCTTCGCGCCGGGCTTGCCCTTGACGCGCAGCTCGGTCAGTTTCTCGATGCGCGCCTCGCCGGCCGGCAGTATCGCGAGCCGGTGATCCGGCGCCTTCAGCAGCGCGCGCGTCAGCAGCACGAATTCCTCGGGCATGCCGTTGAGGCTCAGGTAGAAGGCCTCGCCGTCGACCGTGCGCGTCTCGTCCTCGGACGAATTCTTCCAGCGGAACGTCTTGCCGTCGCGGTTGAAGCTCTCGTCGACGGCGGCCTTGAAGTAGTCGTTGCCCTTGTTCGTCATCGCGCCGAGGCCGCCGTTGGCGGCGATGCGGTATTCGGCGTCGTACCTGGGGCCTCGGCCGCGGTCGTTGAATTCGTAGTGCACGCGTACGCTGCCGTCGTCGGCGTAGCGCGCTTCCTGGAAGCCGGCCTTGGTCCCCATCGTCAGGACTTCGCTGCGCTCGACCTGTTCGGCCGCCGCGGCGATCGCGGCGGCACACAACAGCACGGCGCCCACGCAGAAACTGAGCTTCATCGCGAATACTCCCCAGGGTGATCGCCGCAGCCTATGCCGGCTCCGCCGGCGCCGGCCTGTGCCGGAAGCTGGGCGCGAAACTGCGCGAAATCTCCCACATTCCTGCATCGCGCTTGCGCGATCGCGTCCTAGGGTTGCGGCACCGCCGCTCCGACTGCCGCAGGGACAACGATGACCACGCCGATCCGCCTGCCGTCCGTTTCGCGCCGCGCCGCCTCGCCGATGCGCGGCGAGGCGTGCGCGCTCGCGTGCGTCGAGCACCGCGCCGTTCGCGGCCATGCCGTCGTCGTGCCCCTGCCGCCGACTTGCCCGGCGTCTGCAGGCTTCCGCGGCGGCCTCTCACCGCATCGCCCGGGCTGAGGCCGGACGGCGCGCCCGCAGTGGCACAATCGGAAGACCTCATGCCGGGCCGACCCATGCGTCTGTGGCATCGCCTGTTCCTGCTCTGCGCCGGGCTCAGCGTCGCGAGCCTGCTCGGCTATGCAGCCTGGCAGCAGCGCGCGTTCGCGAGCGGCTTCGCGACCTACCTCGACGCCGTGGCCGTGCAGCGCGCCGAACAGGTCGCCGTGCGCCTGGCCGGCGAGTACCGCGAACGCGGCGGCTGGGACTTCCTGCGCCGCAGCCCGCAGTCCTTCGGTGCGCTGACGATGAATCCGTCGGCGACGCGGCTGCCCGGCGACGAGGCGCGCAACCGGCCGCCGCCCGACGGCGAAACCCGTCTGCAGCCCGGCGGGGTCGACCGGCCGCCCGGCGAGCCTCCGTCCGGC
>NZ_JANFVR010000127.1 GCF_024609805.1 Tahibacter caeni | reverse complement strand
CCGGCGCCGCGCGCGCCGTGGCCAAGGCCGGCGCCAACGGCGTCGGCCGCGCGCTCGCGGTCGGCAATGCGCGCGCGCTGTACCGGCCCATCGATCCGATCGACAGCCTCGACAGCGCCGGGAAGATCGCGCTGCTGCGCGAGATCGACGCGTATGCGCGCGCGCAGGATCCGCGCGTGAGCCAGGTCATCGTCAGCATTTCCGCCGGCATCGACACCGTGCTCGTCGCCGCGGCCGACGGTACCCTGGCCGCCGACGTGCGGCCGCTGGTGCGGTTCAACATCCAGGTCATCGCCGAACAGAACGGCCGCCGCGAGAGCGGCAGCGCGGGCGGCGGCGGCCGCTACGACTACACCGAGCTGCTGGCCGGCGGCCGCGCCCAGGGCTGGGCACGCGAAGCCGTGCGCCTCGCGCTCGTCAATCTCGAGGCGGTCGACGCGCCGGCCGGCAGCATGCAAGTCGTGCTCGCGCCGGGCTGGCCCGGCGTGCTGCTGCACGAAGCCGTCGGCCACGGCCTCGAAGGCGATTTCAACCGCAAGGGCACCTCGGCGTTTTCCGGGCGCCTGGGTCAGCGCGTCGCGGCGCCCGGCGTCACCGTCGTCGACGACGGCACGATGCCCGGCCGCCGCGGTTCGCTCAACGTCGACGACGAGGGCGTGCCGACCGAGAGCACCGTGCTGATCGAGGACGGCATCCTGCGCGGCTACATGCAGGACAAGCTCAACGCGCGCCTGATGGGCATGCGCCCGACCGGCAACGGCCGGCGCGAATCCTTCGCCCACCTGCCGATGCCGCGCATGACCAACACCTACATGCTGGCCGGCGCGCACGATCCGGGCGAGATCATCGCGTCGGTCAAGCGCGGCCTGTACGCGGTCAACTTCGGCGGCGGCCAGGTCGACATCACGAACGGCCGCTTCACGTTCTCGGCCAGCGAGGCCTACCTGATCGAGGACGGCAAGGTCACGCGCCCGGTCAAGGGCGCGACCCTCGTCGGTTCCGGTCCCGACGTCATGAACCGCATCAGCATGATCGGCAACGACCTGCGCCTGGACGACGGCGTCGGCGTCTGCGGCAAGGAAGGACAGAGCGTTCCGGTCGGCGTCGGCCAGCCGACGCTCAAGATCGACGGCATCACCGTCGGCGGAACCGCCGCGTGACGACGCCGCTTCACGCGTGCGCGTCGTCGCCGGCCGGGTGTTCGCCGAACAGGTCGCGCAGCTCGCGGAACAGTTCGCGGAACGCATGCGGCGGCCGGTTCTCGTGGCGTTCCACGCGCGCCTGGCGCGCGAGCTGGCGCAGGTGCTGGCGGTCGGCCGCCGGAAACACGTTGAGCAGCTGGGCCAGCGCCTCGTCGCCGTCGGCGATCAGCCGCTCGCGCCATTCCTCCAGCCGATGCAGCTCGGCGGTCTCGCGCCGCGCGAGCTGGCGGTCGTGGTCGAGCTGGGCGCGCAGCGGCGGCAGCTCGTCCTCGCGCCGGCGCAGGATCTTGGCGAGGTACTGGATCTGGCGCTTGCGCGCGATCTGCTGGGTCACGCGACGCGCCTTTTCCACTTCGTCGCGGATGTCCTCGTCGAGCGCGAGCTGGGCGAGCTGCGCGTCGCTGAGCGCGACCAGGCGTTCGGCCAGCTCGAACACGGCCAGCGCGTCGCGGCGCCGCTGGCTGCGGCTCGGCGAATCGTCGCCGTCGTCTTCGGAAAAATCGTCGTCGTGTTCGCGCATGACGTGGGGCAGTGCCGGAAAAGAAGGGAAGAATAGGCTGTGAGTGCAGAGATCGCCAACATGGACGCCAGTCTGGCCGAGCTCGACCGGCTCGCCGAAGTCGCCGAGGACGTGCTGCGGCGCTGCAAAGCCGCCGGCGCCGACGAGGCCGAGGTCGCCGCGAGCGTCGACGTGGGCCTCAACGTCAGCGTGCGCCTCGGCGAGACCGAGACCATCGAACACACGCGCGACCGCTCCTTCGGCGTGACCGTGTATTTCGGCAAGCGCAAGGGCTCGGCCAGCACGGCCGACCTCAATCCGGATTCCATCACCAAGACCGTCGAGCAGGCCTGCGCGATCGCGCGCTATACCGAGGCCGACGCAGCCGCCGGCCTGGCCGACGCGGCGCGCATGGCGACGCAATTCCCCGAGCTCGACGTCTGGCATCCCTGGGACATCGACGTCGAGCGCGCGATCGCGCTGGGCCTGGAGATCGAGGACGCCGGCCGCGCGGTCGACGGCATCACGAATTCCGAAGGCGCGTCTGTGCAGGCCGGCCAGGCGCTCGCGGTCTACGCGAACTCGCACGGCTTCACCGGCCGCGAGCGCGGCACGCGGCACATGCTGTCGGTCTCGCTGCTGGCCGGCGACGAGGCCGGCATGCAGAGCGACTACTGGTACGACTCGGTGCGCGCGGCCGATGACTTCGGCCCGGCCGCCGAGATCGGCCGTAAGGCCGCCGAGCGCGTGCTGTCGCGCCTGGGTGCGCAGACTCTGACGACGCGCCAGTGCCCGGTGCTGTTCGCGCCCGAAGTCGCGCGCGGCCTGATCGGGCACCTGCTCAACGCGGTCAGCGGCGGCGCGCTGTATCGCAAGGCCAGCTTCCTGCTCGACGCCTGCGGCAAACAGATACTGCCGGCCTTCGTCGACCTGATCGAGGATCCGTACTTGCCGCGCGGCCATGCCTCGGCCGCGTTCGACGCCGAAGGCGTGCAGACGCAGCGCAGCGCGCTCGTCGAGGCCGGCGTGCTGCAGCGCTACCTGCTGTCGAGCTATTCCGCGCGCAAGCTCGGCCTGGCCTCCACCGGCAACGCCGGCGGCGTGCACAACCTGCTCGTGCGCGGCGGCGGCGACGATTTCGCGGCCATGCTGCGCCGCCTCGGCACGGGCCTGCTGGTGACGCAATTGATGGGGCAGGGCGTCAACGGCGTGACCGGCGACTATTCGCGCGGCGCGGTCGGCTTCTGGGTCGAGAACGGCGTCATTGCCTATCCGGTCGAGGAAATCACGATTGCGGCCAACCTGCGCGACGTCTACGCGAACATCGTCGCGATCGGCAGCGACGTCGATCCGCGTTCGCACCTGCTCTGCGGTTCCATCCTCGTCGAGCGCATGACCGTGGCCGGGGCCTGATCCGCGCCGCTGTTATGATCCGGCCATGAGCGAATCGCACGACCACGTCCACGACCATGCCGGCCACAAGCACGGCCTGCACGAGCACCGCCACGACGCGGCCGCGTTCGTGCAGGCCGTCGCCGCCGCCTGCGAGACGCGCGGCCTGCGCCTGACCCCGCTGCGCCTGCGCGTGCTCGAAATGATCGCGGCCAGCGACAAGCCGGTGAAGGCCTACGACCTGCTCGACCGGCTCAAGGACGAACGCGCCGGCGCCGCACCGCCGACGGTCTACCGCGCGCTCGACTTCCTGCTCGAGAACGGCTTCATCCACAAGCTCGAATCGATCAACGCCTACGTCTCCTGCCATCACCCGGAAGAGGCGCACCAGGTACCGTTCCTGATCTGCGACATCTGTGCCGGCGCGATCGAGATCTGCGACGACGGCGTCGCCGCGCTGCTCAGCGCCCAGGCCCGCGAACACGGCTTCAAGCCGCGCGCGCAGACCCTGGAAGTGCACGGGGTCTGCGCCGGCTGCGCGCGACGCTGAGCGCCGCGCCGCACGGCGCCACGCTGTTACCGCAACTGGCGGGAGGTGAACCGCTCCTCCCGCCCGCGTTTGACTACGGCGGATTCGAGCCGCTGCAGGCACGCGTCATGAGCTTGATGTAGGAGAGATAGCCGACAAATGGCGGCGCTGGTGCGGGCATACTGTTGTCGTAGCGGAACTCAACTCCCCTGATCGCCGTGCGCTGCGTCGGCAGTGGGAAGCCCGAGAAGCGGAAAGGCCAGCTCGGGAATTCGTCGCTGGCGCCTAAATCGGCAAGGTCGAATGGTCGGCATTGGCCGGAGCGATCTCCACGTCGTTGCGGCCCGCCGGCAGTTGGCCCAGCGGCAGGGTGGTCGGATAGCTGTGCCCGGAACGGCGCGTGCGAGAAGGAATCGAGCACGCCGTCAGAGCGAAGAACGGTGACCTGCGCCGGCGCCGGAAGCGAAGTCGATCTGCAGATGTGAGTACCGGTAAGCACATGCGTAACCGTCGATGGCGCCGTGCTCGGGCCGTGAACAGGTCGGATCCGACATCAGCGAATGGCGCGTGACCATGGCGCGGTTCGCACCGACGAAGCTGCCGTCGAAGTTCGGGATCCACGCCGCAGGCGTCGATCCTCGCTCCTGGAGCCGGTGCAGAAGATATCTGCCGAAATTCCCACGCACCTGTTTCGAGGACATGGCGCGGACCGCGTTCGCGTAGGTATTCCCGTGCCAGATGCCGCGCCATGTCGGCGATGCCTCCGTTGCAGCCGCAGGATCGGCTGCAGCGTGCCGCTGCAAAGAAAACGGGGCGCAGAAGCGCCCCGTCGGTCCGGCTGCCACTCGGAGGGTGTGGAGCACGGAGTTGCTGCGATTTTCTGCAGCGCCGGTTCCAGTACCGGCGCTGCGAAGTCGCCGTCGCGATGCGTGTGCATCGCGACGGCAGCGTACGCCGCGTCAGAAGAACGCGCGCACGCCGAACGCGATCGCGCGGCCCGGCAGCGGTGCCTTGTCCTTGATGTAGGACGTGGCCAGGCGTGCGGTCTGGTTGCTCAGGTTGGTGCCGTCGGCGAAGAACTCCCAGCTCGTCGTGCCACCGCTGTCCAGGGTGTAGCTCAGGTGCGCGTTGACCAGGGTGAAGCCGTCGGTAGTCGTTTCGAAGGCGGCCGTGCGGTCTTGCGAGAAGTAGTGCGCCGCGCCGACGCTCGCGCGCCAGGCGTCGGCCGACCACTTGAGATCCACGCCGGCGCGCGCCGGTGCGATGCGCGGCAGGTTGCCGCCGTCGTCGAGCTTCGCGCGCACGGTGTCGCCCCAGACGCGCAGGTCGTAGTGGCCGCCCGGGCCTTCCGACAACTTGAACACCGCTTCGCCTTCGAAGCCGTGGAAGCGTGCGTCGGCCTGCGACCACTGGCGCAGCGGCAGGTCGTCTTCGGTCTCGCCGGTATCGGCCAGATAGATGTAGTCGTTGAAGCGGTTGACGTAGCCCGACACCTTCGCGTCGACGAAGTCGCTGTGGAAATGCAGGCCGAGTTCGACCTGGTTGGAGGTTTCCTTGGTCGCTGTCGGCAGGCCGATCTCGAACGATTCGGTCGCGACGTGCGGGCCGTTCGCGAACAGTTCTTCCTCGGCCGGCGCGCGCTGGGCGCGATCGAGATTGAGGTTCAGATGCCAGCCGTCGGCGAGCTTGAAGGCGAGTCCCGTCGACAGGCTCAGCGGCGAGAAGCTGCGCTTGGCGCCGTCGACCGGATCGCTGGTCTGCCGATCGGTGCGCGCGCCGAGCTCGAGCTTGAAGCGGTCCCACTCGCGCTGCTCCATCGCGAACAGGCCGTAGCCGCGCGTCAGGGTCTGCGGCACGAACGCTTCTTCGCCGATGGCCTGGAAGTCGCGGCGCAGGAACTGCAGGCCGAACGCGCCGCGCCAGCCGGCGAGCTCGCCCTGTACGAGTTCCAGGCGGCCCTCGTTGGACTGGCTCAGGAACACGGTGCCGACTTCGTCGCCTTCGAATTCCGTATGCGTGTAGTCCGTGTGGCTGAAGTTGACGCGCACAGCTTCGAGCGCGCCCGCGTCGAGGTTGATGCCGCTCTTGAGGTCGTAGCGCGTCTGGCTGAGCTTCAACGTGACGCCGGCTTCGCCTTCTTCCGGATTGCCGGGTTCGGCCGGGTTGCCGTAATGGTCGAGGAAGCGCGAAACCGCCAGGCCGACGAAGCCGCCGTCGGTGATCCACGAGCCGCCGAAGGATCCCGATTTCGTGGTCAGGAAACTGTTGGCGATCTTGCCGTCGGGACCGTCGTAGTCGTCGGTATCGCGGTAGGTGCCGTCAGCATGCAGCACGAAGTCGCCGGCGCCGAGATCGACGCGCGCCATGCCGGTGCGCTCGTTCGCGCCGTCGTTGCCGCGCAGCTCGACGCGGCCGGAGAACGGCCGCTCGGGCTGCTTGTCGGGAATGCGGCCGTCGACGACGTTGACGACGCCGCCGATCGCGCCCGAGCCGTAGAGCAGGGTGGCCGGCCCCTTGAGCACTTCGATCTGGTCGGCCAGGAACGGCTCGATCGAGACCGCATGGTCCTGACTGACCGTGGATACGTCGCCCGAACTCGCGCCGTTGGACAGCACACCGACGCGCGGGCCGTCGAGGCCGCGGATCACTGGACGGCCTACGCCGGGGCCGAAATAGGTGGTCTGCACGCCGGGCTGCCTGGCCACGGTCTCGCCGAGGGTGCCGGCCTTGGCGTCGTCGAGTTCGGCGCCGGCCAGTACGCTGACCGGTGCGATGACGTCGTCGGCGCTCTGCTTGATCGGCAGCGCGCTGACCTCCACTTCGTCCAGCCGGTGCGCCTGTTCCGGCGAATTGCGTTCGCCGCCGGCGGCAGAAGGATCCGCATCCGGGGATGCACCGGCGTTGCCGGCGGTCAGCAGCGCGGCGATCGCCAGCGCGAGCACGCTCTTTTTCATGCAGGACTCCAAGGGAAGGGGCTGTCAGCTTGAATCGTTATGTTATACAGTATCAAAACTGGCGGCCGCAACGCCTGTCGGAAGTCATGCCCTACACTCCCGCCCCCCAAGGTGTCGTTCCGTATGTCGTGCGAGGCTGCTGAATTGAGTTCCGACCCATCCGACGACACCGCTGCCGTCCGGCGCGCGCGCTTTCGCAGCTTCGCGGGCATCGCCGACCGTTTCGGCGCGACGGCGTCGTTTCTCTGCGCGATCCATTGCGCCCTGCTGCCGTTCGTCATAGCGGTGCTGCCGGCATTGGGCCTGGCCGTACTGGCCGATCACGCGATCGAGCGCGCCTTCGTCGTGTTCGCCTGCACGCTCGCGACGGTCATGCTGCTGCTGGGGTATCGCCGCCACCGCCGCGCGAATGCGCTGCTGCTGCTGTTGCCGGCGCTCGCGCTGCTGCTGGCCGGCGTGCTCGTCGATTTCGAGCAGTCTGCCGTGACGCATGCCTGGCTGGTCACCACGGGCGGCAGCCTGCTCGCGATCGCGCATCTCGTGAATCTGCGCCTGTCCCACGTGCACGACGCGAACTGCCGGCACGAGTGATTGTGTAACCGGTGCCGCGGTTCCTAGCATGGTCCGTCGCCGCCACGCCCACCCGTCATGAGCCGCCCGTCTTCGCCGCCCGCCGCCACGCCTGCGCACGCTTCCGGATCCGCGCCGGACGGCTCGGCTCAGCTCGTCCACGGCCACACGCATTCCCACACCGCCGATCATTCCCACGATCACGCGCACGATCACCCGGATCACACGCACGGCCACGACCACGCGCACGGCCACAGCCATGCGGAGCTCGACGACGAGGGCCGCAGTCACGTAGCCGGTTTTTCTAGCGACGCGACGCGTACGCGCAAGCTCATGCTCGCGTTCGCGCTGACGACCGTGACGCTCGTCGCCGAGGCGGTCGGTGGCTGGCTGTCCGGTTCGCTCGCGCTGGTCGCCGATGCGGGCCACATGCTCGTCGACGCGCTCGCGCTGCTGTTCGCCTGGTTTGGCGCCCATTTCGCACAGCGTCCGGCCGACGCGCGGCGCAGCTTCGGCTACGCGCGGCTCGAAGTGCTGGTCGGCTACACGAATGCGCTGTCGCAGTTCGCGCTGGTCGGCTGGATCCTGTTCGAAGCCGTGCAGCGCTTCTACGCGCCGGCGCCGATACTGTCGGGCCTGATGCTGCTCGTCGCGCTGGTCGGCCTGGCCGTCAACCTGCTCGTGCTCGGCGTGCTCGGCGGCCACGACCACGACGACCTCAATACGGCCGGCGCGCGCCTGCACGTGATCGGCGATCTGCTCGGTTCGCTCGGCGCGGTCAGCGCGGCGCTGCTCGTGCGTTATCTCGGCTGGCTCTGGGCGGATCCGGCCATCTCGGTGTTCGTCTCGCTGCTGATCCTCAACAGCGCCTGGCGCCTGCTGCGCCGCTCGGCGCACATCCTGCTCGAAGGCGTGCCCGAAGGCGTGGAGGTCGCGAGCGTCGCCGACGGCGTCGAGGCCGAAGTGCCCGGCGTGCGCGATGTGCACCACGTGCATGTCTGGCAGCTCGCCGGTGGCGTCCGCGTCGCGACCCTGCATGCGCGTCTCAACGGCGACATGCAGCCCGACGCGGCGATCCTCGCCGTGGGCCGCGTGCTGCGCCGGCGTTTCGGCATCGAGCACGTGACCGTGCAGCTCGACGGCGTCGACTGCCACGCCCCGCGCTGCGAGCCGCCGAAGGAGGCCGCCGTCCGCCCGGCCTGTTCCGGCCACGGTCACGCGCACTGAGGCCGGTCCGGCCCGGTTTTGCGCGCGGCCGCCGCACTGGTAAGCTACGCGGCCATTGCAAGCAATTCCTGGAGTGATTCGAAATGGGTAAGGGCGACAAGAAGACCCGCAAGGGCAAGACCTATTCCGGCAGCTACGGCAACATCCGTCCGCACGCCATCAAGACCGATGCGGCGACGAAGACCGTCAGCAAGGCGGCTGCGAAGAAGGCCGCTCCTGCGGTGAAGAAGCCGGCGGCGAAGAAGCCGGCCGCCTGATCCACGCCGGCCCGCGCAGGGCCGACGGCCTGAACGAAGAACCCCGCCTCGGCGGGGTTCTTCGTGCCTGCGGTTCGGAGACGCGTCAGATCAGCCGCTTGCCGCCCGCGTAGACGCGCTGCGCGCCGCGGTCGCCGAGCCAGTAGCAGAGCTCGGCCGGCTCGTCGATGTCCCAGACCGCGAGATCGGCGCGCAGGCCGGCCGCGACGCGGCCGCGGTCGCCGAGGCCGAGCGCGCGCGCCGCGTGTACGGTGGCGCCGCGCAGGGCTTCCTCGGGCGTGAGCCGGAACAGGGTGCAGGCCAGGCTCATGGCCAGGCGCAGCGAGAGCAGCGGCGAAGTGCCCGGATTCAGGTCGGTCGACACGGCCATCGCGACGCCGTGCTCGCGCAGCGCGGCGATCGGCGGCAGCTGGGTCTCGCGCAGCACGTGGAATGCGCCGGGCAGCAGCACGGCCACGGTGCCGGCCGCGGCCATCGCCTTGACCCCGGCGGTGCCGGTGTACTCGATGTGGTCGGCGGACAGGCCGCGGAACTCGGCGACGAGCGCGGCGCCGTGCGAATCGCTGAGCTGGTCCGCATGCAGCTTGACCGGCAGGCCGAGCCCGTGCGCGGTCTCCAGCACCCGCCGCGTCTCGCTCGGCGTGAACGCGATCTTCTCGCAGAACGCGTCGACCGCGTCGACGAGGCCTTCGGCCGCGAGCGCCGGCATCATGTGGATGCAGACCTCGTCGACATAGCCCGACTGATTGCCGGCGAATTCCGGCGGCAGCGCGTGCGCGCCGAGGAACGTCGTGCGCACGCCGATGCCGAGCACTTCGCCGATGCGCCGCGCGACCTGCAGCATCGTGCGCTCGCCGGCCAGGTTCAGGCCGTAGCCCGACTTGATCTCGAGCGTGGTCACGCCGTCGGCGCGCAGCGCTTCCGCACGAGGCAGCGACTGCGCAAGCAGTTCGTCGATCGAGGCCGCGCGCGTCTGGCGCACGGTGGAATTGATGCCGCCGCCGGCGCGCGCGATGTCTTCGTAGCTGACGCCGTTGAGACGCTGTTCGTATTCGAGCGCGCGGTCGCCGGCGAAGACCAGATGGGTGTGGCAGTCGATGAGTCCCGGGGTGATCCAGGCGCCGCGCAGCGAGTCGACCTCGCGAGCCAGCGCCGCCGGCGCGGCCGGCAGTTCCGCGCGCGGGCCGGCGAACGTGATGTGGCCGTCTTTCCAGGCGACCGCTGCATCGTCGATGCGTCCGTAGGGCCGGCCGTTGTCGACGAGGCTCGCGAGCCGGCAGTCCAGCAGCAGGCAATCCCAGTTCGTATCCATGGCGCGATGGTAGCAGTCCGGCCCGCTGCCGTTACCGGCGGTCGAGCGGGTTCCGGCGACCACGGACCTCCGCTTTTCGGAGCCGGAGCTGGCGAGTCGAGGCGGCGGCGATCGCCCGCACGGCAGGTATTCGAGCCGGCGGCGGCGACAGCGGACGAGTCCGCTGTCGCCGCGAACGACAGATTCGCTATCGGCGCAAGGCTTGGCGCGGCGCCGCCGAACGCTCACCATGCGCGCCTCGCCGCGGCTGCGGTCGCGCACCAACGGAGAATTGCCCCATGACGTCGTATCGCAGCGACTACGCCTGGTTGCCGCACGGCTGGGAAGCGGATACCGCCCTCAGGATCGATGGCGGCCGCTTCGCCGCGATCGACGCGCAAGCCGATACAACGGCCGAGCGCCTCGGCCGCTGGCTGCTGCCAGGCATGCCCAACCTGCATTCGCATGCGTTCCAGCGTGCGATGGCTGGCCTGGCCGAGCGCCAGACCCACGCCGAAGACAGTTTCTGGACCTGGCGCGAAACCATGTATGCGTTCGCCGGGCGCATCGGTCCCGACGAACTGCGCGCGATCGCCGCGCAGCTCTACGTCGAAATGCTCGAGGCCGGCTACACCCAGGTCTGCGAGTTCCACTATCTGCATCACCAGCCCGACGGCAGGCCGTACGCCGATCCGGCGACCATGTCGCTGGCCCTGGTCGAGGCGGCGCGCGAAACCGGCATCGGTCTGACCCTGCTGCCGACCCTGTACCAGACCGGCGGCTTCGACGGCCGCGAACTCGGCGAACGCCAGCGTCGCTTCGGCCATGCGACGGACGCCTATCTCGACCTGCTGCAGCGCCTGCGCGTCCACGAGGGTGCGACCTTGCGCATCGGCGTCGCGCTGCATTCGCTGCGCGCGGTGCCCCAGGCGTCGCTGCAGGCCGTGCTCGACAGCGGTCTCGTCGACGACGCGCCGATCCACATCCACATCGCCGAACAGATCGGCGAAGTGCAGGATTGCCTCGCGCTGCGCAATGCGCGGCCGGTGGAGTGGCTGCTCGCGAACGCGCCGGTCGACGCGCGCTGGACCCTCGTGCACGCGACGCATCTGACCGACGCGGAGATGCGCGGCATCGCCGCGAGCGGTGCCGTCGCCGGCCTGTGTCCGACCACCGAGGCCAACCTCGGCGACGGCCTGTTTCCGCTGAAGGATTTCCTGGCCGCCGACGGCGTGCTCGGCATCGGTTCGGACAGCCACATCTCGGTGTCGCCGGTCGAGGAGTTGCGCTGGCTCGAATACGGCCAGCGGCTCGTGTCGCGGCATCGCAATATCGCCGTGTCGGAGTCCTCGACCAGCGTCGGCGAGACGCTCTGGGGCGATGCACTGTTCGGCGGCGCGCGCGCCGCCGGCGCGGCGCTCGGTGCGATCGAGGCGGGCGCGCGCGCCGACCTGCTCGTGCTCGACGAACACGCGCCGCAGCTCGCCGGCCGCGAGCCCGGCGCCTTGCTCGACACGGTCGTGTTCGCGGGCAATCGCAATCTGGTGCGCGACGTCATGGTCGACGGCCAGTGGTGCGTCCGCGACGGCCGTCATCGCGACGCTGCGCGCATCGCCGGACGCTACGCGGCGGCGCTGCGCCGCATCGGTCTCTGACGGCGCGACGGAAGAGGCGCGCCGGTCGCGCGCCTTCGCTCCGTGACGGACTAGCCGCCGTCGCGCAGGATGCCGCGCATGGTCCTGGGATTGCCGTCGTTCGGGGCCGGCCGGATGCGCAGCAGATGTGCGAGCAGCGGGTAGACGTCGACGTTGTCGAATTCGGGTACGCGCGTGCCGCGGCGGAAGGCCGGGCCGCTCGCGACGAACAGCGCGCGCATTTCGGGCACGTCGTTGTCGTAGCCGTGCTCGCCGCGCGCGGCGCCGTCGGAATGGCTCTCGAGCCACTCTGCCCGCGCGATGATCCAGCCCGGATCGGCAAGGCAGACGATCGGCGGAATGCGCGGATTGCTGCCGTAGTGGAAGCGCGCCGGCATCTGCGTGCGGCGCCAGCAGCGCATGTGGTCGTGGCGCTTGACCAGGGTCTGATACGCGTAGGCCTGCTGGCCGGGTTCGGGCGCGAAGCCGGCGACCACGCCGTAGTTCACGGCGCGCACGCGCTTGAGATTGACGATGTCGTCGATGACGACGGTGCGTTCGCTGCTCGAGGCGGCGAGACCGTGGTCGGACACGACGATGATGTTGATCGCGCCGTCGAGGCCGCGCGCGGCGAGGCCGTCGAACAGCCGGCCCAGCGCGGCGTCGACCTCGGCCAGCGCCGTATTGACCTCGGGCGACGACGGGCCGTGGTCGTGGCCGGCGCGGTCCACGTGTTCGAAATACAGGGTCAGGAAGCGCGGACGCTGGTCCGCCGGCAGGTCGAGCCAGCCGAGCACCGTGTCGACGCGCTGTTCGGGCGTGACATTGCGGTCGAACGGTTTCCAGTAGCTCGGCCGCACGCCGGCGATCGCGCTGTCGGAGCCGGGCCAGAACATCGTCGCGCTGCGCAGGCCCTGGCGTTCGGCGCCGACCCAGATCGGCTCGCCGCCCCACCAGCGCGCGTCGGCCGTCGTGCTCGCGTCGTTGTAGACGAACTTGTCGTTCGCGCCGTCGCCTTCGATGCGGTTGTGCACGATGCCGTGATGGTCCGGATACAGCCCGGTGACGAGCGTGTAGTGGTTCGGGAACGTCAGCGACGGGAACGACGGGCGCAGGGCGTCGGCGCGCACGCCGCTGGCCGCGAGCGCGGCGAGCCGCGGCGTCTTGCCGCGATCCAGATAATCGGTGCGGAAGCCGTCGATCGAGACCAGCAGCAGCGGCAGCGCAGCCGATGCCGGCGCTGCGGCGTGACCGGCGTCGGCGGGACGTGCCGCGGCCGGCGCCGGCGTAGCG
>NZ_JANFVR010000126.1 GCF_024609805.1 Tahibacter caeni | reverse complement strand
GTCGGCGCGCCGGCTGCCGTCGGCGCGGGCGGCGGCGAAGGAGGGCGCAGCGCCTGCCGGCCGCGGCACGGCAGGCGCGGGAACCGGCGCAGCGCCTGCGGTCCGGCCATGAGCGTGACGCCCAAGCCCGGCCTGACCGTGCTGCTCGCCGGACTGGCCATGTTCGGTCCGTTCGCGATCGACACGATGTTCCCGGCGTTTCCGGCCATCGCGGCGGAGTTCGGCGCGAACGACTTCGCGATGCAGCAGACCCTGTCGATCTATCTCGTCGCGCTGGCCGTGATGTCGCTCGTGCACGGACCGCTGTCGGACGCGCTGGGCCGCCGGCCCGTCGTCATCGGCGGCGTCGCGGTGTTCACCCTGGCTTCGATCGGCTGCGCGCTGACCTGGTCCATCGACAGCCTGTGGTTCTTCCGTGCGCTGCAGGGCACCTGTGCAGGCGCCGGCTGGATCGTCGCGCGCGCGATCATGCGCGACCTGTACCAGGGCCCGGTCGTGCAGCGCCTGATGTCGAACGTGTCGATGCTGTTCACGATCGCGCCGGCGCTCGCGCCGATGATCGGCGGCTGGGTGCTGCTGGCCGGCAACTGGCGCTGGATCTTCTGGTTCCTCGCGCTCTGGGGCGGCCTGCTGCTGGCCGCATCGATCTGGCGCCTGCCCGAATCGCATCCGCCCGAGCGGCGCCTGCCGCTGCGCGTGAGCGCGCTCGTCGGCGGCTATCTCGACATGCTGCGGCATCGCCAGTTCTGGCCGCTCGCGATCGCCGGCACGATGAACTTCAGCGCGATGTTCCTCTACATCTCCTCGGCGCCGGCGTTCGTCGTCGGGCTGTTGAAGCTCGGTCCGCAGCAGTTCGGCTGGCTGTTCGTGCCGGCGGTCATGGGCATGTTCGTCGGCTCGCTGCTGTCGAGCCGCCTGGCCGGCCGCATCAGCGTCACGAGCACGATCAGTCTCGGCTACGGCGTCATGCTCGTCGCGTCGCTGTTGAACGTGACGACGGCGCTCGTGCTGCCGCACCCGCGGATACCCTGGTCGGTGCTGCCGATCGGCCTGCACGCGATCGGCATCTCGCTGTCGTTCCCGAGCCTGACCGTGTTGCTGCTCGACCGCTTCCCGCTGCACCGCGGCGGCGCGTCGTCGCTGCAGGCCTTCGTGAGCCTCGTTTTCAACGCGGTACTTGCCGGCGTGGTCGTCGTGTTCGTGTCGGGCAGCGCGCTGCACCTCGCGCTCGGCGCGGCCACCCTGACCGTCGTCGGCTTCGTGGCCTGGCGCGTGTTCCGCTACCAGACCAAGCAGGAATTGCTGCGCGACGCCGGCGCGGCAGCCGCGCCGGCGGACTGATCGCGCTCAGCCGGCCGGCGCGGTGCCGAGAATCTGCTTGAGCACCAGCAGCACCTCGTCCTTGCCGCCCATGATCGTCAGCTGCTGGTCGCGCGCGACGTCGGTGCCGATGTTGACGTTGTAGCCCTGGCCGAGATCGTTGCCGTCTTCGTCGGTGCGCGGATAGGTTTCCACCTTGCCGATGTACATGATGCGGTTGGCGTCGACGAAGCGGCCGTCGGGAAGTTTGATCCAGCGTTGCATGGCGGGGTCTCGCGGTTGGCTGGCGCGAACATAGCATGCGGCGGCGATGCGGCGTGCCGCCACAGTTGATGGACCGGTATGGATGGCGGCGGCCGATGCTGGCGAGCGCGTTTTCCGCCGGGCGCAACGCGCGTGAGCCTTGCGGTGCCGTGCACGCGTTCGCGGAATGCGCGCAGGCAACGAAAAGGGCGCGCCTCGCGGCGCGCCCTGGATCGTCGGATCGACTACGTCGAGACGGCCCGCTCACTCCCAGCCGCAGTGCTGCCCCTTGTTCTGCTGCTTGAGCCAGGCGTGCAACGGCGCGAAATAGTCGAGGATCGCCGAGGCGTCCATCTCGCCCTTGCCGGTCAGCTCCCTGAGCGTCGCCTGCCAGGTCTGGCTCGAGCCCTTTTCGAGCATGGCCCAGAACTTCGCGCCGGCGGCCTTGTTGCCGTAGATCGAGCATTCGTGCAGCGGCCCCTTGTAGCCGGCGGCCTTGCACAGCTCGCGCTGGAACTGGAACTGCAGGATGTGGGCGAGGAAATAGCGCATGTACGGCGTATTGCCGGGTACGTGGTATTTCGCGCCGGGATCGAAGTCGCCCTCGGTGCGCGCGACGACCGGCGCGACGCCCTGGTACTTCTTCTTCAGCGCCCACCAGGCCGCGTTGTAGTCGGCCGGCTTGATAGAGCCGTCAAACACGCCCCAGCGCCATTCGTCGATGAGCTTTCCGAACGGCAGGAACGCGACCTTCTCCAGCGCCTGCTTCATCTGCGCGTTGAGCACGGCCTCCTTGCTCGGTTTGGTCGCGCCGGCCAGGCCGATCTGCGCGAGATAGCCCGGCGTCAGGTTCAGCTGGATCGTGTCGCCGATCGCTTCGTGGAAGCCGTCGTGCGCGCCGGTCTGGAACAGCGGCGGCAGCTTGTTGTAGGCCAGGTAGTAATAGATGTGGCCGAGCTCGTGGTAGATCGTGCGGAAGTCTTCCTCGTTGATGTTGATGCACATCTTGATGCGCACGTCGCCTTCGAGGTTGAGATCCCAGGCGCTCGCGTGGCAGACCACGTCGCGGTCGGCCGGGCGCGTCAGCTGCGATTTCTCGTAGAACGATTTCGGCAGCGCCGGGAAGCCCAGGGAGCTGTAGAAGTCCTCGGCGCGCTGCACCATCGCGACCGGCGTGTACTGCTTCTCCTTCAGCGCCGCGTCGACGTCGAGGTTGGACACGCCCGGATACGGCTGCAGCAGCGGATACAGCGCCGACCAGTCCTGCGCCCACATGTTGCCGGTGATGTGCGCCGGGATCGTGCCGTCGGCGGCGAGCCTGCCCGGATACTTCGCCTCGAGCTTGTGCCGCGCGTAGCACTGCAGGTCCTTGTACAGCGGCTCGACCTGGCGCCAGAGACGGTCGGTTTCCTGGCGGAAATCCGCCGCGCTCATGTCGTAGCCCGCGCGCCACATGTCGCCGGCGTTGGCGTAGCCCATCTCGCGGGCGCCTTCGTTGACGAGCTCGGCGAAGCGCACGTAGTCCTTGCGCATGCCGCGCGCGGTGTTGTGCCAGGCGGTCCAGGCTTCGAGGTCGGCGTCCCAGTCGCGGTCGTCGGCCAGGGTCTTGCTGAGCTGGTCGAGATTGCGGCAGGTCTCAGGCTTGGCCGGATCGGTGCAGGACTTGCCCGAGCCGTAGGCGGCGTTCAGGCGCGAAGCGATCTGGGTCAGCTCGGCGAGCTTGGCCGGGTCCTGCGGCGCCGGCATCGCGGTCTGCAGCTTCAGCAGGTCGATGCCGCGGCGGGTCGCCGGCGACAGGTCCTTGAGGCCGGCGAACTTACTGGATTTCTCCACATTGGCAGAAAGTCGAGCGAGCGCGCGCTCGTTGGCCTTGGCCACGAGCACTTCGGTGTCGCCGTTGATGTAGGTCTCGGAGACCCACTGCGCGGCGGTGACTTCGACGTAGTTGTCGCGGATCTCCTGGTTGATCGCGGCGACGAAGCTGTCGGCGGCGGCGGCATTGACGGCCTGGGCGAGCGCGGTCGGCGCGACGGCGCCCAAACCCATCGCGAGAGCCAATGCAAGTGCGGAACGGACTGGTATCACGGACGACTCCCGGAAGGCCGCGGCCCCGCGGCCGCCGGCGTGGTGGCGCAGGCTAGTCCCGCGGGCGGTCCGAAAGCAACCGCGCCGCTTGAAATGCGCAGTCGCCGCTAACATCTGCGCAACCATGCGCTCGTCGCGCCGCGGCAGTGCGGGTCGCGGCGCGCAGGCCGTCGCTGCGGCGCCGAATCGCCGTCGACCGCCGCGGTTTCCACGAACGATTGTTTTCGACGGTCTCGAGCCGTCCATCCGGGAGACGTGACAACCCATGAGCACAGGACAGGGTTCCGCCGGCAACGTGATCGCCGCGCTCTGCAGTTTCTTCATTCCAGGGCTGGGCCAGCTCGTGCAGGGACGCCTGCTCATGGCCGCGGTGCAGTTCGTGCTCGCCGCGGTGCTCTGGCTCGTCCTGCTCGGCTGGATCGTGCATCTGTGGTCCATACTCGACGCGGCCCTGTTCAAGCCGCGCGGCTGAGCCGCGACGGCCCGGAGCGGCGGGCGCCGTGTCGCGAAGAGCGGCGGCTCGCCGTCGCTTCGTCCGCTGCGGGCCGCCAGCCTCGACCGCCCTGACGCAGGAGCCGTTTCCGCATGATCGTCACCCTGATTCTGATCGGCCTGACCGTGGCCGTATCCCTGGCCGCGTTCAACGACGCGCGCCTGAAGCAGCAACTCGTGCTGTGGCCGCCGGCCGTGCGCCGCCGCCGCGAATACTGGCGCCTGCTGAGCTACGGCTTCGTGCATGCCGACGGCATGCATCTCTTTTTCAACATGTTCACCTTGTTCTTCTTCGGGCAGCAGATGGAGGCGTACCTGACCCTGAAAATGGGCCTGTTCGGCCTGCCGCTGCTGTACGTCGGCGGCCTGGTCGCCTCGATACTGCCGAGCTACGTCAGGCACCAGAACGACCCGAATTACTACAGCCTCGGCGCCTCGGGCGCGGTCGCGGCCGTGCTGTTCGCGGGCGTGCTGCTGCGGCCCGGCGCGACGATCTACGTCTTCTTCATTCCGATGCCGGCGCTGGTCTTCGGCATCGCCTACATCGCCTATTCCTGGTACATGGACCGCCAGTCCAACGACAACATCAATCACAGCGCGCATCTCTGGGGCGCGGGTTTCGGGCTGATGTTCATGGCCCTGCTGGAGCCGTCGCTGGTCGGCCGCCTGCTGCGCTGAGGCGGCGGGCCGCTGCCGGGGCCCCGTCCGCAGCCCCGTCCCCCGGCGGTCCGGTTTGACCCGCCCGCGCCTAAGCCGGACACTTCACGGCCGGGGATGGAGTTTTGGGGAGTAGACGTGGGCGTTCTTGCGTTCTTGCAACGGATTTTCGGCGGCCGGGCCGCCGCCGCGGAGCGGCGGGACCGGCCGCGCATCAATGCGCGCGAAGGCACGCGCGTGCTCATCGTCGACGATTCGCCGACCATCGTCGCGTTGCTGCGCAAGCTGCTCCAGCAGAACGGCTATGCGACCCTGGAAGCCGGCGACGCCGAGGAAGGCATACGCCTGGCCCAGGCCGAGGCGCCGAACCTGATCTTCCTCGACATCGTGCTGCCCGGAATGAACGGCTTCGCCGCGCTGCGCCAGCTGCGCCGCGATTCGCGCACGAAAGACATTCCGATCATCATGATCAGCGGCAACGAGCAGGCGACCGAGCAGTTCTACGCCCAGCGCATCGGCGCCGATGATTTCATGAAGAAGCCGTTCTCCCGCGCCGAGGTCTTCATGCGCATCGAACGGCTGTTGAATGCCGACAAGATGCCGTACCGCTCGTCGCTGCGCGACG
Organism: Tahibacter caeni; assembly: GCF_024609805.1. Taxonomy (GTDB): domain Bacteria; phylum Pseudomonadota; class Gammaproteobacteria; order Xanthomonadales; family Rhodanobacteraceae; genus Tahibacter; species Tahibacter caeni. Next base: position 7,463 of record NZ_JANFVR010000126.1, on the reverse strand, counting down.
CGGCACGGGACGCCTGAGAAGCCGGGATATTCCGAGTTCGCCGGCGGAGACCGATCCGCCTGAAGCCCTTCCTCGTCAGAGGGCAGCTCTCTGCCAACGCCGCCGGCTCATGTGCGCCGCTCCTGCGTCGCCGACGATCGGCGCTGCGCCGGGCCACGGTCCGCCGGCTCCTTGCGCGAGGTGAGCGGGTAGCAAGGCGCGGCCGCGGTGATCGCGGCCGCGCGGTTCCTGCGGTGACGCTTACTTCGCGGTCAGGCCGCGGCGCTCGAGCAGCGGCTTGACGTCCGGGTCGCGGCCGCGGAAGTCCTTGAACAGCTGCATCGCGTCCTCGCTGCCGCCGCGCGACAGCAGGGTCTGGCGGAAGTGGTCGCCGTTCTTGCGCGAGAGGCCGCCGTTCTCCTTGAACCATTCCACGCTGTCGGCGTCGAGCACTTCGCTCCAGATGTAGGCGTAGTAGCCCGCCGCGTAGCCGCCCATGATGTGCGAGAAGTACGTGCTGCGGTAACGCGGCGGCACCGGCGCGAAATCGACGCCGGCCTTCTTCAGCGCGGCGGCTTCGAAGTCGAGCACGCCGGCGGCGTCCGGCGCCTGGCTGGCCTTGATCTGGTGCCAGGACTGGTCGAGCAGCGCGGCGCCGAGGTATTCGGTCGTCGCGAAGCCCTGGTTGAACTTGTCCGCGGCGATCACCTTGTCGACGAGTTCCTGCGGAATCGGCTCGCCGGTCTTGTAGTGCTTGGCGTAGTTCTTCAGCACTTCCGGCCAGGTCGCCCACATCTCGTTGACCTGCGACGGGTATTCGACGAAGTCGCGCGGCACGCTGGTGCCCGAGAAGCGCGGGTACTTCACGTTCGAGAACATGCCGTGCAGCGCGTGGCCGAACTCGTGGAACGCGGTGTTGACCTCGTCGTAGGTCAGCAGGGTCGGTTCGCCTTTGGGCGGCTTGGGAATGTTCAGGTGATTGGCCACGACCGGATGCGTGCCGAACAGGCCGCTCTGCGAGACGTACTCGTTCATCCAGGCGCCGCCGCGCTTGTTGTCGCGCGCGTAGTAGTCGACCAGGAAGATCGCGAGCGCCTTGCCGTCGGCGTCGGTCACGTCGAACACGCGCACGTCGGGATTGTAGACCGGCAGGTCCTTGCGTTCCTTGAAGCTGATGCCGTAGAGCTTGTTCGCGGCGAAGAACACGCCGTTCTTGAGCACATTGTCGAGCTCGAAGTACGGGCGCAGCTGGCCCTGGTCGAAGCTGTACTTCTCGGCGCGAACCTTCTCGGCGTAGAACGACCAGTCCCACGGCGCAAGCTGGAAGCCGCCCTTTTCCTTGTCGATCATGGCCTGCAGCTCGGCCGCTTCCTTCTTCGCGTTGGCCACGGCCGGCGGCGCGAGCTGGGCGAGGCGGTCGTTGACGGCCTTGACCGTCTTGGCGGTCTCGTCCTCGAGCGTGTAGGCGGCGTGATTTTCGTAGCCGAGCAGCGCGGCGCGTTCGGCGCGCAGCTTGGCGACCTTCGCGACGATCGCGCGGTTGTCGAACTCGCCGCCATGGCTCGCGCGGTTGACCGACGCCTTCTGCAGGCGCTCGCGCAGCGCGCGGTTCTCGAGCTGGGCCAGCGCCGGCTGGCCGCTGGTGTTCTGCAGCGCGATGACGTACTTGCCCTCGAGCTTGCGCTGCTTGGCGGCTTCGGCGGCCGCGGCGATGGCGCCGTCGGACAGGCCCTTGAGTTCTTCCTTGGTGTCGACGATGACGGCCGAGGCGTTGTTTTCCTTGAGCATGTTCTGGCTGAACTGCGTCTGCAGGCTCGCCAGTTCGGAATTCAGGGTCTTGAGCTTGGCCTTGTCGGCGTCGTTGAGTTTGGCGCCGGCGCGCACGAAGTCGGTGTAGTAGCGCTCGATCAGGCGCTTGCCTTCGGCATCGAGGCCGAGCGTGTCGCGCTTGTCGTACAGCGCCTGAATGCGCGCGAACAGCTTGCCGTTCAGCGCGATCGCGTCCTGGTGCGCCGACAGCTTCGGCGCCATCTCGCTCTGGATCTTCTCGAGGTCGTCGTTGGTGTTCGCGCCGCTGAGGTTGAAGAACACCGTGGTCGCGCGGTTCAGCAGCTGGCCCGATTTCTCCATCGCGACGATGGTGTTGTCGAAGGTCGGCGCGTCCTTGCTGTCGGCGATCGCGTCCATCTCGGCGCGCTGCTCGGTCATGCCCGCTTCCATGGCCGGAACGAAGTGCTCGTTCCTGATCTTGTCGAAGGCCGGGTACTGGAACGGCAGGGTACTCGGCTTGGCGAACGGGTTCTGGCTCATGTCGGCTTTGGCCGCGGCAGGGGCGGCGGTTGCGGCCTTGTCGGCGGCGTACAGCGGCGCCGCGAGGCCCAGGGCCAGCGCCAGTGCGACGGCGAGACGATTCTTCATGGAAACGCACTCCGGACAGGAAATCGGGCGCCGATCCTAAACCCTGGCCGACCATCCCGCCCCTGACGGAAGTCCCGCCCGCTTTGCCGCGCCTGCGCCGCTCGTGCTGCCCTGCCGCAAGATCGGTCGATCGCAGCATGACCAGGCGGCGCGGAATTCCGCGTGACGCGCGGTCCGCCGCGCGGACGAGCCGCGGCCGCATTGCGGCCGTTCCGTGCGCCGGCGCAGGGCGACCGCTTGGAGAGCGGCGCCGCGCCTGCCTAGAATCGGCGGATCGACAGGGGGAGCGACGCATGAAGCGCGGACGGATTCACGCCGGTCTGGCGGTGTGCTGGGGATTGCTGCTGTCCACGCCGCTGGCCGCGGCCGAGCCCGGCGGGCTGAGCCCGCGCATGCAGGCCATGCTCGCGGCGCGTCCGGCGCAGCCGCGCCCGCTCGCGCCGCTGCATGCGACACCCTGCGTCGGCGGTCTCGCGGCCGGTTATCCGTGTTCCAACGTCGATCTGCTGTCGTTCACGCCGGTCGCGACGTTCTCGGCCGGCAGCACCAACAGCCTCTGGGGCTGGACCGATCCGACCACGCAGATCGAATACGCGCTGATCGGCGCCGACAACGGCCTGGCCATGTTCGAGCTGTCGGATCCGACCCATCCGAAATACCTCGGCAAGCTGCCGACGCATACGGGCAGCTCGATCTGGCGCGACGTGCGCGTCTACGCCGACCATGCCTACGTCGTCAGCGACAACAACGGCGCGCACGGCCTGCAGGTGTTCGACCTGACCCGGCTGCGCGGCGTGACGACGCCGCAGACCTTCAGCGAGGACGCCTACCGCGGCGATTTCGGCCGCGGCCACACGATAGGCATCAACGAGGCCACCGGCTTCGCCTACGTCGCCGGCAGCAATACCTGTCCGGCGCCGAGCGCGACCGGTGCGCTGCGCATCTACGACATCCACGTGCCGGACGATCCGGCCTTCGTCGGCTGCGTGACGACCGGCAGCTACACCCACGAGAGCCAGTGCTTCGTCTACACGGGGCCGGACACGCAGCACCAGGGCAAGGAGATCTGCCTCAACGCGAACGGCCCGACCAAGCGCTTCGCGATCGTCGACGTGACGAACAAGGCCGCGCCGGCGACCTTGTCCTCGCTGACCTGGACCGGCGCGGGCTATCCGCACCAGGCCTGGTTCACCGAGGACCAGCGCTATGCCTTGCTCAACGACGAACTCGATGAGACCACGTTCGGCCATAACGCGCGCACCCTGGTGTTCGACCTGGCCGATCTCGACGCGCCCGTGCTCGTCGGCTATCACGAGCACGCGCTCGGCGTCATCGATCACAACCTCTACGTGCACGGCCAGTACGTCTACGAATCGAACTACGAATCGGGCCTGCGCATATTGCGCCTGGACAACCTGTCGCAGGCGCAGATGACCGAGGTCGCCTATTTCGACGTGTTTCCGGCCAGCGACAATGCCGAGTTCAACGGCAATTGGAACAATTACCGTTTTCCCGGCAGCGGCAACGTGATCCTGAGCGGCATTGACGAAGGCTTCTTCGTCGTCGCGCCGCAGCTGTGCACCTCGCCGCCGGCGCCGGCGGCGCCGAGCGCGACGGCCAGCGGCAGCCAGCAGATCAGCCTGAGCTGGACCGGCTCCGGTAACGCCGGCGCGATCTGGAATCTCGAGCGCGCCCAGGGCGGCTGCGGCGGCGCGTTCTCGACCGTCGCGACGGGCCTGACCGCGCCGAGCTTCGTCGACAGCGGCGTGTCGGGCCAGGTCGACTACGGCTACCGCGTCGTCGAGACCACGGCGAACGGCCAATGCGCGTCGACCGCGTCGGCCTGCGTCGAGGCGCGCGCGAACGGCGACTGCACCGCGCCGCCGCTGTTCAACGGCATCACCGGTGTCAGCAACGCCGGCACTGCCGGCTGCCGGCTCGACCTGAGCTGGAACGCCGCCGCGCCGGCCTGCGGCGGCCCCGCGCGCTATGCGGTCTATCGCGGCGACAGCGCCGGCTTCGTGCCGGGCGCGGCCAACCGCATCGCGCAGGGCGTCGACGCGCAGAGCTTCGCCGACCGCACCATCGCCGGCGGCGCGAACCGCTATTACGTGGTGCGAGCTGTGGATGCGGCCAACGGCGCCGAGGACGGCAACGCGGTCGAACTGTACGGCCGCGCGAGCGGGCCGCTGCAGGACGGTACCTTCGTCTCGGGCGCCGAGCCCGGCGAACCGCTGTTCGACACCTCGGCCGCCGGTCCGGTCACGAATGCGGTCGAAGCGCCGCAGCACGCGGGCTGGCACACGGCGACGACGCGCAAGCGCAGCGGCGCGCAGAGCTTCTGGTCGACCTCGGCCAACAACCTCTGCGTCTCGCTCGTCAGCCCGACCCTGAACCTGACGGCCGGGCAGGGCGCCGAACTGTCGTTCTGGAGCGCCTGGGACATCGAGGCCGGCTGGGACGGCGGCGTCGTCGAGGTGTCGACCGACAACGGCACGAACTGGACGCGGCTGACGCCGGTCGGCGGCTACCCGTCGTCGATCACGAACGGCGGCACGCTCTGCGGCATCAATCAGGGTTCCGGTGCCTTCACCGGCACGAACCAGCTGGCGACCTGGACGAACTCGCGCATCGACCTGTCGGCCTACGCCGGCCAGAGCGTGCAGCTGCGCTGGCTCTACCGCACCGACGGCGGCACGGCCGGGCAGGGCTGGTTCGTCGACGACATCGCGCTGAGCCATGCGCAGGTGCCGGGCGAGTGCAGCGTGGACCAGATCTTCGTCGACGGTTTCGGAACCTAGGTCGGAACGGGCGCAGCGACCCCGGCGTCGCGGTCTCTGGCCGCCAGCCGGCCGATCCCGCCGGCCGGCGGTGAGGGCAGCGGCTCCCCGCACCGAAGTCCTGCCGCTGCAACGCGCGTCGCCCGTCGCGGTCGCCGTTTCCCGGCCGCCGCCCTCGCCACGCGCCGCGCTCCATGGAGCGGCGCCGCGATTGCTAGGATTCCGGCGCCGGCGAAACGTATTCCACCGTGAGCCAGCCCGACGCCCAGCGCGTCAGGAAGACCACGTCGTCTTCGGTCAACGGCGGCAGTCCGCGCGGCTGTTCCCGGTCGGTGTTGTAGGAGACGTGGCAGTTGGCCGAGCCGTCTTCGACGTTGATCCAGATGCCGTGCACGGCCAGGGCGTCGGTGATGCCGGCGTCGTCGTAGCGGCGCCAGCGTGCGCGCTGCTTCACGCGCAGGTGTGCCGTCGCGAATGCGACGATGTTCGGCAGCTCGTTCCAGGTCGCGTCGAACGCGATCGACGCGCGCGCGAGCCACATCGAGCGCTCGCCGTGTTCCGGGAAGCGGACGTTGATGATCGTGCGGCCTTCCTGGAATTCGGCGTAGTCCGGCGTATAGGCGAGCGCGTCTTCGCGGCAGAGGCGCGGCATGGCAGTTCTCCTTTGTCAGCCGCGAACGCTGTGACGCAGCGCCAGCGAACAGTCCGCCGAGCCATCGTGGCCCGAGGCATGACCCGCAGGCCGGCAGCGAGCGCCGCATCGTAGGCTGGCGGCGAGCGCAGCGAACCCCCGCGTCGAGAGGCGCCCGGCTCGCGACGACAGCAAGCGTCCACCGGCCGCGCCGCCCGCACGATGCGCCGCCGCATTTCGTGCATGCCGCTCAGATCTTCCAGTACCACCCGCGCCGATCCAATGCGATCGCGACCCGCCACCACACCGCCACGATGGCCGCAGCCCAGGCGGCCGACGCGAATTCCGCGCCGGCCAGCGGCGTCAGCCAGCTCGCGAACGCGTGCGCGTAGAGCCAGCGATCCGCGCCCGTCGCCGCGAGCCCGCAGACCAGCAGCCAGGAACCCGCATAGGCCAGCATCGCATTGCGGCCGAGCGCGCCGCCGGGCAGCCAGATGCCGCGCCGGTCGGCGAGCCGGTGCGCAACGAGCAGCGCGAGACAGGCGATGCCGCCGGTCCACAGCACATAGGCCGGCGTCCACAGCGCCTTGTTGATCGGCTGCAGCAGATTCAGCGCCGCGCCGGCGGCCGCCGCGACGAAGCCCGCCCGCGCGAGCGCGTCGAGTTCGCCGCGCCGCAGCCAATGGCCGGCGCGCAGGCCTAGCACCGTCGTCGCGAGCGCGCCGAGCGTGCTGACGAGGCCTTCCGGATCGAATGCGCGGCCGCTGGCGGCGTCGTACTGATAGGCCAGGCGGCGCAACAGCGCGCTGTCGACGTACAGCGCCGGATTCGCGTCCTGCGCGACGCCGCCCCAGGCCAGCAGCGCACCGTAGCCGAGCAGCAGCAGGCCCAACAGCGTCCACTGCGCGCGCGGTCGCAAGGTCAGCGCCGCCGCGCCGGTCAACGCGACACAGAGCGCAATGCGCTGCAGCACGCCGGGCAGGCGGAACGCGCGGTCAGCGATCAGCAGCGCCGCGGCCAGGTGCAGGAACAGCCCGGCGCCGAACAACCGCGCCGCGCGCGACAGCACGCCGCGCAGCAGCGCCGCAGGCGCGCGTCCGCGTTCGATCGCCGGCTCGAGCGCGAGCGCCAGCGAGACGCCGGCGACGAACAGGAAAAAGGGAAAGATGTAATCCGCCGGACTGCAGCCGTTCCAGGCCGCGTGCTCGAGCCACGGATAGACGTGGCTCCAGTCGCCTGCGTCGTTGACGAGCAGCATGGCCGCGACGGTCAGTCCGCGCAGCGCATCGACCGAGGCGAAGCGCGGTGCCGGCGAGGCAACGGAAGCGGTATTCATCCAGGAACCCCGACGGATAACCCGTCGAGGTTCGCACAGGCTTCGCCGTCATCGCAAAGCGCGATCGGCGATCAGTCCGGTGCCGGCGCGCGGCTGCGTCGCCGCGGCTGTCGCCGGATCACGGCGCGTGCGCGTTTGCGTGCAAGCGCGCTGCGGGGACTCAGCGTGGCGAACGCGATCCGCGGCCGCCGTTGTTGCCGCCGTTGCCGCCCGTGTTGCCGTTGCCGGAGCGGCGGCCGCTGTTCTGGGCGCCGTTGCCGCCGCCGCGGCGCTGGTCGCGGCCCGCGTGGTGCTTGCCGCCGGCCGGCTGGTTCACGTG
>NZ_JANFVR010000125.1 GCF_024609805.1 Tahibacter caeni | reverse complement strand
GTCGACCCCGGCCAGCGCCGCCGCCACCGCGGCGGGCCCGGCGGCGGCGAGCTGGCCGCGCGCCGCGGTGATCGGCGCCTGCAGCGGGGCGAGGAAGTTCACGCCGAGCTGGTTGTGGATCAGTTCGTCGAGTTCGGCGAGCGTGGCGGCCATCGCGCCGCTGTCGGCCGTATGGCCGGCCAGAAAATCCATCGCGCCGGCGAGGCGCACGAGCGTGGCGCCGAGCGCCGGGCGCCCCAGGCGTGCGGCATCCAGCGCGGCCTGCGCCGTGCAGGTCGTCAGGGCCGAGGTCACGTTGGCGCTGAAGCGCGCGGTCGCCGGCTCCACGCCGCCGATATCGCCGCGCAGCACCGACAGCAGCGCCTCGCCCGGGACCGCGCCGGCGCCGACCTGGTAGGTCAGCGGCAGAGAACGCGATTCGCCGGCATTCAGCTGCACCGTCGGCGGCAGTCCGCTCAGCGTGAGGCCGGCATCGTTGCTCGCCGTGAGCGTCGCGCCGGTCGCGACATTGCCGAGCGAATCCAGCGTCAGCGTGGCGGCCGCCGCTTCGCCGGAATGCAGGCTCGCGCTGGCCGGCAGCACGCGCAGGCGCAGCGCCTTGGCGCTGGGGGTCACGCGCGTGCCGCTGTGGGCGACGTCGGCGGCCGGATTCGCCGGACTATGCACGCGCACGCCGAACGGCAGCGGCGAATCCGGCGCCGGCAGCGCGCCGTTGGGTATCAGGCACAGGCCGACCTCGCCGCTGGCGCCGGCCGGCAGCGTGATCTGCGGCACCGCGGGCACGAAGCCGTAGTAGCCGCTCGTGCCGGCGTTGTCGATGCGGAAGGTGTCGGTCGCCGGCCCGGTATTGGTAATTTTCAGCAGATAGACGAAGTGGAGTTCCGCGCCGTTGTACGGCACGAAAAAGCGCGGATCCTCCTCGACCGCGAGGGTCACGCCGGGAGCGCTGCCCGGCGCCACGTTCGCGGGCAACGGCGGCAGCGGCGGCGCCAGCAGTATCGGCGGCACCGGCGGATCGCCCGAACCGATCGCTTCGCGGAACGCCTTTATGCCGTCCATCAGCCCGGACAGCATGTTCTGCACGAGGCCGCAGCCGCCCGAGCAGTGCTCGGACGCGCCGGTATTCTCGAGCAGCTCCAACACGCCGGCGAGCGGGCCGGTGGACGAATTGAGGATCTGCTTGATCGCCTGCCCGAGATCGGTGAACGCATTGCCCGAGGCGACGGCCTGGACGACGGCGGCGGTGAAGGCGACGCCGACCACCCCCGCGGAATTTACCTGGCCGATGAACTTGGCCATCTGCGTTTCGAGGCTGTCGACGCCGAACAGGTCGAGCAGCAGCCCGGCGTATTCGCCGAGCGCCTGATGCGTGCCGTCTTCGCCGGTGCTGATCGTGTAGCCGGTGGCAGGATCGGTTTCCAGCCACACGCTGTAGGGACGGCCGCCGATCGCGCGCGGTGCGCGCGGCGCCAGCACGCTGCGGCCGGTGTTGCCGGCGACGCTGTCGCGGATGCGCGCCTTGGCGTCCGCGGAGAGGGACAGCTCGTCCACGCGGGTGGGGTCGAAGCGCGTGATCGCGACCAGTTCGGCCGGATCGGCGCCGAACAGCGACGCGAAGCTGCGCGCCGGCTGGCCGGTCACCGCCGTGAGCACCTGCGCTTCGAGCAGCGATTCCTGCAGGCCGCGCGCGCGTTCGAAATGCGCTGCGTTGGTCCAGGCGATGCCCTGCAGCGGGTAGACGCGCAGATCGTTCTTGCGGATGTCGAGCGCGAAACTCAGCGTGTCGGCGCCGATGCGGGCAGTCGCGATGCTCAGGCGCGGGCTTTCGATCCAGGCGCGGCTGAGGAATGTCGCCGCGGTTTCCTCGTCGGCGCGTCCGGCGGCGCCTTCGAACGACGCGGTCATCAGTTCGAGGATGGCGATCACGGCGCGCCGGTTGAGATCGGTGGCCTGCGTGCGCAGGCTGACCTGCGCCGGCGACTGCTGCGCCGGCGGAGGCAGGGCGGCGACGGCCGGCGCGAGCGCGCCGGTCTGCGCCTGCAGCGCCTGCAGACGCGTCTGGCGCAGGGCGAATCCTTCCAGCGGCTGCTTCGACGGCGCGACCTGGATCGTCATGAGGTCCAGCGGCGTCAGCGCCGGCGGCGCATCGGACCCGGGCGGCTGCACCGTTCCGCCGGAGACGCGCGTGGCGTAGCCGATGCGGTCCACGAGCACGCGCTGGAACGTTTTCGGATTGTTCGGCTCTTGCGGCGCGATCACGTCGACGGTGACGAAGACGCCGGTCAGCAGCACCGTTCCCAACGGGAAGTTGGTGAATGTCTCGACATAGTCGGTGCCGCGCTGCACGGCGTAGGCGTTCGGGTCGAGCGCGTTGTCGCCGACGAGCAGATACGGCGAATAGGTATTGGTGACGGCGCCTATCGCGAGCGCGGGCGGCGCGTCATGGGCGACGAAATGGCCGAGCGTGAGCGGGCGGTCGACCAGGTCCGCACTCGCATAGCTGACGTCGAGGACCGTCTGCGTGCCGAGTCCGAAACCGTAGATCGCACCGGCCTGGGAAAAGGTCTCGGCGACGACGCGCAGGCGCACGCGATGCTGCTGGTCGTCGGGCACTTCCGCAAACGTCGTCGCGGCGGTCGCGAACGTCTGGCCTGCCGTCGCGGCGGGAAAGGCCGGGTCGAGGTCGATCCAGGGGCCGGCCGCGACCGCCTGGTACTGCACCCAGGAATGCGCCTGGGCCGGTGCTACGAGGTTGAAGTCGTCGCGTCCGTTGCCCCACGGCCCCGGGTTGTTGCAGCCGATCAGGCGCAGCGGATCGTAGAAGGCGCGCGCGACGACGGTCTGCGCGTCGGCGTAGGCGAGCGTGCCCTGCGCATAGCGCGCCGTGAATCCGGAGGCGCGCAGCAGCGCGACGGTCAGGCTGGCCCGGTCGAGCGCATTGCCCGCGCCGCCGGCCAGCGTGCCGCGTGCGCCGCGCAGGCTGCCGACATAGGGATCGATGCCGATCTGGTCGCGCACGTAGGCGAAGATCCGGGCCGGGTCGTGGCCCAGCGCGGCGGCCTTGGCGACGATGGCCGGATCGGTGGGATCGGCCGGCGAGGAGGCGAGCTGCTTCAGGGCCGGCGGCGGCGCCGCGGCGGCATCGGCGGGTGGTCCGTAGCGATAGCCTGCGGGTACGCTGATCGGCGTCGCGCCCTGCGCGTGCGCGGCTGCCGCGAGCAGGGCGAGCAGCGTGAGCAGCATGCCCCGCACCACCGTCGAATGCCGTTGCGCGTGCGAATCTGTCCTGTCCATGAGCGCTCCCCGCAGGTGATATGGATCCGGCCCCTGCAGGGAGTGAGCGAAAACCGCGAAACATCACGCGCGCCGCGGCGGACATCACGCTCGCAGGCGGCGGCGGTTATGCTCGGCGCCGGGACTCCTGGGACGGCACCGGCATGGCGAGGCGGCGTACCTGCATCGCGCGACGGGTTCGGCGCCTTGCCGCCGTGGCCGTCTGCGCGCTGTTTGCGCCGGCCGCGATCGCGGCGGCTGAGCCGGACGTCGCGCGCACGCTGCAGCCTGGTCTCGAGCGCGAGGAACACCTGGCCGCTGCGCAGGACGCGCGCTATCGAGTGCAGCTCGGCGCAGGACAGGCGCTCGATATCATCGCGACGCAGCTCGATGCGACACTGCAGCTGCGCTGGCGCGCCGGGCCCGATGCGCTCTCGCCGGTCTACCAGAACGACGCCGGCCGGCAGGCGCGGCTGCGCCTGACCCTGGTTGCCGAGCGCGCCGGCGAAGTGATCGTCGAGGTCGGCGCCAAGGACGGCGGCGCGGCACATTTCACGCTGCGCAGCGGCGTGCCGCGAGTCGCAACGGAACAGGACCACCGCCGCGCCGCCGCCCAGCACGCCTGGGCCAGGGCGGAGAATCTGCGCCGGGAGGCGGGCAGCATCGAAGCGGGCAAGTCCGGGACTGCCGCCGACGGTGGTGCGCGCGTGCTGGCCGAATACCGCAGCGCCATCGACGCGGCCACGGCCGCCGGCGACCGCTGCATCGCGTCGATGGCCCGGGCCGGTCTGGCACGCTGGTATTTCGCGCAGGGCGACTATGCGCAAGCACGGAGCAACGCCGCGGCCGCGCTGCCCACGCACTGCGGCGACGACGACGACCCCTCGGCCGCGGCCGAAGCGGCCGTCGCCGAACGTACGCTCGGTTCGGCGCTGGGCTACCAGGGCGATCTGCCCGCATCGACGGCGATGTCCGAGCGCGCGCTGGCGCACTACCGGCAAACCGGCGACCCGCATTACCAGGCCATGGTCCTGGCCAATCTCAGCGCGAACTATCGCGTGCTCGGCGAAACCCACCGCGCGCTGGACGCGGCGCAGGCCGCGCTCGCCCTGGCGCAAAACCTCGGCGATGCCAGGCGTGCCCTGTTCAGCCGCGAAAGCATGGCCGCGATCCATCTGCAGCGCGGCGAACTCGCGCCGGCGCTGAACCTGTACCGCCGGATCATCGACGATCTGCGCGCGACACCCTATCCGCTCATCGAAGGCATGAGCTGGAACAACCTCGGCCTGCTCTACGGCCGTCTCGGCGACGCCCGCGCGGCGGACGACGCCTTTGCGCAGGCGACGGCCGCCTGGACCCGCAGCGGCGACGCCTCGGGACTGGCCGAGACCCGCCTCAACGCCGCCGACTCCGCGCTCGACGCGGGCCGCGTCGACGCAGCGGAACAGGCGTACCGGAGCGCGCTCGCGTTCTATCGCGAACATCGCTCGCAGCGGGAACAGGTCCATGCGCTGGGCGGCCTTGGCCGGGTCGCTCTGGCGCGTCGCGACTGGCCGCACGCGCTCGCACACCTGCAGGCGGCACGGGATCTGGCGCGCGAGATCCACGCCGAAGCGCTCGAAGCGGGGATCCACCTGATGCTCGGCGACCTGGCCAGTGGCCGCGACGACACGGGCGCCGCGCGCGAGGCGTACACGCAGGCCGCGCGCCTCGCCGATCGCGTAAGCGATCGCGCGACGCGCGCGGCGGCGCAGGCCAGCCTCGCGCGCCTCGATGCGCGGGCCGGCAAGCTGGTGCAGGCGCAGCGCAGCATCGAGGACGCATTGGCGCTGACCGAATCCGAGCGCGCCGCGATCGCGGAGCCGCATTTGCGCACGACGTACTTTGCGACACAGCGCGCCTATTACGCCTTATACATCGACGTACTGATGCGCCGGCATGCGCGCGCGCCGGGCGGCGGCTTTGCCGTCCGCGCACTGCAGGCGGCCGAGCGCGCGCGCGCCCGTTCGCTGCTGGACCTGCTCAGGGCCGGGCGCATCGCCCTGCAGCCCAGACTGAGCGCCGCCCTCGCCGCCGCCCTGCGCGAAGCCGAAGACCGCCGGCGCGAGCTGGCCTGGCGGCTCGCGCAACTGCCGGCGGGCGAGGCTGCGGCGCGCGAGGCCGTGCGGCAGGATATCGACCGCAGCGAGCGCGAACTCGATGCCGTTCGCGGACGCGTGCGCGCCGCCGATCCGCGCTACGCGGCGCTCGCCCGGCCTGCGCCGCTGTCGCTGCCGGACCTGCAGCGCGAGCTGGCGGATGCGGATACGGCGATCTTCGAATACTGGCTCGACGACGAACGCAGCACGCTCTGGCGCGTGACTGCGCGCGGCGTGGACGCGATCGGTCTGCCGGGCCGCGCGCGCATCGAGCGCGAGATCGATGCGCTGCGCGAACGCCTGCGCGCGCCGGACGCCGTCGCGGACATGCCGCTCGATGCGCTGGCCGCGCGCGAGGAAGCGGATACGGCGGCGACATTGCAGCAGGCTGCGCGCCTGGGTGAAATGTTGCTTCCCGTCGCGTGGCGCGACGGCGCGCGGCGCCAGATCGTCGTGGCGGACGGAAAAATCCAGTTGGTGCCTTTTTCGCTGTTTGTTCGCGAGCCCGGTGCGACGCAGGTCTACGTGCCGTCGCTGGCTAGCCTGCGCGAACTTCGGCGGACGCCGCGTGCGCGCGGCGCGGACGCGTTCGCCGTGCTCGCCGACCCGGTATTCCGGGCGGACGACACGCGTCTGCCGGCGGACCGCCCCGCAACCGGCGAGACGGACGCGCCGGCGCTGCGCGCAGCCGGTCCGGCCGACCTGCGCGAATTGCCGCGCCTGCGTCAGACGCGCCGCGAAGCGCAGACCATCGCGGCGCTGAGCGGCGATGCCGCGCCGTGGATCGCGACGGACTTCCAGGCCAGCCGGCGCGCGGTGCTGGAGGCGGACTGGTCGCGCTACCGCGGTGTGCATTTCGCGACCCATGCGCTGATCGACCTGCGCAATCCCGAACTGTCCGGCATCGTGCTGTCGCTGTACGACGCTCAGGGCCGGCCCGAAGACGGCTTTGTGCGCGTGGGGGATATCTACCACCTGGACATGCCGGTGGATCTGGTCGTGCTCAGCGTATGCGACTCGGCCGGCGGGGATTCGCCGGGTTCCGAAGGCGTGTTCAGTCTCGCGCGCGCGTTCTTCCACGCCGGCGCGCGCCGCGTGGTCGCGAGCCTGTGGCCGGTCGACGACCGCGCGAGCGCGGCCTTCATGGAACATTTCTATACCGCGCTGCTGCGCGAGCGGCTGGCGCCGGAGCAGGCCCTGCTCGCCGCACAGGCCCGGCTGCGCGGCACGCCGCGCTGGCGCGCGCCGGTCCATTGGGCCGCCTTCGTGATGCAGGGCGACTGGACCGTAGCGGGCAGCGAGTGAGTCTCGACACGGCATCCGGTACCGGCGCGTTCGACGCGCTGCTGCAGCGGCTCGGCGCCGACGGCGATCCGGCTCGCGCCTACGAGCGGCTGCGCGAACGCCTGCTCGCGCTGTTCCGCGTCTACCTGCCGGCGGAGTCCGAAGCGCTTGCCGACGTGGTGCTGGAACGCCTGGCCCGGCGGGCCGGCGAGGGCGTCGTCATCGAGGACGTGCGCGCCTACGCGCTGGGCATCGCGCGCCTCGTACTGCAGGAAGCACGCCTGCGCGCGAGCCGGCGCCGCGAAGCCGAAGCCGATCCCACGCTCCAGCCCGATCCCGACGCCGGCGCGGAGCAGGAGGAAGCCGAGCGCGCGCTGCACGGCCTGCACGTCTGCCTGTCCCTGCTCGATGCAGCGTCGCGGCGGCTGATTCTCGACTACTACGGCGCCGACGGCGGCGCGCGCATCCGCCTGCGCCAGCAACTGGCGCAGGCGCACGGCAGCAGCCTCAACGCGCTGCGCAACCGCGCCCTGCGGCTGCGCGCCCGGATCGAGGAATGCCTGCGCGCGCGCCTGGATCCGGCGCGGAAACCGTGATGATTCGCCGGCTGCGCTCATACAGTTCGTCCCTTCCCGGAAGCCAGCGCCGATGCCTGCCATGACCGAAATCAGCGACGACGTCCTGCGTCAGTGGCTGCTGCAACGTCTGCCGGACGCCGAGGCCGCGCGGCTGGAGGCGCAGCTGATGCAGGACGACAGCCTGCTCGATCGCTTGCGCGACGCCGAAACGGACCTGCTCGACGACGCGGCCCGCGGCAGGCTGAGCACGGCCGAAGCGCAGGCACTGCGCGAGCATCGCCTGGCCGACCCGGCGCAGCGCGAGCGCCTGCGCGCCGCCCGCGCGTTTGCGCGCCTGCGCGAGGATCCTTCGGGCGCGGCGGACGAGGGTATCGGGCCGGAACGGCCATCGCCCGCAGCCCGGCAGGCATCCACGCTATGCGAGTCCGCCACGGCACGACGGCGTCCGCGCGGTGCGCTCGTGCTCGCCGCCGCGGCTGGCATCATCGTCGCGATCGCCGCGTCGGTCCTCTGGCTGGTGCCGGCGCCGGTGGCGCCGAACGCCGGCATTGCGACCTATGCCTTGCTCGCGTCCACGTCACGCGGCAACGGCCCTGCGACACTGCGCATACCGGCCGCCGGCAGCGCCGTTCGGCTGCAGGTGGAAGTCGCCGACAGCGCGCGCCGCTACCAGCTGTTCATCGAGACGGGAGCACGGCGCCAGTCGGTCGCGGCGGATCTGCAGCCGCGCGAATCGCGCGCCTATGCCTACATCGAGGCGACCGTCGCCGCCGGGCTGCTTACCCCGGGCCGCCACCGGCTGCTGCTCGTCGCGTCGAACGGCGGCGGCGAGCCCGAACAGGTCTGGGACCTGCAGGTCGGCGAACGCTGAGCGGCAGCGATGCGGCGAGCGGCTGCCCATGTCGCCAGCCGGCGCTGTCGACAGACACGGCCTTGGCGGCCTCGTCCGGATCGACCGGTTCCATCGTCGCCGGCTTTCCGGCCCGGTCGGCCAGACCCCGACGGCGCAAGCCGAGGTACGCTGCTGCGGCATGGGCAGTCTGTAGGCGAGCACCCTTCGTCGCTGTCTGCACTATGATGGTGCAACCGCCCCAGCCCGCGGCAAATTCCCGTGGATCTTGCCTCACTCTGGCCTCAGCTCAGCACGCCGGCCGTCTGTCTCGATGCTCAGCAGCAGTTGCAGGCGCCGAATCCGGCGCTGTGCGAGCTGCTCGGGCTCGGCGCGCGCCGGCTCGAAGGCATGACCTTGGCGGCGCTCGCGCCGGGGCGCGCCGAGCTCGTCGAGGCGTTCCGGCGCGTGCTGGCCGAGCAGCGCGTGGTGCAGTTGCGCGACTTCGCGCTCGTCGATGCGGCCGGCGTGACGGTCATGGTGGATCTGACTCTGAGTCCGCTCGCCGCGGGCGGCGCGCTGCTCGAGGCGCATGCGCTGGCGCCGGCGGCGCGCGAGTCGAACGCGCAGCTGTCGGAGTCACTGCGCGGCTTCGCGCACGAGGTCAAGAATCCGCTGGCGGGCCTGCGCGGCGCAGCGCAGCTGATTGCGCGGCGCGTCGCCGACGACGGGGTCAAGGAGCTGGCCGGGCTCGTGATCGCCGAGGCCGACCGGCTCGCGCAGCTCGCGAATCGTCTGCTGCAGGGATCGGCGAGTCCGGCGTTCGCACCGGTGAACATTCACGAGGTGCTCGAGCGCGTGGCCGTGCTGCTGGCTTCGCAGGGGCAGGCGGCGATCGTGCGCGATTTCGATCCGAGTCTGCCGCGGCTGGCCGGTGACGCGGACCGGCTGCTGCAGCTGTTCCTGAATCTCGGCCGCAATGCGCTCGAAGCCGAGGCCGAGCGCGTGGTGCTGCGCACGCGCGCCGAGCATTCGGCGCGCCTGCACGACCGCATCGTGCGCCTCGCATTGCGCGTGGACGTGATCGACAACGGCGGCGGCGTGCCGTCCGCGGTGTCCGACCACCTGTTCCTGCCGATGGTCAGCGGCCGCGCCGACGGCAGCGGGCTCGGTCTCGCGCTGTGCCGCGAGATCGCCGCCGAACACGGCGGCGCGCTGAATTATCGCAGCCGCAGCGGCGATACCGTGTTCACGCTGCTGCTGCCCTACGGAGAATCCCATGACTGAGGCGGCGCAGGTCTGGCTGGCCGACGACGATCGCGGCGTGCGTTTCGTGCTGGCCGCGGCGCTGCGCGACGCGGGTCTGCAGGTGGTCGAGTTCGAGGACGCCGAGAGCGTGCTCGCGCAGATCGAGCGGCAGCAGCCGGATCTGCTGTTTACCGACGTGCGCATGGCCGGGCAGGGCGGCCTCAAGCTGCTCGAGCGCCTGCATGCCCATCATGCGCAGCTGCCGGTCATCGTCATGAGCGCGTATACCGACGTCGCGACGACGGCGGCGGCGTACCGGCACGGCGCCTTCGACTATCTGCCCAAGCCGTTCGACCTGGACCAGGCCGTGGCCGCGGCGCAGCGCGCGCTCGCGCAGCGGCGCAGTGTCGTGCCGGCCACGGCGCCGGCCCGCGCGGCGCCGAAGGAAACCGAGCTCATTGGCCGTTCGGCGGCGATGCGCGAGGTGTTCCGCGCGATCGGCCGCGTCGCGGCCAGCGGTCTCAACGTGCTGATCACCGGCGAGACCGGCACGGGCAAGGAGCTCGTCGCGCGCGCGCTGCATACGCACAGCGCGCGCGCGCTGCGCCCGTACGTCGCGCTGAACACCGCGGCGATTCCGTCGGAGCTGCTCGAATCCGAGCTGTTCGGCCACGAGATGGGCGCATTCACGGGCGCGACGCGGCGGCATGCGGGGCGCTTCGAGCAGGCCGACGGCGGCACCTTGTTCCTCGACGAGATCGGCGACATGCCGCTGCTGCTGCAGACGCGCCTGCTGCGCGTGCTCGCCGAAGGCGAGTTCTACCGCGTCGGCGGCCGCGAGCTGATCCGCGCCGACGTGCGCGTGATCGCGGCGACGCACCAGGATCTCGAAGGCAAGGTCGCCCGCGGCGAGTTCCGCGCCGATCTGCTGCATCGCCTCGACGTCGTTCGCATCCAGCTGCCGAGCCTGCGCGAGCGGCGCGAGGACGTCGCGCTGCTCGCCGAACATTTCCTCGCGCGCGCGGCCGACGAGCTCAAGGTCGGCGCAAAGCGCTGGTCGTCGAAGGCCCTGGCCGCGGTCGAGCGTTTCGACTGGCCCGGCAACGTGCGCCAGCTCGAGAATCTGTGCCGGCGCCTCGCCGTCATGGCGCCGGGCCGCGAGATCCGCGCCGAGGATCTGCCGTTCGCGGTCGGCGCCGAAACGCCGGCGGTCGCGACGGAGTGGTCGCAGGCGCTGCGGCGCTGGGCCGAAAAGGAGCTCGCGCTGGGCCGCGGCGAGCTGCATGCGCGCGCGAGCGCCGAGCTCGAACGCGTGTTGTTCGATGCCGCGCTGAACGCCTGCGGCGGCCATCGGCAGCAGGCCGCGCAGGTGCTGGGCCTCGGCCGCAACACGCTGACGCGCAAGCTCGGCAGTTCGCGCGGGCGTTCGCGCTGAGCGGCGAAGAGCGGCTGCCTCACGCCGCTTCGGCCCGAGACAGCGATGCCGGGACTGCAGCCGTTACCGGTTCGTGCAGTCCGGGCTCGTTGCGGCGCAGCGGGCGGTATCGCCGGTGCGCTCCCGCCGCGGCCGCCCGGCGCGGTCTGGGCGCGGGAAACCTGGACCGTCAGGCTTGCCGGCTGCCGGACCGGTACGCCGACGGCGCGCCTGTCTTGCGGGGCGTCGCGTGGGCCGGCGATTCCCTGCTGTCGCCGGCCGTGGTCCGCGTTCGGCACCGGCCCAAAAAGAAAAGCATAGGCGAAAAGGACGGCGTCGCCGTCCGCAAATCGCGTGGTCCGGCGCGGCCCAGGGCCGCGGGGCCGGTGGTTTTCCGGGTGCCGCGACACCGCCATGCCGGGCGCGAGCCGGTCGTCGGTGCGGAAACGCATGTGCCGGAAGTTGTATCGCGACGCAAACCGCGCAACCATGGCGCGCCGCCCTGACTACACGCGCCCCGGGGAGGACCGATCCGCGATCGGGCCGGCGCGTCGCGGCCTGTGCCGTCCGCCGTTGCGACTCTCTATCTCGTGGGGATATCGAACCATGCGCCATTACCGCTCCGTTCTCACATTGTTTCTCTTCGTTGCTGCCCCGGCCGCGTTCGGCCAGGGCACCATCACGGCTGGCAGCGCCAACTACGTGCTGACGGCGAGCCATTGGGACATCACGCCGGCCGTGGATTTCACCGGCGTCGGCACGGGCGACCAGCTGTTCGAAGCCGGCTGGTGGTTCCGCATCCAGGGTGATACGCAGGAAACCGTGTTCCCGACGCCGACGACGCAGAACTACACGGGCAACACCGCAACGATCAGCTGGACCGATCTCGGCGGGCGCGGCCTCGCCGTCACCAAGACGCACGTGATTTCCAGCGCCGGGGCCGGCAGCGGGGAAGTCGCGACCACGTTGTCGGTGACCAACAATGGCGCGAGCGCGATCACCTTGCATCTGTTCCAGATGATCGATCTGGACGTCAACGGATCGGCCGGCACCGACAACGCCACTTTGGTACAGCCCAACAACTACATCCGCGTCACCGACGCGACGGCCGGCGCCTGCGAATGGCGCGGTCCCGGCGCGGTCGGCTATCTCGTACTGCCGTTCGCGGCGGCAACCGACGTCGCGGCGCAGCTCAGCAACGCGTCGGTGACCGACTTCGCCAACACGGGCCTGCCGTTCGGGCCCGGCGATTTCACCGGCGGCCTGCAGTGGACCTTGCAGCTCGGGCCGGGCGCGTCGGGAACGGTACAGGTCTACGTCGCCTGCAACCAGACCGCCACGCCGGTTGCGCTGCAGAAATTCCAGATCGATTGAGCGACACTGTCGCGGTTCCTGGTGCAAAGGGCGGCCCCTTGCGGCCGCCCTTTGCGTTGCGAGGCGGCTCCGGACCGCCGTTCACGACCGTCTTCAGCCGATCTCATGACCGATATCCGCATCCGCGCGGCGACGCGCGACGACGTCGCCTTCCTCGTCGACGCAAACGCCGCAATGGCGCTGGAAACCGAGAACAAGACGCTCGACCGCGAACGGCTCACACGCGGTGTCGCGGCCGTGTTCGATGCGGCGGGACGCGGCTTCTACCGCATCGCCGAGCGGGACGGACAGGCCGTCGGTTGCCTGCTCGTGACCTTTGAATGGAGCGACTGGCGCGACGGCGACTGGTGGTGGATACAGAGCGTCTACGTGGCGCCGGAGGCGCGCCGCTACGGCGTATTCCGCGCGTTGTACCGCGACGTCGAAACGGCGGCGCAGGCGACGCCGCGTGTCGTGGGCCTGCGGCTCTACGTCGAATGGGAAAACGCGCGCGCGCAGCAGACCTATGCGGCGCTGGGCATGGAGCAGGAGCATTACCACCTCTACGCGCGGCCGTTCGTCGCGCTGGGCTAGGGCCTGTCCCGCAACTAACTATCGAATGAATCCCGGAGCTTTTGCCGTTGGGCCTCGTGCCGCCGGCGGCCGAGCGCTGCGGCTCCGGGCGACATCGCGACGGCGGCGCGAGCCTGCGCCGCGTCGGCAATGCCGCGCACGCGCACGCGTCGATCAGCGGCAGCGTTTCGATGAGCAGCGCTCGGCGCATAGTCGACAGCGCTGCGGGGGGGGGGGGGGGGGGGGGGGCGGGGGGGGGGGGGGGGGGGCGCGGGGGGG
>NZ_JANFVR010000124.1 GCF_024609805.1 Tahibacter caeni | reverse complement strand
CGCCGGCCGCGCCGGCCGGCTGCGGCGTCGCCTGCAGCAGCAGGTCGAGCGCGCCGGCGCAGCGCGACAGCAGTGCGGCGTGCTCGGGCTCCGCGCGCCAGTCGACGAACGCTTCCGCGACTTTGTCGGGCAGGCCCGCCGCGACGAGTTCGTCGGGCGGAACCTGCAGCAGTGCGGCCGCATCGCCGAGCGCGGCGAGCTGTTTCGCGCGCACGCCGGTCAGCCGCGGGATCGCGGCCGCCGCGAGCACGTCGGCCCAGGCCAGCTTTTCGCGCAGCTTCGCCGACGGCGGCTGCGACGCGCCGACGTCGACACCGCGCGCGAGCAGCGCATCGATGACCTGCTGGTTGCCGGGCTGGTCGAAGAAATGGCCGATCGAGCGCGCGACCTCGCCGCCGACGTCGGGCACGAACGTGAACAGCGGCCACGGCAGCCGGCGTATTCGCTCCAGATCTCCGAGCCAGGCGGCCAGCGCCTTGGCCGTGCTTTCGCCGACGTGCTTGATGCCCAGCGAATACAGAAAGCGCTCCAAGGTGGTCCTGCGGCTCGCGGCGATGCCGTCGACGAGGTTCTCGGCCCATTTCGTGGCGACCTTGCCGGCCTTGACCGTCTCGGGCGTGGTGCCGTCGCGTTCGTCGGCGCGGCGCTTCATCTCGACGAAGTCGTCGATGCCGAGCGCATACAGATCGGCGACCGACTTCACGTAGCCGAACTCGCAGAGGCTCTCGATGTAGCGCTCGCCGAGACCGTCGATGTCCATCGCGCGGCGCGAGCCGAAATGGAAGATCGCCTGCACGAGCTGCGCCGCACACGCGAGACCGCCGGAACAGCGCCAGACGGCCTCGCCTTCCTCGCGCACGATCTCCGAGCGGCAGACCGGGCAGGTCTCGGGCATGCGCCAGGGCTCGGCGTGCGCCGGACGCAGATGCGGCACGACGCGCACGATTTCCGGAATCACGTCGCCGGCGCGACGGACGATGACGGTGTCGCCGACGCGCACGTCCAGGCGCGCGATCTGGTCGGCGTTGTGCAAGGTCGCGTTCGTCACCGTGACGCCGCCGACATGGACCGGCGCGAGGCGCGCCGTCGGCGTGGCCGCGCCGGTGCGGCCGATGTTGATGTAGATGTCCTCGAGGACCGTGCTCTTTTCCTGCGCCGGGAACTTGTGCGCGACGGCCCAGCGCGGCGCGCGCGAGACGAAGCCCATCGCGCGCTGGCCGGCGTAGTCGTCGAGCTTGTAGACGACGCCGTCGATGTCGTACGGCAGGCTGTCGCGGCGCTCGCCGATGCGCCGGTAGTAGGCGATCAGGCCGTCGAAGCCGCGCGCGACGTCGACCTCGGGCGAGACCGGGAAGCCCCAGTCGCGCAGCAGCGCTAGCGCGACGCTGTGGCGCTCGCCGAGGTTCTTCTCCGGCGTGGCCGGCAGGTGCACCGCATACGCGTAGAACGCGAGCGGCCGCCGCGCGGTTTCCTGCGGGTCCTTCTGGCGCAGGCTGCCGGCGGCGCCGTTGCGCGGGTTGGCCAGGACCTTCTCGCCGCTTTCGCGCGCCTTGGCGTTGTAGGCCTCGAAAGCAGCGCGCGGCATGTAGACCTCGCCGCGGACTTCGAGCAGCTCGGGCCAGCCGCTGCCGCGCAGGCGCAGCGGAATCGCCTTGACCGTGCGCAGATTCGCGGTGACGTCCTCGCCCTTGCTGCCGTCGCCGCGCGTCGCGCCGCGCACGAACACGCCGTGCTCGTAGCGCAGGCTGATCGCGAGGCCGTCGAGCTTGGGTTCGACCGAGAACAGCGGATCGGCGATGCCGAGCTTGTTCTCGATGCGGCGCACGAAATCGGCGATGGCCGCGTGGCGGCCGGCGGCGTCCTGCGCGTCCACGTCGTCGAACGCGTTGTCGAGCGACAGCATCGGAATGTCGTGCACGACTTCGGCGAAGTCGCGCGAGCTGGTCGCGCCGACGCGCCGGGTCGGCGAATCTTCGGTCTGCAGCTCCGGATGCGCCGTCTCCAGCGCGATGAGTTCGCGTAGCAGCGCGTCGTAGTCCGCGTCGGGAACGCTCGGGTCGTCGAGCACGTGATAGCGGTAATTGTGCTCGGCCAGTTCGGCGCGAAGCTCGGCGGCGCGTGCGGCGGGGTTGACGGTCATGTGGGCTCGTGGCGATCGCAAGGGGACGGCGCGCAGGCGCGCGGACAGGGCGCAAGTCTAGCGGTTGCGCGGCGGCGTGCATTGCGAAATGCTAGCCCGACTTCACGGAGAGTTGACCATGGCGAAGAAGGGCTGGGCCGCGTTTCCCTACGCCGACAAGGCATACGACTACGCCGGCGAAAAACTGGCGAAATCCTGGAAGACGCTGCATGCGGGCGACCAGGAGCCGTTCCCCGACGACACGCATGTCGCCAAGCTGCTCAAGGCCAATCCCAAGCTCGCCAAGGACGCGCCCGCTGCGGCGAGCGCATTGCAGGAAGCCTGGCGCGCGTTCCACCGCGGCGACTTCGAAGCGGCGTTCGAGCAGGGCAAGGCGCTGAAAGCCCTCGGCGCCTCGGTCGCGATCAAGGCCGCAGGCATCCATGCGACGTATCTGGTCGAGGCCGAAAAAGAGAAGCTGGCCCGCTATGAAGCGCTGGCCGTTCTGGCCGAGGAAGCGATCGCCGCGCTGCCCGACGCAGCCAACAGCCACTACCGCCGCGCGTTCGCGATCGGCCGCTACAGCCAGTGCATCTCGATCACGAAGGCGCTGGCCCAGGGCCTGGCCGGCAAGGTCAAGGAATCGCTCGACGCGACCCTGGAGCTCGCTCCGAAACATGCCGAGGCACAGACCGCGCTGGGCCTGTACCACGCCGAGATCGTCGGCAAGGTCGGCGGCATGCTCGCCAAGCTGACCTACGGCGCGAGCGCCGCGACGGCGGAGAAGCATCTGAAGGAAGCGACCAAGCTCACGGCCGACTCACCGATCGCCTGGATCGAATACGGCAACGGCCTGCTGCTGCTCCACGGCGACAAGCAGGAGGACGCGGCCGCCGAGGCCTATGCCAAGGCGGCCAAGCTCAAGCCGCGCGATGCGATGGAAGCGCTCGACGTGGCCTGGGCCAAGGACCAGCTGGCCTGAGCGCCGGCGGCAGCCGCTGCAGCCGTCTTCCCGTCAGTTGCCGCCGCCACGGCGCAGGTCGGACTGGTTCGGCAGGCCCGACGGTCCCGGCGACTTCATCTGCAGCCGGCGCACTTCGGTTTCCGAGCTGCGCCGCGCACGCTCGATCTCGGCGAAGGTCTGGCATTTGTCCTTGCCGAGGTGCGAGCCGGTCGGCCGCTCGCGCACGCAGACCAGGCGCCGGCCGTCGTTGCGCGTCAGTACCGCATTGACGTTTTCCTGCGCCTGCAGCAGCTCGGCCTTGTCGCCGTCGCTGAAGGACCGGGCGTCGGCGTGACGGTCCAGCACCGCGGCGATGCGCTGCAGATCGCGCTCCACCTCGCTGCGCTCGGCGTCGGACACGAACTCGTAGCGGCCGCCGCTTTGCATCTGCTGGCGGATCGCCGCCGCCTGGTCGTCGAACAGCGCCTTGCTGTCGGCCGTCAGCGGCCGCTCCGTGCGTTCCCTGGCGGTCGCCGCCGCGGCGAAGAACAGACTACCCGCCAGCAGCGCTGCCGCAAAAACCTGCTTCATCGTATGCTCCGCAATCGAGGTGATGGCGGCCTCATTTCGCCATGAAGCGCTCGCGGCCGCGTTGCCTGAGCTGCGAACATACGAATTCTCTCGTAAATTCCGCCGCGGCGGTCCGGAACCGTTCATGAGCACGAACAAGTCCGCTCCCGACAGCAGCCGCCTCGACCGCGTCGTGGCCCAGGCGCGAGCCGACGCCGCCGAGCGCGAGAAGGGCTATCGCGAGCGCGCGCTCAAGATGTATCCGTGGGTCTGCGGTCGCTGCGCGCGCGAGTTCACGCGCGCGAGCCTGCACGAGCTGACCGTGCACCACCGCAACCACAACCACGACGACAACCCGGCCGACGGCAGCAACTGGGAACTGCTCTGCCTGTACTGCCACGACAACGAACACTCGCGCTACATCGACCATACCGGCGACATCAGCGAGACGCGCGCGGCCGAGGCCACGTCCAACCCGTTCGCCAACCTGCGCGATCTGATGGCGAAGAAGAAAAGCTGACGGCTGCGATCCCTGCGCCCGGAACGTCGCCGCTAGACCGGCAATCCCGCGTCGTGAACCGGGGACCGGCAGGTTCAGATCCCGGGGCGATCCAGAAAGCCCGCAACGCGTTCCCGTATGGCATCGAGATGGGTGAATACGACGACGTGTTCGCCGCCCTCCACGGCCATCAGCTCGCCGTCGGTCGCCAGCCGCCCGCGTTCGCCGTGCGCGAACGGCACGACCCGATCGCCGGTGCCGTGAATGGCCAGCAGCGGCACGGCGATCTCGTCGAACCGCAAGGCGGCCATGCGCTCGAACTGGTCCAGGTCGTTCAGCGTGCCCGGCAAGCGGCGGCCGAGTTCGACGAACGGGCTGCGCTGCAGCGCCTTCATCAGCGATCCGGCCACCGGATGGGAGAGCGTGTTCGAGCGCGTCACCGGATCGGGAATGGCGCGACTCGCGGTCCCGGCCGGATCGCGCTCGATCCGCCGGCGCATCAGGGCCGAGAGCCAACCGAACCGTGCGAACCATCGCATCAGGGATAGGCGCCGCCGGAGCGTTTCAGGGACGGCGAGCGGACCCGTGCAACAGGAAACGAGGATCAGGGCCCTGCAGCGCCCCGGATGCCGGAGCGCGAACTGCACGGCGCTCGGCCCGCCGGCCGAGACGGCCGCCACGACTGCCCGCTCGACGCCCAGTGCATCCAGCAGCGCCGCATACAGATCGGCCTGCGCCTCCGGCGTCGCACCCGAGGCCTGGGGCGTGCCGAGATAACCCGGTCGGGACGGCGCGATCACGCGACGACCGGTCCATTCCGCGAGGACGGCACGCGCCAGGATCAGGCCCTGGTCGCGCCCGCCCATGCCACCATGCAGCGCCAGCAGGGCCTCGCCGTCGCCGACGGACACGTGCTCCACTCGCCCCAGAGGTGTCTCGGCCATCGTGACCGGCAACGACAGCAGGCCGTCCCATTCGGCATTCGTCATCACACTCCACACCTGTCCCGGCTTCCGCACGCTCGGCCAGACCTATCCTAGCGTCTCCGCGTTCGACATCGCCGCCGGGGCAGGCTGTCAGCGGGGCCGGCGCGTCCGCGAATGGGCCCGTCCGGCTCAGCTCTGCGAGACGACGAAGATGACCAGCGCCGCGAACGGCACCACCCCGTAGGCGGCCAGCCGCAGCGCCGGCGTCTCGCGCGTCTCGGCCGCGGACTTCAGGCCGAACAACGGACGCAGCCAGCCCGTGCGGCGGATCACGTACTCGTGCAGCAGGTGGCAGCCGGCCACGGTGCCGGCGACGACGAGAGCGCATTCGGCGGCCGCGCCGAGCCGCAGCGGCGCGAGCCAGTAGGCGATCAGCACGATCAGGCTCTGGTGCAGCATGTACCAGGGATAGACCGCCTCGTTGGCGCGCGGCAGCCAGGCGAACGGCCGGTTCAGCAGCGCATGCGCCCAGCCGAGGATGGCCAGCAGCATGGTCCAGACGTAGGCGTTGCGCAGGGTCACGATCAGCGCCTCGTGCCAGTACGGGATGGTCTCGGGCAGGCCGTGGCGCACGTAGGTGTAGACGGCGAACAGGCCCAGCGCGAGCCCGAGCGCGACGCGGCGTAGCCGCAGGGCTTCGGCCCAGAAACCGTCGTCGCGGGCGATCACGAAGCCGTAGAGGAACACGGTGAAATAGACCGCGTTGCGGTACCAGTCGTGGATGAAATCGCCGTTGTCCGGAAACAGCGGCTGCAGGGTCAGGCTGTAGAACAGCAGCGGCAGCGCCGGCAGGATCAGCAGCGCCGCGCCGCGCAGGCCGACGAAGCCGGCGCAGAGCCGCTGCCCGGCGCGGCTGCGCAGCAGCGGCAGCAGCGCTGCGAGCGCGAGGGTGTAGACCCACAGATAGGCCAGATACCAGAGATGGTTCCAGGTATAGCCGTGCTGCCAGCCGTCGAACGCGTTCTCGGGCCAGCGCCGCGCCGTGTAGTACTCCGCGAGGAACGCGAGGAAGCCGGGCTCGACGACGCCGTTGGTCACGCCCTGCACGTACGGCTGCACCGGCACGACGACGAGGATGCCGAAGGTCAGCGGCAGCAGCAGGCGCGCGCTGCGTGCGGCGAGAAAGCGGCCGATCTGGCCCGGCTTGAGCAGGAACGCGGCAGCCATGCCCGAGATCAGGAAGATCAGGTCCATGCGCCAGCGGTTCACGAACAGCATCGGCAGCTGCAGCCCCTCGGACAGATGGCTGCTCTTGATGTGCCAGCCCCAGTCGGCCACGTAGAGCATGCCGACGTGGTAGAGGATGAGGCAGGCGAACGCGAGGACGCGCAGGGCGTCGATGTCGTGGCGGCGGTTCATGGGCGTTTTCCGGTGTGGACCGGCCGCAGACTGCCTGGGACGGCCGCCCCGGGCCCGTCCCAGGGGTCGGCGCGCCGCGTCCCGGGGACCAGCGGCGGAAGCCCGGGACGAAGCGCGGACAGCCGCGGCACCGGCTCCGTAGAATCCGCGCATGACCGACACCGCGAACTGGCTGGACCGCTACCAGCCCTGGCGCCGCAGCGCCGAGATCGGCTTCTGGGTACTCGCATTCCTGGTCAACGCCGTCATCAACAGCGTGACCGTGATGATGGACGTGCAGCGCTCGCACCTGGACTTCGCGCCGTGGAAGCCGGCCGTCTGGGAGACCTCCAGCGGCCTGCTCGCGCTGCTGCTGGTACCGGCCGTCGTGCGGTTCACGCAGCGCTTTCCGCTGCACCGGGAAACCTGGCGCCGCCACCTGCCCTGGTATCTGCCGGCCAGCCTGGCCTGGTCGCTGGCCCATGTGCTCGGCATGGTCGCGCTGCGCAAGCTGGCCTATGCCAGCCAGGGGGAGTACTACGACTTCGGCGACTGGCCGCTGGAACTGGGCTACGAATACCTCAAGGACGTGCGCCAGTTCGTCTCCACGGTCGCGCTGATCCACGTCTACCGCTTCCTGTTGCTGCGCCTGCAGGGCGAGGCCAGCCTGCTGGCCGAACCCGACGTCGGGCCGCCGGTCGATCCGGTCGAGCGTCCCGAGCGCTTCCTCGTGCGCAAGCTCGGCCGCGAATTCCTGATCGCCGCCGAGGACATCGAGTGGATACAGGCCGCCGGCAACTACGCCAACCTGCGCGTGCGCGGCCGCGACTATCCGCTGCGCAGCACGATCGCCGGCATAGAGGCGCGGCTGGACCCGCAGCGCTTCGCGCGCGTGCACCGCAGCTACGTCGTCAATCTCGACCAGCTCGCGATGATCGAACCGCTGGACACCGGCGACGCGCGCCTGCACCTCAAGGACGGCACCACCCTGCCCTGCAGCCGGCGCTACCGCAACGGCCTGCGCGGCCGCGCTGCCAGCGCGGCCTGACCAGGACAGATCCGGTCGCGATCCAGGCCGGGGATCGCGGACATTGCTGCGCCATTTCACACGATGCGACGAATGCGCCGTCCGGGACATCGAACGCTCTGGCGCCGGAACAGCCGCTGCGGCTACGCTGGCCGCATGGACACCG
The DNA here is from genome assembly GCF_024609805.1 of Tahibacter caeni. Lineage (GTDB taxonomy): Bacteria > Pseudomonadota > Gammaproteobacteria > Xanthomonadales > Rhodanobacteraceae > Tahibacter > Tahibacter caeni. Next base: position 5,359 of record NZ_JANFVR010000124.1, on the reverse strand, counting down.
CGCGCTATCTGCAGCTGGACGTATTCGCCGAGAAGGCCGGCGGCGGCAACCCGCTCGGCGTGGTCATCGGCGCCGAGACCTGGAGCGACGCGGCGATGCAGCGCTTCGCGCGCTGGACCGGCCTCGTCGAAACCACGTTCCTGCTGCCGCCGACGCAGCCCGAGGCGAGCTACCGCGTGCGCATCTTCACGCCGCAGCGCGAAATCGCATTCGCCGGCCATCCGACGATCGGCAGCGCCCATGCGGCGCTCGAAACCGGTTTCGTCACGGCGCGCGGCACGGACCTGATCCAGGAATGCGGCGCCGGGCTGCTGCCGATCCGCATCGGCGAAGAGGCCGGACGCCGCGTGCTGTCGGTGCAGGCGCCGCGCGCGCGGGCGCTGGAGCCCGACGTGCTGCATGCCAAGCTCGTTCGCGCGATCCTCGACCGCACGCCGCTCGGCGCGCTGCCGCCGGGTTTCGTCGAAGGCGGCCGGCGCTGGTGGATCGCCGAGTTCGCCGACGAGGCGACCCTGCGCGGCTGGCAGCCCGACCAGGCGGCGATCGCGCGGCTGGCCAAGGCCAGCGACAGCCTCGGTCTCTGCGTGTTCGCGCGCTGCCGGCAACCCGATTACGAAGTCGCCGTGCGCGCGTTTCCCGCCGGCGTCGGCATCAGCGAGGACCCGGCCTCGGGCGCCGCCAACGGACTGATCGGCGCGTGGATCGCCGCCGGCGAACCGCAGGGTCCGCTCGCGCGCGGCTACCGCGTGAGCCAGGGACGCGAGATCGGCCACGACGCGCGCATCGGCATCCGCATCGAGGGCGACGGCGCGGTCTGGGTCGGCGGCATGACGCACACCGTCGTCGACGGCCACGCGCGCTGGGGCTGAGCCCCGCGTCGCACGAGGCGACCGCGCAGCCGCGCGGCACTGTCATCGCACCGGTTTTCGCCGGCTGCGCCGCGCAGCGCTCAGCCGCGGATCTCGAAGCGGGCGCGGAAGATCGTGTCGTCGCCGGCTTCGGGCGCGCCGGCGAGGATCCAGTCGTGGACCAGCGCCTGTTCGTTCAGCGGAATCGGCGTGCGGCCGCGCGGCATGCGCACGCCGACGTCGACGACTTCGCAATTGAGCTTCGTGAACAGCAGGCTGCTCCAGGGCTGGTTCGGCACGACGCGGACCAGCGCGCTGTCCTGGCTGCTGTGTTCGTTGTAGAGGAAGAACCACGAGTTCGGTGGATTCAGATCCAGGTCGGCCGACGGAAACTTGCCCCAGTCGACGTGGCAGTTCGCGCAGCGCGTGCTCCAGATCGGCTGGATGTCCTCGTTGTAGTTGACGTGCTGGCGCATCGGCACGCTGTCGATGCTGTCGCATTGCTCGGCTAGCGGCGCCGCGGCGTCGTACGGCCAGGCCTGCGCGAGGACCGGCAACGCGAGCAGCAGCGCCGGGAGCCGCCGGGGCACGCGGATCTTCATCGCGTCACCGCGTCCTGGCTGCGCAGCGAGCGCGCGATCAGGCCTATGCCGCCGAACAGCAGGACCAGAATCAGCAAGGTGTTGAACAGGCTCGTCGCGACGAAATAGACGTGCAGGTTGACGATCACGCCCGCGATGATGATGACGAGACCCGCGACGAGCAGCAGCCAGCCGATCACGGAGCGTCCGTCGAAGAACAGCAGCGCGACGCCGAGCACGAACGGGATCAGCGACATGCCGAAGCTGTTGTAGCCCCAGAGCATCCAGCTGCCGCCGCTGACGACGACCTGATTGCTCAGCAGCCAGCCGCCGGCGACGGCGAGCACGAAACCCAACAGGAACTGCCCTATGCCGCCCGGCGTGCCGCCGGCTCCGCTGATTGCCACTGTCGTGCTCCCCCGGTAGATGCGCTGACGTTTTTACGGTCTGCGGCGGGACAGGTCAAACCCCGTCACGCGGCATCTGCGACCTTGGTCGCGCTTGCGCCCGGCCGCAGCGGCCCCACCTGCGCGCAGCGGACGCGACATGAGGGGAAAACGACCTCTGGTGCGTCATCACAGGCAATCCACACGACTGCGCAGACACTCCCCACCGTCATGAGCGCCTCCAAGGCTCTAGCTGTCCCCCTCCCCAGCGGCAACGCGCCGCGGGCCTTCGTACCGCGCCGCCGCCGGCGCCCGCGCCTGCAAACCACGAGCGCGCCGGCCGCCACCGGCAATCGCGTCTCTTTGCTGTCGATCGGCCTCGTCGGCGCGGTCTCGCTGACCCTGGCGCTGCTGGCCTGCAGTTTCATCGTGACCGGCCTCGCCGTCTGGGTCGCCAACGGCGCCGCCGAATGGCTCGCCGCGATCGTGCCGGCCGCCCTGGCCGTGCTGCTGTTCGCGTTCGCCTGGCGTCTCGTACGCCTGCTCGACGTCCGCGACCGCTGAACACTTCCGCTCCTCCCGCCGCGCCGGACAACGTCGTCACGCGCTGGTTCGGCGGCGCATTTTCCCAATTGCATCCTTTGCTGCAGGATCTGCACCGCCGCGGCGGCACGTTGCGCGGCACGGTCCGCTTGTCCACGGGGCGCGGATTGGCGGCTGCGTTCGGCCGGCGCCTCGCGCGCCGTCTCGGCCTGCCGCTGCAGCGCGACCGGTGCGCGTTCGTCGTCGATGTCGTCCATGAAGGCGACGCCATGCTCTGGCAGCGGCGTTTCGACGACGGCGCCGAGATGATCTCGCGCTTCGTGCCGTATGGCGCATTTCCGGCCGGCGGCTGGATCGAGCGCACCGGGCCGCTGCAGCTCGATCTCGGCGTGGACATCGCCGACGGCGGCTGGCATTGGCGCCTGCGCGGCGCGCGCTGGCGAGGCCTGCCGCTGCCGGCTTCGCTGCTGCCGCGCACCGAGGCCGGCAAGCGCATCATCGACGGACGCTACGACTTCGTCGTCGATTTCCGCCTGCCGTTGCTCGGCCGCATTCTGCGCTACGAAGGCGTGCTCGACGCCGATACGCGCTGACGCGCGACGCGACGCGGCCGCCGTTCCCACGGACCGACGCCGCTCAACCCATGAAGAAGAAATTCAGCTTGTTGCCGCCGAGGTCGCGGAAATAGCCGGCGTAGAAACTCTCGCTGCGCGGGGCCGGTGCGCCTTCGTCGGTCGCGCCGAGCGCCATCGCCTTCGCATGCAGCGCGTCGACCTTGGCCGGGCTGTCGACGGCCAGCGCGACCATGTTGCCGTTGCCGACCGTCGCGGGCCTGCCGTCGTACGGCAGGATCACGCCGAGGCCGGGCCTGGCCGCATCCACGGCCCAGACGACGAAACGCTCCGAGGTCAGCAGCCGCGACGCGCCGATCTCGGCGAGCAGGCTGTCGTAGAACGCCGTGGACCGGGCCAGGTCCGCGGTTCCGAGGGTGACGTATCCGATCATCGAAGGCTCCTGTGCGGCCGGCGCGTCGGCACCGGCCGGTTGCAGGCGGCAGGCGCCGCCGGCCTCAGAGCATAGGCAGCTTGAGCCCCTGCTCGCGTGCGCATTCCTGCGCGATCGCATAGCCCGCATCCGCGTGGCGCATGACGCCGGTGCCCGGATCGTTCCAGAGCACGCGCGCGAGGCGCCGGTCGGCGGCCTCGGAACCGTCGCAGACGATGACGACGCCCGAGTGCTGGCTGTAGCCCATGCCGACGCCGCCGCCATGATGCAGCGACACCCAGGTCGCGCCGCCGGCGGTATTGAGCAGCGCGTTGAGCAGCGGCCAGTCGGAGACCGCGTCGCTGCCGTCGCGCATGGCTTCGGTCTCGCGGTTCGGGCTCGCGACCGAACCCGAGTCCAGATGATCGCGGCCGATGACGACCGGCGCCTTGAGCTCGCCGTTGCGCACCATCTCGTTGAATGCGAGGCCGAGGCGGTGGCGCTGTCCGAGACCGACCCAGCAGATGCGCGCCGGCAGGCCCTGGAAGCTGATGCGCGACCTGGCCATGTCGAGCCAGTTGTGCAGGTGCGCGTCGTCGGGGATCAGTTCCTTGACCTTCGCGTCGGTCTTGTAGATGTCCTCGGGATCGCCCGACAGCGCGACCCAGCGGAACGGACCGACGCCGCGGCAGAACAGAGGGCGCACGAAGGCCGGCACGAAGCCCGGGAAGTCGAACGCGTTCGCGCAGCCTTCGTCCTTGGCCATCTGGCGGATGTTGTTGCCGTAGTCGAAGGTCGGAATGCCCTGCGCATGGAACGCGAGCATGGCTTCGACGTGGGTCTTCATCGAGCGCTTGGCCGCATCGCGCATGCCGTCCGGATCGGACTTGCGCCGCTCGAACCATTGCTCCACGGTCCAGCCGGTCGGCAGGTAGCCGTTGACCGGGTCGTGCGCGCTGGTCTGGTCGGTGACCGCGTCCGGACGCACGCCGCGGCGCACGAGCTCGGGCAGGATCTCGGCTGCGTTGCCGAGCAGCGCGATCGACTTGGCCTCGCCGGCAGCGGTGTACTTCGCGATGCGCGCGAGCGCGTCGTCGAGATCGGCGGCCTGCTCGTCGACGTAGCGCGTCTTCAGGCGGAAATCGATGCGGCTCTGCTGGCATTCGACGTTCAGCGAGCAGGCGCCGGCCAGCGAGGCCGCGAGCGGCTGCGCGCCGCCCATGCCGCCGAGGCCGGCGGTGAGGATCCACTTGCCGCGCAGGCTGCCGCCGTAGTGCTGGCGGCCCATTTCGACGAAGGTTTCGTAAGTGCCCTGGACGATGCCCTGGCTGCCGATGTAGATCCACGAGCCGGCCGTCATCTGGCCGTACATCATGAGGCCCTTGCGATCGAGCTCGTTGAAGTGTTCCCAGTTCGCCCAGGCCGGCACGAGGTTGGAGTTGGCCAGCAGCACGCGCGGCGCGTCGGCGTGGGTCGGAAACACGCCGACCGGCTTGCCCGACTGGATCAGCAGGGTTTCGTCGTCGCCGAGTTCGCGCAGGCTGCGCAGGATCGCATCGAAGCACTCCCAGTTGCGCGCGGCGCGGCCGATGCCGCCGTAGACCACGAGCTCGGCCGGGTTCTCGGCCACTTCCGGATCGAGGTTGTTCTGCAGCATGCGGAACGCGGCTTCGGACAGCCAGCTCCGGCAACTCAGCGTGTTGCCGCGCGGCGCGCGGATCACGCGCGAGGCATCGATGCGGGTGGGTGCAGTCATGGCCGGCTCCGTTGGGCGAAGCCGCGATTATAGGCCGCGCTCCGCCGGGTCCGGGTCGCACCGTGCTAGCACGCTGGTACGCCGCGGCCGGTCGCGCAACACCGCCGGCGCGCAGGACTGGCATACTCGTCCGCATGCCCATAGCCCGCTTCCTGCCGGCGCGCGCGCTGCGCCTGTTCCTGTTCGTCTGTCTGTCCCTGCCGGCCGGCTGCGCGACGCGCGGTCCGGCACCGCCGCCGGCCGCTACGCCGGCGCCGGCCG
>NZ_JANFVR010000123.1 GCF_024609805.1 Tahibacter caeni | reverse complement strand
TAGCGCCGCCGCCGGCCGACGTGGACCTCGCGCTCGACATGCTGCCGCCGCTGCCGAGCCTGGCCGGCAGCACGCCGCCGTGGTGCGCGGCCGGCGAGCCGCTGGACTACGACGCGGCGATGAAGCGCCTGCTCGTGTCGACCTACGAACAGCGCCTGCTCGAGCCGCTGCCGTCGCGGCGCTTTCCGGGGTTGCCGTACGGCGGCGAAACGCGCGAGTCCTGGAACCTCGCCTGCGCGGAAATGGCCAAGTCGCTGGAGTTCGATTTCGCGGCGACCGATCCGACGCTGTCGACCACTTTGCAGGAGGCCGCGGACCGGTTGCGGCAGCGGGAGCCGGCGGGCAGCGAGGCGGGCGATGCAATGCTGCTGGCGCTGGCCTGCGCGCTGCTGGACCGGAACAGCAGCGGCAGCATCGCGCGCGAGCTGATCGCGCGGCGCGGCCTCGTCGCTGCGGTCGGCGTGCTGCTGCAGGCGCAGCGCTACGCCGTCGAATCCGAGCGCGAATGGAACAGTCAGCGCGAGATGCGCCACATCGTCAGCGTGAGCCTTCGGGTCGGCGGTCTCGCCACCACGCAATGGGGCTACGTTGTCAGCGGCGAAGAGCTGTGCTTCCGCCGCTTCCTCGCCCAGGCGCCCGAGGCGCAGTGGCGCGCAGCGGCGGATCGGATCGAAGCCGAGATCGCGTCGCTGCACCCGGCGCGTCAGGTTGCCGTGGCCCTGCTGCTGCCGGATCTGCCGGAGCTGTCGAACCGGCTGGCTCTGCAGCTGTCCGGCCCGGCCGCGCCGGCCGCGGTGAACTGGCTGCAGCTGACCGCGACCGATCCGGCGGCGATCGCCGCGGCGCAGGCGGTCCGGATCGAGTACAGCTCCATCTTTCACCAGAGCACCATGCTCGCGACCGTGCTGCAGGAGCGCCGCCTCGGCGCGATACCGGTGTTCGCCGGCGCGCCAGCGCTGGACTATCCCGGCGACGCGCTCGCGCTGATGGGCGTGCCCGAGGCCGTGGACGCGCTCGCGCGCGTCGCCGCTTCGAGCAAGGCCTGCCTGCAGCGCCTGAACCAGGCCGCGCAGCGCTGGCCGCTCGCGGCGATTCCGGCGCTCGCGCGCATCGTCGCCGGCGGCGGCCGCGACAGCGGCGCGCTCGTGCCGCTGCTCAGCGGCCTGCTGCAGAGCCAGTCCGCGGCGCTGCCGTCTTTGCGGCCGTGGATGGACGCGGCCTCCAACGCCGTCGTCGACCGCCAGCTCGCCCAGCTGTCCGGCCCGGCCGACGTGGCCGCGGTCGAGGACCTGCCGCGCGTGCTCGCCGATCCGCCGTGGCTCAAGGCGCGCAAGGCGCTCGCGAGCATCGGCGGTCTCGCGCCGCTGCCGCTGCCGACCCGGGCGCACTGGGACGACAGCGAACGCGCTGCCGTGTCGGAGCTCAGCGCCTGGGAAAAGCGCCGCATCGCCGCGGTCGGCGGCGACCCGGCCGTCGTGCTCGGCGAGCTCGGCTTCAACAACAACTACAGTGCTATCGACAAGGCGCTGGAAAAGCAGCTCGTCGACGAGGCCGCCGCGGCGCTGAGCCGGCACGACATGGACGCGCTGCACGCGGCCTGGACGCGGCTGAAGCAGAACCGGCGCTACGTCTATCTCAACGTCAACGGCGGCGTGATCGGCCGGCTGCCCGACCGGCTCGCGCTCGACGTCTGGAACCGGCTCGCCGGCGAGGGCAGCTCCGACAGCAACGTCGGCTACATGCTCGCGCGCTTCGGCCTCGACGCCTGGCCCGGCGCGTTGCGCGCGATACGCCGCAGCCCGTCCACGTTCACCGATCTCGCGCTGAAATTCGCCGACACGGACCTGGCCGTCACGGCCGCGCGCGCCTACGCCAAGCTCAAGACCCTGCGCCAGTTCGGCCGCGACTGGCTGCTGCGCTATCCGGAATACGCGGCCGCCGCGCTGATCGCGCCGGCGCTCGGCAAGGCCGGCGAGGCGCGCGACTGCGCCGGCGCGGCGCTGCGCTTCCTCGCGGCGAACGGCGAGGAGGCGGTGATACTCGACGTCGCCGCGCGCTACGGCCGCGACGACGTAACCGCGGCCGTGCGCACCATGCTCGCGGAAGATCCGCTCGACCGCTTCCCGAGCCGGCGCGGCGCGTTGCCGGCGTTCTGGGCGCCGCGCGGCTGGCGCCGGCCGGTGTTGCGCGCGAATGGCAAGGCGCTGCCCGACGCGGCGCTGGAGCATCTCGGCAGCATGCTCGCGTTTCCGGGCAACGAGGAGATCTATGCCGGCATCGGCCAGGTCGCCGACGCCTGCACCCCCGAATCGCTGGCCGATTTCGTCTGGGATCTGTTCAACGCCTGGCTCGCCGCAGCGGCGCCGTCCAAGGACGGCTGGGGCATGGCCGCGCTCGGCTGGCTCGGCAACGACGAGACCGCGCGCCGGCTCACGCCGCTGATCCGCAACTGGCCCGGCGAAGGCGCGCATGCGCGCGCGGTGGCGGGCCTCGACGTGCTCGCGGCGATCGGCAGCGACGTCGCGCTGATGCTGCTCAACGGCATTGCGCAGAAGGTCAAGTTCAAGGGCCTGCAGGACAAGGCGCGCGAGAAGATCGATGCGATCGCCGAGGCGCGCGGTCTCGGCGCCGAGGAACTCGAGGACCGGCTCGCGCCGGATCTCGGTCTCGACGCGGCCGGCACCTTGCTGCTGGACTTCGGCCCGCGCCGCTTCCGCGTCGGCTTCGACGAGGCGCTGAAGCCCTACGTGCGCGACGGCGACGGCGCGCGCCTGGGCGACCTGCCCAAGCCGAAGAAGACCGACGACGAGGCGCTGGCCGCGGCCGCGGTCGAGCGCTACAAGCAGCTCAAGAAAGACGTGCGCACGATCGCGAGCCAGCAGGTACTGCGTCTGGAAAACGCGATGTGCTCGCGGCGCCGCTGGGAGCAGCCGGTGTTCGAGCGCTTCCTGGCCGGCCATCCGCTCGTGCGCCATCTCGTGCAGCGCCTGGTCTGGGGCGTCTACGAGACGGACGCCGGCGACGCGAAGCAGGGCGGCCGGCTGCTGCAGTGCTTCCGCGTCGCCGAGGACGGCAGCTACGCCGACGCCGACGATGCGCCGCTGCAGCTCGCGCAGGGCGAGCACCTGCGCCTGGGTCTGCCGCACGCGCAGGAAATTCCGGCGGAAACCGCGGCGGCGTTCGGCCAGCTGTTCGCCGACTACGAGCTGCTGCAGCCGTTCGTGCAGATCGGCCGCGAGAGCTTCGCGCTCGGCGACGAGGAACGCGCGGCGACGCAGCTCGCGCGCTGGAAGGGCAAGGTCGTGCCGACCGGACGCGTGCTCGGCCTCGTCAACAAGGGCTGGCGCCGCGGCCAGGCCCAGGACGGCGGCGGCATCTGGTATTTCACGAAGCCGCTGACGCGCGATCTGGTCGTCGAACTCGGCTTCGAGCCCGGCATCATCGTCGGTCTCGTCGACGAATACCCGGAGCAGACCCTGCACGAGCTGCAGGTCGGCAGGCCGACCGACTGGGGCGGCATGCAGGACGGCAAGCCGTTCTCGGTGCTGGACCCGATCGCCGCGAGCGAGCTGATTCGCGACATGCAGATGCTCTGCGCCTGATCCCGCGAGGAGACCCGATCCGTGTCCGACGCGCGGCGCCTTCGCCGGCTTTCCGATCTCCACGCTGCCGGATGCCTGCGTCGCAGGCATCCGGCAGCCTTCCCGATACGAGCGGACATCGACTCCGACGCTGCCGCTCCTTGCCGAGTTTTCCGAACCGGACCCGCATGATGGCCACGAAACGAACCGAAAGCGCCGCGCCGGCGCTGCAGCGGCCGCCGGCCGAAATCCTCCACGCCGACGAGCTGCAGCGGCTCGCCGCGGCCGACCGCGATCCGCGGCCGCCGGGCTGGGCGCTGAGCCTCAAGGCCGCGCGCGCGTTCGTGCTCGGCGACGCGACGCTCGGCATCACGCGCAAGATCGTCGCGCCGGCCGCGGCGATCGAGCGCATGCTCGTGACTCTGGCGACCGGCCGCGGCCTCATGCTCGTCGGCGAGCCCGGCACGGCCAAGTCGCTGCTGTCGGAGCTGCTGGCCACGGCGGTCTGCGGCGTGTCCACCCTGACCATCCAGGGCGGCGCGTCGATCACCGAGGACCAGATCAAATACTCCTGGAACTACGCGCTGCTGATCAACGAAGGCCCGAGTCCGCGCGTGCTCGTGCCGGCGCCGCTGTATCAGGGCATGCGTGACGGGCGTATCGTGCGCTTCGAGGAAATCACGCGCGCGCCGCTGGAAGTGCAGGACTGCCTGCTCGGCATGCTGTCGGACCGCGTCATGGCCGTGCCCGAGCTGGCCGGCGAACACGCGATGCTCTACGCGCGCGAAGGCTTCAACATCATCGCGACGGCGAATACGCGCGACCGCGGCGTCAACGAGATGTCGGCCGCGCTGAAACGCCGCTTCGATTTCGAGACCGTGTTTCCTATCCTCGACTACGAGCGCGAGCTCGCGCTCGTGCAGCAGGCCTCGGCCGATCTGCTCGCGCGCAGCGGCATTCCCGAGAGCGTGCCCGAGCCGGTGCTCGAGCTGCTGGTCACGACGTTCCGCGACCTGCGCGCGAACGGCGAGAACGGCCGCCGCGACGGCGGCATGGACACCTTGAACGCGGTCATGTCGACGGCCGAGGCAGTCAACGTCGCCCATGCGGTCGGCGTGCGCGCCTGGTTCCTCGAACAGCGCGCCGGCAGCGAGGCGGATCTCGTCGACTGTATCGCCGGCACCGTCGTCAAGGACGACGCCGACGATCGCGCGAAGCTGCGCCGCTATTTCGAGCAGAAGGTCGCGAAGAAGACTGGTGCGCACTGGCGCGCCTATTTCGAGGCGCGGCACCGCCTGCCATGAGCGCGCGAGAGCCCTGCATCGTCGGCGTGCGCCATCACAGTCCGGCCTGCGCGCGGCTCGTCGCCGCGCGCATCGCCGCGCTGCGGCCGCGCTACGTGCTGATCGAAGGGCCGGCCGACTTCAACGGGCGGCTCGACGAGCTGTTCCTCGGCCATGCCCTGCCGCTGGCGATCTACAGCTATCTGTCGGGCGCCGGCGTGCAGCGCGGCTCGTGGACGCCGTTCGCCGAGCATTCGCCCGAATGGCAGGCGCTGACGACCGCCCGCGCGATCGGCGCGCAGCTGCGCTTCATCGACCTGCCGGCCTGGCACTCGGCGATGGACGACCAGCCGAACCGCTATGCCGACGCGCCCGAAGCCGACCACGAAGCGCGCGCCGAGGCGTACGAGCGCGCGCTCGGCGAACGCCTCGCGATCGACGGCCGCGACGCGCTCTGGGATCACTTGTTCGAGCAGGACGGCGACGTCGACGCGCTCGCGCTGCCGCTCGACACGCATTTCCGCCAGCTGCGCGGCGACGATCCGGGATCGCCGGGCAACGCCGCGCGCGAAACGATGATGGCGCGCTGGATCGCCTGGGCGATGGCGCGCGGCGACGGCGAGGTACTCGTGGTCTGCGGCGGCTATCACGCGCCGGCGCTCGCGCGGCGCTGGCGCGATGCCGACGTCGCGGCGACGCGCGACGAACCGGCCGTGCCCAAGCCGCCGGCGACGGAGGAAACGCCGCTGCGTCACGGCTCGTTCCTCGTGCCCTACAGCTTCAAGCGGCTCGACGCGTTCCAGGGCTATGCCTCGGGCATGTCCTCGCCGCTGTACTACCAGTGGCTTTGGGAAGACGGCAGCGCCGGCGCCGGCCGGCAGCTGCTGCGCGGAATCGCCGAGCGGCTGCGCGCGCGCCGGCTGACTGCGTCGACGGCCGATCTGATCGCGCTGCAGACGCATGCGCTCGGCCTGGCCCGGTTGCGCGGGCACGCCGAGCCGCTGCGCGCCGACTGGCTCGACGCGGTCGCTGCGGCGCTGCTGAAGGACGCCCAGGAAGCGCCGCTGCCGTGGACCTACCGCGGCACGATACGGCCGGGGACCGCGCCGCTGCTCGTCGAAGTCATGGACGTGCTGGCCGGCGACCGGCGCGGCCGCCTCGCGCCGGCCACGCCGCGGCCGCCGTTGCTGGATTCGGTGGAGCAGGAACTGGCCGCGCTCGGAATCACATTGGACGGCGAACGTGAGATCGATCTGCTCGTTCCGCACGGCCGCCGCCAGAGCCGCGTGCTGCACCGCCTGCTGCTGCTCGGCATTCCGGGGGTGACGCGCGTGCAGGGGCCGTCGCTCGCGCTGTCGGGCGAGCGCAGCGAACGCTGGCGCCTGGCCCAGCCTCTGGAACAGCAGGCCGCGCTGATCGAAGCCGGCGCCTACGGTGCGACACTCGCCGACGCGGCGCGCGCGCTGCTCGAGGAAAAACTGCGCAGTGTCCGCGACGACGTGGTCGCGCTGGCGCAGGGACTCAACACGGCCGCGCTGGCCGGTCTCGCCGCGGTCGGCGACGCGTTGCTGGCCGATCTGCGCGCGGCGATCGCGACGGCGCCGCGTTTCGACGCGCTCGGCCAGGCGCTCGGCGTGCTGTATCCGCTGTTCCGCCACGGCGAACTGCTCGACGTCGCCGGCGCGCCGCTGCTCGCGGCCGTGATCGAAGCCGCCTACGACCGCGCGCTGTGGCTGTACGAACCGCCGGCCGCGATCGCCGAGGCCGAATCGTTCGCGCACCTGCGCGCGGTCATCGCGCTGCGCGATCTCGTGCGCGGCCGGCATGCCGATGCCGGCGAAGGGCGGCAGGATCTGCAGCTGGAACTCCCGCGCGCGCTGGCCGTGTTCGCGCGCAAGGCGCACGACACCGGCGCCGCGCCGCTGAGCCGCGGCGCGGCGCTCGGCGCGTTGCTGAGCCTTCCGCAGCTGAGCCAGGACATGGCCGACACCGTCGATCTGACGGCCGCGATCGCGTTGCTCGGCGGCATCGCCGCGGCGTCGCTCGGCGACGCGGTGGCCGGCCTGCTCGCGCTCGCCCGCGAACAGCTCGCGCAGGAGCCGGCCTTCATCGCGGGCATCGACGCGCTCGTCGCCGCGCTCGACGACACGGATTTCCTGCGCGCACTGCCGGCGCTGCGCGGCGCCTTCGCGTGGCTGCCCGCGCGCGAGCGCGGCCGTCTCGCGAGCGCGCTGCTGCAGCTGCACGACGCCACCCATCTGTCCCAGCGCGCGCTGACCGCGCCGCTGGCCGGCGACGCTGACGCCGTCGCGCTGGCGCGGCTCGCGCAGCAGGAACGCCGCGTCTGGGACGCGCTCGCGCACTGGGGACTCGTCGCCGCGGATACGGAGCGGGCCGCATGAGTTTTCCGATACCGACCGCGCTCGCGCGCTGGCGGCTGCTGCTCGGCGAACCGGCGCAGGGCGCACTCGGCGGACTGGCCGGCGCGGCGCAGGCCGCCGACGCCGCGCTGGAATGGCTGTACGGCCGCGATCCCGAACGGGCGCTGCGCGGCGAGCGCGGCGGGAGCCTGGACCCGTCGCAGCTGACCGCGCCCGACTGGATCAACGACGTGCACCGGTTGTTCCCGCAGGACGTCATCGAGCGCCTCGAGCGCGACGCGGTGGAGCGCTACGGCATCACCGAAGTCGTGACGAACCTCGACGTGCTCGAGCGCATGGAACCCTCGCGGAACCTGCTGCGCGCGGTGCTGCAGACCAAGCATCTGATGAATCCGGCCGTGCTCGCGGCCGCGCGGCGCATCGTCGCCGAGGTCGTGCGCCGTCTCATGGAAAAGCTCGCGACCGAAGTGCGCCAGGCGTTCGCCGGGCCGCGCGACCGGCGCCGGCGCTCGCGCCTGAAGATCGCGCGCAATTTCGACTTCGTGCGCACCCTGCGGCGCAACCTCGGCCGTTGGGATCCGCAGCGGCGGCGCCTGTTCGTCGACTCGCTGCAGTTCATCAGCCGCTCGCGCCGGCATGCGCAGCGCTGGGACATCATCCTGCTCGTCGACCAGAGCGGCTCGATGGTCGATTCGGTGATCCACGCGGCGGTGACCGCGGCCTGCCTGTGGAATCTGCCGGGCATGAGCACGCGGCTCGTCGCGTTCGACACCGCGGTCGTCGACCTGACCCAGGATGTGGCCGATCCGGTGGAGCTGCTGATGAAGGTACAGCTCGGCGGCGGCACCGACATCGCCAAGGCCGTGGCCTACGCGCAGGGCCGCGTCGCCAATCCGACGCGCACCGTGGTCGTGCTGATCAGCGATTTCTACGAAGGCGGCGATCCGGGCGAACTCGTGCGCCGCGCGCAGGCGCTGGTGCAGGCCGGCTGCCGTGTGCTCGGCCTGGCCGCGCTCGACGCGCAGGCCAAGCCGAACTACGACCGCGAGACGGCGGCGCGACTGGTCAAGGTCGGCGCCGAGGTCGGCGCGATGACGCCGGGCGAACTGGCCGCGTGGCTGGCGGAAAAGGTGCGCTGATGGCCTTGCGTACGGATCTGCTGGAACTCGGCATCGAGGCGTTGACCGCGCTTGCGAATCCGGGCTTCGTCAAGCGCGCGCAGAAGGACATCGCCGAAGGCCGCCTGCCGCAGATCGACGTGCTCGCCGACGCGACCGTGCAGGCGCGCTACGAGGACGGCCAGCAGGCCAGCCTCGCGCCGGGCCGTTCCCTGCGCGAAGCCGTCTGCAGCTGTCCGGCCGCGGGGCTGTGCCGGCATCGCGTGACCCTCGTGCTGGCCTACCAGCACTGGGCGCAGACGCAGGCGGCCGACGCGGCGCCGGCCGCGGCCGAACCCGCGACGGAAACGGCCTGGCATCCCGGGGATTTCGACGACGCCGCGCTCGCGGCCGCGCTGGCGCCGGCCGTGCTGGAACAGGCGCGGCGCCTCGCGGCCGCGCGGCCGGTGGTCCGGTTGGCCGCGTGGCGGCCGGCGATGCCGACGCCGACGGCGCATCTGCCGCTGTGCACGGTGCGCTTCTTCTCGCGCAGCAACCTCGCCCACGCGCGCTGCGACTGCCGGCTCGGCGGAAATTGTGAACATGTAGCCGTCGCCGTCTGGGCGTTCCGCCAAGCGGCGGCGGGCCGGGACGCGGTGATTGAACTGCTGCCGCGCAGCGGCGAGGCCGCAGCCGAGGGTTTCGCAGCCGACGCCGAGGCGGCCGTCGCCGCGGCGCAGCGCTTCCTGCGCCGGCTCTGGCTCGACGGCAGCAGCCAGCCCTGGACGCCGCTCGAAGCCGACTACGTCGCGCTGCGCGACCGCTTCGCCGCGCTGGGCTGGCGCTGGCCCGGCGAATGCCTGGATGAACTGCGCGGACTGATCCTCGCCCAGGCCGCGCGATCGAGCCGCTTCGATCCGCAGCGATTGCTGGAGCTGCTCGCCGAGCTCGCCGCGCGCCTGCGCGCCGCGCAGGCGGCGGCCGGCGCAGCGGCCGCGCCGCTGCCGGCAAGCCAAATACTCGGCGTCGGCGTGCGCGGCGAGGTCGCGCTCGATCACCTCAGGCTCGTTTCGCTGGGCCTGCAGTGCTGGAGCGAAGAACAGGCGGAAGGTGCGCGCGTGCTGTTCGCCGATCCGGACACGCTCGCCGTGACCGTGCTCGAACGCCGCTGGCCGCGCGAGGAGGGTGCCACGACCACGTCGCTGCTGAACCGGCGCGTGGCCGGGCAGAGCCTGCGCCAGCTCGCTGCGGCCCAGGTCGTCACGCGCGGCGCCAAGCGGCGCGCGAACGGGCTCGTCGACATCCCTGCACTCGCGCGGCAGACCAGCGTGCTGCCGCTGTCGCCGCGCTCCTGGGACGGCCTGACCGCGCCGCTGCGCCAGCCCGGCGCGGCCGCGCTCGCGCGTCACCTGCGCGAGGCGGTGCCGGATTTCGTCCGGCCGCGCCAGGCCATCGCTCATGTCCACGTGCTGCCAGTGGCCGAGGTCGGCGAATGGGGCTGGGACGCGGCGGCGCAGACTCTGCGCGGCCGCCTGCGCTGCGGCGCGAACGCGGCCGACGGCGAAGGCAACGCGGACGACTGGGTGCGGCTGGTCCTGGTCCACGAGCCGGCCGCAGCGGCCGCGGTGGATGCGCTCGCGGCGGTGCTCGCCGATGCCGAGGATCCGCCGCGGCAGATCGCAGGAACCGTGTGGCTCGACGGCGGTGAGGTCTGTCTGAATCCGCTGGCCGTGCTGACGGCACGCCGCGCCGTCGTGCTGCAGGCCGGCGCGGCGGACGTTCGGACCCTGCCGGCGGCGGCGCCGGAACTCGCTGCCCAGGGCCTGGTCGGAGTGCTGCGCCACCTGTTCGAGGACCTGACCGCCTGGGCCCGCCAAGGGCTGCGGCACCAGTCCGGCACGGCGCTGATGCGCGTGGCCGGTCATGCCGAAACGCTGGAGCGGGGCGGCCTGGTGAGGGTTCCGGCGCTGTTGCGGCAGGTTCTAGCGAGCTGGCGCGACGGCGGCGAAGGTCTCGCGGCCCAGCTCTCGACCCTGATCCTGCTGGTGCAGGGCCTGCTAGGCGGCGGCGTGGACCGGGACGGGCCGGTCAATGCTCCGGTGGCATGACTAACGACCCTTTTCGATCAAAGGGTTAAGTCGCAGGCTCGGTATCATCGCCGGCCCGCTTATGACGATTCACAGGGGTTTAACCCTTTTCCTGTACTTGCTGGTACACTAATGCCCGTTCGCGCGGAACTCCCCCCGGGGAACTCCCGCGGTTCTTAGCACTCCCAGCAACCGAGTGCTAACCTGTGATCCAGTATTGGAGGTTTCAAGCCATGACCGAAGCGCTTGCCCTTGTCAGCAACAACCTGCCGGTTCCGAGTGCGCTGGGCAGCCTCGAGGCTTACATCAGCGCCACGCATCGCGTCCCTATGCTGACCCAGGACGAGGAACAGCAGCTCGCCGAGCAGTTGCGCCGCGACAACGATCTCGATGCGGCGAAACGGCTCGTGCTCTCCCACCTGCGTTTCGTGGTGCATGTCGCGCGCGGCTACCAGGGCTACGGCCTGCCGCTCGGCGACCTGGTGCAGGAAGGCAACATCGGACTCATGAAGGCGGTCAAGCGTTTCGACCCGAGCCTCGGCGTGCGTCTGGTCTCCTTCGCCGTGCACTGGATTCGCGCCGAAATGCACGAGTTCATCCTGCGCAACTGGCGCATCGTCAAGGTCGCCACGACCAAGGCGCAGCGCAAGCTGTTCTTCAACCTGCGCAAGTCCAAGAAGCGTCTGGGCTGGCTCAGCCACGACGAAGCGCAGACGGTCGCCAAGGAACTCGGCGTGCCGCTCGCGACGGTGCTCGAGATGGAATCGCGCCTGTCGGGCCGCGACGTCGGCTTCGATGCGCCGAGCGACAACGACGATGAAGCGCCGCCGGCTCCGGTGGCCTACCTCGTCGACCATCGCGCCGATCCGTACGAGTCGCTGGCCAACGACGACCAGGAAGAGAACCAGCTCGAGTCGCTGCGTGAAGGCATGGCGCGTCTGGACCAGCGTTCGCGCGACATCATCACGCGCCGCTGGCTCAAGGACGGCGAGAAGGCGACCCTGCAGGAGCTGGCCGATGAGTACGGCGTCTCGGCCGAGCGCATCCGCCAGATCGAGGCGAATGCGATGAAGAAGATGCGCGCGCTGTTCGTCGCGTAAACCGCATCGAGAACCGAGTGAACCACGACGGCCCCGCGAGGGGCCGTCGTCGTTTCCGGCCTCCGCTCAGCCGTCCCGCCCCGGCGGCGGCTGGCCGACGATGATTCGTGCGTGCCGCTGGTAGGTCCAGTAAGACCAGCTCCAGTTGATCAGCACGATGAGCCGGCTGCGGAATCCGATCAGGAACAGGATGTGGATCAGCAGCCAGAACCACCAGGCGATCAAGCCTGACAGATGCACGCGGCCGAGGTCGGCGACGGCGGCCATGCGGCCTATGGTCGCGAGCGACCCGACGTCGTGATAGCGGAACGGCGAGCGCGGCCGCCCGGCGAGTTCGGCGCGGATCATCCGCGCCGCATGCGAGCCCATCTGCTTGGCCGCCGGCGCCACGCCGGGCACGGGCTTGCCGTCCTGCTGCTTGCTCGCGAGATCGCCGACGACGAAGACCTCGGGATGTCCGGGCAGGCTCAGATCGTCGGCGACGAGCACGCGGCCGGCGCGATCCAGCGGCGCGCCCAGGCAGCGACCCAGCGGCGATGCGGCGACGCCGGCGGCCCAGAGAACGGTGCGCGCGGCGATGCGTTCCTCGCCGAGTGCGATGCCGTCAGCATCCACCGCCGTCACGGGCCTGCCCGCATGCACTTCGACGCCGAGCCGGCGCAACTGTGCCGCTGCCTTGGCCGACAAGGCATCCGGAAGTGCCGCGAGCACGCGCGGTCCGGCCTCGACGAGCAGCACGCGCGCGGCGGCCGGGTCGACGCGGCGGAATTCGCGGCGCAGCGTGTGCCGTGCGATCTCGGCCAGGGTGCCGGCGAGCTCCACGCCGGTGGGGCCGCCGCCGATCACGACGAAGTTGAGCCAGGCCGCGCGCCGGACCGGATCGGGCTCTGCCTCCGCGCGTTCGAACGCGGTCAGCACCTTGCGCCGGATCAGCAGCGCGTCGTCGAGCGTCTTGAGCCCGGGCGCGTGCACGGCCCAGTCGTCATGGCCGAAATAGGCATGGCGCGCGCCGCTTGCGACGATCAGGTAGTCGTAGTCGGATTCGCCGCCGTCGGCGCAGCGCAGGCGGCGCGCGTCGCGGTCGATGCCGACGACTTCGCCGAGCAGCACGGTCGCGTTGCGCTGTCGGCGCAGAATGTGCCGCAGCGGCGCGGCGATGTCGGGCATCGACAGGCCTGCCGTGGCGACCTGGTACAGCAGCGGCTGGAACAGGTGATGGTTGACCCGGTCGATCAGGCTGACGCGGACCGGACTGTCCGCGAGCGCGCGGGCGGCCCACAGCCCGCCGAAACCGCCGCCGACGATGACCACGTGCGGGATCTTTTGCGTTTGCATGGATGACTCACGAGTTTGCCTTCAATAGAGGTCGACCGGGTCCACGTCGAGGGACCAGCGTACGCGCCGCGCCGCAGGCAGCTGGCGCCAGAGTTCGATCCAGCCCGGCAGCGCCGCCTGCAGGCGCGCGCGCTCGGTCGCCGAGAGCAGCAGCTGGCTGCGCGACATGCCGGCGCGCAGCGGCATCGGCGCCGGCAACGGGCCGAGCAGCGCGA
>NZ_JANFVR010000122.1 GCF_024609805.1 Tahibacter caeni | reverse complement strand
CGCGTCGCGGCACGGGCAGGGCCGGCACGCCTGCGCACGGCGGGCTCAGGCGTCGAACTGCAGCAGCGAGCGCCCGCTCATTTCCGCCGGCACCGGCAACTGCAGCAGGCCCAGCACGGTCGGCGCGAGGTCGCGCAGCGCGCCGCGGTGGATCCGCGGCAGGCCCGGGCCGACGTAGACCAGCGGCACCGGTCCGACCGTGTGCTGCGTGTGCGGCTGGCCGTTCTCGTCGAGCATCTGCTCGAGGTTGCCGTGGTCGGCGGTGATCAGCAGAGCGCCGCCGGCGGCGCGTATCGCCGCCTCGATGCGGCCGAGCGCGACGTCGACGGCCTCGACCGCGGCGATCGCCGCGGCGAGCACGCCGGTATGCCCGACCATGTCGGGGTTGGCGATGTTGCAGGCGATGAAGTCGAAGCGGCCCGACCCGATCGCCTCGACGAGCTTGTCGGTCAGCTCCGGGCAGCTCATCTGCGGCTGCAGGTCGTAGGTGGCGACCTTCGGGCTCGGGATCAGCACACGCTCCTCGCCGGCGTAGGGCGCTTCGCGGCCGCCGGAAAAGAAGAACGTGACGTGGGCGTACTTCTCGGTCTCGGCGATGCGCAGCTGGGTCTTGCCGAGCGCGGCGAGGTATTCGCCGAGCGTGTTGGCCATGGACTGGGGCCGATAGGCCACGGCGCTGACGGCGAGCGCCGCGCTGTATTCGGTCAACGTGACGAACGCCGACAGCGCGATCCGGCGCTCGCGCGGGAAGCCGTCGAACGCCGCGTCGACGTAGGCCTGGCTCAGCTGGCGCGCGCGGTCGGCGCGGAAATTCATGAACACGACCGCGTCGCCGGACTGCATCGCGGCGCCGGCGCCGATGACGGTCGGCTTGACGAACTCGTCGTTCTCGCCGCGCGCATAGGCCGCGGCGAGCGCGCCGACCGCGCTCGCCGCGTGATAGTCGGCGCGGGCGTCGGTGATCGCGTCGTAGGCCAGCTGCACGCGGTCCCAGCGCTTGTCGCGGTCCATCGCGTAATAGCGGCCGCCGACCGTCGCGACGAACGCGCCCGGCGTCTTCGCGCAATGCGCCTCGAGCAGGCGCAGCGAGGGCTCGGCGCTCTTCGGCGGCGTGTCGCGGCCGTCGAGGAACGCATGCACGGCGATGCGCGGCACGGCCTGCTTCGCGGCCAGGTCGAGCAGCGCGAGCACGTGGTTCTCGTGGCTGTGCACGCCGCCCGGGGAGATCAGTCCGAACACGTGCAGGGTGCCGCTGCCGGCCTTCGCCGCGGCGCAGGCCTGCAGCAATGCCGCATTGTTGAAGAATTCACCCGTGGAAATGTCCTGATCGATGCGGGTCAGGTCCTGGTAGACGACGCGGCCGGCGCCGATGTTCATATGGCCGACCTCGGAATTGCCCATCTGGTCGTCGGGCAGGCCGACGTGCAGGCCGTGGGTGTCGACGAGGTCGTGCGGACAGGTCGCCAGCAGATGGCGCCAGTTCGGGCAGTCGGCCAGCGCGATCGCGTTGTATTCGGTCTCGAGGCGATGGCCCCAGCCATCGAGGATCAGCAGCAGGACGGGCTTGGGTGCGGTCACGGCGGGAAACGGCGGCGATGGCGGAACGCGCATGGTAGCGGAATCGCCGCGCCGGGACCGCGCAGCCCGTGACCAAAGGCAGGGGGCCGCCGCGCGCTGCAACCCTGCGCCGGAAGTCCGCATCCAAGTCCCTGCCCGCGCGAATGCGGTCCCGTCCCGCCCGCGCCCTCATCAGGAGTCGTTCCATGGTCATGCGTACGCTTGCTTTCGCCGTCTGCGCCACCTTCGCCGCCGCTGCCGCCCAGGCCGGTTCCACCGGCCCGGACATCGACAAGGTCAACGGCTCCATCCGCGTCGAGGAAGGCCAGCTCGCCGGCGATCTGGAAACCGTCAACGGCTCGATCTACCTGCGCAGCCATGCGCGCGCCGACTCGGCCGACACGGTCAACGGCTCGATCGAGATCGAGGACGACACCGAGCTGAAATCGGCCGAGACCGTCAACGGCGCGATTTCCCTCGGCGCGCGCGCGCGCGTCCACGACACCGTCGAATCGGTCAACGGCTCGATCACCCTGGACCGCGGCGCCGACGTCGGCGGCAAGGTGTCCAACGTCAACGGCCGTATCCGCACCGAGTCGGCGCGCGTCGGCGGCTCGATCGAGACGGTCTCCGGCGACATCGAGATCGGCGCCGGCTCGCGCATCGAGGGCGGCATCCTCGTCGACAAGCCCAGCGGCTGGTCCTGGGGCAAGCAGCGGAATCCGCGCGTCGTGATCGGCCCGGACGCCGTCGTGCAGGGTCGCCTGGTGTTCCGCCGCGACGTCGACCTGTTCGTCAGCAGCAGCGCGAAGATCGGCGCCGTCGAAGGCGCCACGCCGACGATGTTCAGCGGCGCGACGCCGTAATACCCAGGATTGGAAGACGGGCGGCGGACATTCCTGTCCGCCGCCACCTTCGTCGCAGGCATGACTTCCGGCCTGGCTGCGGGCCGGCGCCGGCACCTACACTCGGTCCTCCGTGTCTTTCCGGAGGCTTCATGCGCCATATCCTGATCCTCGCGAGCGCCGCGTTGACGCTCGCCGCCTGTTCCGAAGCGCCGCCGCCCGCGGCGCCGGCCGCCGCACCCGCCGCCGCACCGGCCGGCTACCGCTCGACCTTCGCCAACAGCGGCGCCGACTTCGGCGAACGCCTGAAGAAGCTCGCCTCCGACGAGTTCGAAGGCCGCGAGCCCGGCACGCTCGGCGAACGCCTGACGACGGCCTACATCAAGGACCAGTTCGAGCGCATCGGCCTCAAGCCCGGCAACAACGGCTCCTGGTTCCAGTCGGTGCCGACGGTGGAGATCACCTTGCAGAACACCGACGTCGTGCTCGACGTCGCGGTCGGCGGCGGCCACGAGACGTTCGCGCGCAAGACCGACATGATGGTCGTGAACCTGTCGGCCAAGCCGGAAGTCGCGATCAAGGATTCCGACATCGTCTTCGTCGGCTACGGCGTCAACGCGCCGGAGCAGAACTGGAACGACTACGCCGGCCTCGACGTCAAGGGCAAGACCGTGATCGTGCTCGTCAACGACCCGGGCTTCGGCAACAACGACGCGGAGCTGTTCAAGGGCCGCGCGATGACCTATTACGGGCGCTGGACCTACAAGCTCGAGGAGGCCGCGCGCCAGGGCGCCGCGGCCGCGCTGATCGTGCACGAGACCGAAGGCGCCGGCTACGGCTGGGACGTGATCGAGAACAGCTGGAACGGCCCGCAGTTCGACCTGCCCGCTAGCGAAGACCCGGCGCCGCGCCTGGACGCCGGCGGCTGGATCACGAAGGCCGCGGCCGAACGCCTGTTCGGCAAGGCCGGCCTCGACTTCGCCGCGCTGCGCAAGAGCGCCGACGTGCGCGGCTTCAAGCCGCAGGCGCTGCCGGCCAAGCTGACGACGACGCTCAGGAGCACGATCAGGAACGGCAGTTCCGACAACGTCGTCGCGATGCTGCCGGGCACGACGCGTGCGGACGAGGCCATCGTCTACAGCGCCCACTGGGACCACCTCGGCAAGGACGCGACGCGCACCGGCGACCAGATCTTCAACGGCGCCGTCGACAACGCGACCGGCGTGGCCGGCCTGATCGTGATCGCCGAGGCCTTCGCCAAGCAGAACCCGCCGCCGCAGCGCACGATCGTGTTCGCGGCCGTGACGCTCGAGGAGTCCGGCCTGCTCGGCTCGCGCTACTACGCGACGCATCCGCCGACCGCGATGGACAAGACCGTCGCCGACATCAACATGGACGCGATGTCGCTGACCTCGGTCTCGCGCAACCTGTCCGTCGTCGGCTATGGCCAGTCCGAGCTAGACGACTATCTCAAGGCCGCCGCGTCGGCCCAGGGCCGCGTGATCACGCCGGAGGAATCGCCCGAGAAGGGCCACTTCTTCCGCTCCGATCATTTCAACTTCGCGCGCAAGGGCGTGCCGTCGCTGTACATCAAGAGCGGCACGGACCTGTTCGACGGCGGCGAAGCCGCCGGCCGCGCCGCGGTCGCCGACTACGGCAAGAACCGCTACCACCAGGTCGGCGACGAGTACAAGGACGGCATGCCGCTTGACGGCGCGACCGCCGACCTCGAAGCGCTCTACGTCGTCGGCAGCAAGCTCGCGAGCGAGACGAGCTGGCCGCAGTGGGCCGCCGACAGCGAGTTCAAGGCCGTGCGCGACGCGGCGAAGAAATGAAGCGGTAGATTCTGCGGCGAACCCGCAGGCGAGCCGCAACATCGAGATTCAGACGCAGCGAACAACGGTCGGCGACGCGCTCGCCGATCGTTGCGATGGCCCCGGCACAGACATTCACCGCAGGGAGGCCCGGTGTCGCGATTCGCTGCGCTCGCCGCGGCCTGCGGGCCCGGCTTGCACAGCCTGGGCCGCGGCGACAAGATGCGCCGTCCTCGCCCGTGTCGCCGCCATGCCCGTACTGCTGATCGCCTCTGTCCTGCTGCAATTCGTCTGCCTCGTCCACATGGTCAGGTCGGGGCGGCCCTACTGGTGGATCTGGGTCATCATGCTCGGCTCCTACCTCGGCGTCGCGGTCTATTTCTTCACGCAGATCCTGCCCGAGCTGCGCCACGACCCGGCCAGCCGCCGCCTCGTGCGCAACGTGCGCGACCGCATCGATCCCGAACACCAGCGCCGGCGCATCGCGCAGCAGCTGGACATCGCCGACACCGTGGAAAACCGCCGCCGTCTCGCCGAGGAGTCGCTGCGTCTCGGCGACTACGCCAACGCGGCCGAGCTGTACCGCTCCGTGCTCAAGGGCATCTACGCGACCGACCCGGCCTTCCTGCTCGGCCTCGCCGAATCCCAGGCCGGCCTCGGCGACCACGCCGGCGCGCGCGACACGCTCGACGCGCTGATCAAGGCGAACCCGAACTTTCGCTCCGACGAAGGCCATTTCCTCTACGCGCGCTGCCTCGAGGCGCTCGGCGAAAACGAACGCGCGCTCGAGGAATACGAAGTGCTCGCGACGAGCTATCCCGGCGAGGAAGCGCGCCTGCGCTACGGCCGCCTGCTGAAATCGCTGAATCGCCCGCGCGACGCGCGCCGCGTGTTCGAGGAAATGCTCAAGCGCGCGAAGGTCGCGCCGAAGTACTACCGGCGCAAGGAACAGGCGCATCTCGATGCGGCGCGGCAGGAACTGGCCGCGCTGGCGCCGGCGGCGGAATAGCCGTCGCGCGGTCCGCGGAATCCGCCGATCACCGGCAGCGCGCAATCGCTGCGTCTCAGTAGACTTTTGCCGCTAGCCGGAACGCCATGCCGCCGGCCTCGGTGTCCGCGCCGAAGCTGACATCGATTTGCGCGCTGTGCCGCCCGGCGCCGTAGCCGAAGGAGAAGGCGCCGCTGTAGAGATTCAGGGCACGGTCGAAGCGAGTATCGCGCGACAGGCAAGTGATCGACGCTTCGACGTTCCTGCCGGAGAACTCCACGGAGCCGTGCTCCATCAGATAGGCGCACACCTTTTCGGCGGGCGCATGACCGGCATGCTCGCAGCGCTTGGCGGAGATGGCCGGCTCCGCGGCATCGTCGAAGTTGGAACCCCAGGCCGTGCGAAAAGTGAATTCGCGGGTCTCGCCGGGCCGTACCGATGCGACGAATGCACGGAGCGCCTTGCAGAGCTCGACCGGCGGAGCGCCGTGAACCGTGGGAGCCGCCGCTATAAGAGCCAACCAGGCAATCAGCGCAAGACGACGAGCCGGCGACAGCGTTCCGCTGCGCGAACCGCACCGTGCCGCATGCGACGGCGCAGGCCCGGGTGAACGGTTCAAGGGTTGAATCGCGCTCATTCCTCGATGGCCTCCACGCCGCGCCGCCTCAGTTCGTCGAGATGATCCCGCATGCGCCCGAGCTGCTCGGCCGAATGCCCGGCCCACTCCGTGACCTCGCCGACCACGCGGAACGCGCTGCGTGACCGGTACGACCGGGTCGGATTGCCGGGAAACCTCCGGTTCGTCAGGTTCGGATCGTCTTCGATCGGTCCGGTCGGCTCGACGACGTAGATCCTGCCGTTTCCGGCACCGACGGCGAGCTCGGCGCCCCAGACGGCCGCCTCCAGGGTGGCGCTCAGATAGACGAAGGCCGCCGTCTTGCGGCTTCCGTAGTTCGACGCGCGGCCGGGTTCGATCAGATCGCCCGGGCTCAGGTCGGCCTTGGTGCCGTGATAATAGGTCGGCTTATCGGCAGGCACATCGCTCATCGCAGCGCTCCGCTCGGCTGCCCCGTCGGCAGGGCGGCGATGCTGCACCAGTCCGCGCGCCTTGCCGCAAGCCCCGGCATGCCGTATACATTCGTTGCGGGAGGCGCAACGCCTCCCGAATTATTTCCGGCGGCCTCGACGCCGGCCCCTCGCACGCGAACACCGCTCAGTGGCCGCCGCGCAGCAGATGCAGCGCAAGCAGCGGCGCGAGGTTGAACAGCAGGATGCCGATCTTGTAGACGGCCATGCCGCCGTAATGGATCGCATCGAACGCCGCAGTGATCGTTCCGCGGATCAGTGGCGCGCGGCGTCGCGCCACGCATGAAAAACCAGAACGATCCCGTCCATTCGGGCCTGCTCGAAATACTGCAGGGGCGGCGGCGGCGTCCTCGTAGTCGTTGCGTTCCGTCGGATGGACGGCATCCAGCGAAGCGATGCGCCACCCGGCCTCTCGCACCTCCTTCGCAGCGACGGCCAGAGCCTCCCTCGAAGCACGCGTACTGCAGCGGAATGCCGATGCTCTTCATAGCTGCGCCACCAGCAGCGCGAACGCCCAATACACGCCGATGCCCATCTGCACCGAGAACGCCGCGAAGCGGATGGTGACGGCTGTCGGCGTCAGCGACGACAGATGGACGAGCGACTGGAACACTCGGGCGCCGAGGAACAGCCACGCGAGCGGGTCGGTGATCGCGGTGCGGTCCGTCGCGATCGCGAACAGCAGCAGGCCGCCGAAGACCGGCAGGTTCTCGAGGCAATTCGCATGAGCCCGCGCGAGCCGCTGCATGAAGGGTGAAAGACCCGCGTTGTCCGGCGTGAATCCGTTCGCCGGGACTTTTCCGCCGAGCACGAGCCGGCAGCGGATGACTTCCATGAGCACGAGCAGCAACAAGGTCCAGAGGATGAATCCGACGAAGACGACCGAACTGGCAGAAATCATGGCAAACCCCCGATGGAGTCGACGTGCGCGCCGAAGCGCCGTTCTCGCGCACGGCACGTTGCAGGCGGCGGGATCGCGTCGCGTGGGTCGTCCCCATTGCGCTGCGCCGCGGCGGAGATTGAAACACAGGGCTCGCCGCATCGACCCGGATCGGCGCAATGGAGCGGCACAGGACCTGGCGCCGTCATGCTGTTTCCAGCGCGGCCGGACCACCGTCCCTCGACAATCCGGCCCGTGCCGGCCGGCGACGCGCCACCCTATCCCTTTCGGCCCAGGGCAGCCCCGCCGGCGCTGTCTACAATCGGGCGAGTTTCCCGCTGCAAGGATCCCTCGATGCCGATGCTCGTTTCCGCCGCCCTGCTGGCCGCCGCGGCGGCGGCGCCCGACCCGGGCGCCAGCCGCGTGTTGCGTTTTCCCGATATCTGCGGCGACAGCGTCGCCTTCGTCCAGGCCGGCGACGTCTACCGCGTCGCGGCGGCCGGCGGCACGGCGCAGCGGCTGACCTCGCACAGCGGCAACGAGCTCTATCCGAAGTTCTCCCCCGACTGCCGCTGGATCGCGTTCTCGGGCGAATACGACGGCACGCGCCAGGTCTACGTGATTCCGGCCGACGGCGGCGCGCCGCGCCAGCTGACCTGGTACAACGACGTCGGCAGCATGCCGCCGCGCGGCGGCACCGACTATCGCGTGCTGGACTGGAGCCCCGACGGCAAGCGCGTGCTCGTGCGTGCGAACCGCGTGCCCTACGACGAACGCAGCGGCCGGCTCTACGAAGTGCCCGCCGACGGCGGTCTCGAAACGCCGCTCGCCATGCCCGAGAGCGGCGGCGGCATGTATTCGCCCGACGGCAAGTCCGTCGTGTACACGCCGATCGATCGCGATTTCCGCAGCTGGAAGCGCTATCGCGGCGGCCGCGCGCAGGATGTCTGGACCTACAACCTCGTCCACAACACCTCGCAGCGGCTGACCGACAACCGCGCGACCGACCATCAGCCGATGTGGCTCGGCGACACGATCTATTTCGTGTCCGACCGCGGCGGCCAGACCTTGAATCTCTGGTCCCTGCCCGCGAGCGGCGGCGAGGCGAAGCAGCTCACGCGCTTCGACGATTTCGACGTGCTCTGGCCCAGCGCCGGCAAGGACGCGATCGTGTTCGAGCAGGGCGGCTGGATCTGGCGCTTCGACGCGGCGGCGGGCACGCCTGTCAGGCTCGACATCCGCGTGAGCGGCGACCAGCCGCAGGCGCTGCCGGCCTGGAAGAAGGTGGCCGCGCAGATCGAATCGTTCGATCTGTCGCCGCACGGCGAGCGCGTGGTGTTCGGCGCGCGCGGCGAGCTGTTCAGCGTGCCGGCCAAGAACGGCGAGATCCGCAATCTCAGCAAGACCCCGGCCGCGCGCGAGATCAGCGCGACCTGGTCGCCCGACGGCAAGAGCATCGCCTACCTGTCCGACGAGAGCGGCGAGTACGAACTGTACGTGCGCAGCCAGGACGGCAGCGGCGAGCCGCGCCGCCTGACGCGCGACGGCGATACCTGGCGCATGCCGCCGGTCTGGTCGCCGGACTCGCGCAAGCTCGCCTATGCGGACAAGCGCGGGCGCCTGCGCATCGTCGATGTCCGCAGCGGCGTGCAGCGCGACGTCGACCAGAGCCGCCACGACGATTTCAGCGACTACGTCTGGTCGCCCGATTCCAGCTGGCTGGCCTACGGCAAGACCAATGCGGCCGGGCTGTCGCAGATCTGGCTGTATTCGCTGCACGACGGCAAGACCGCCGCAGCGACCGAAGCGACCAGCAGCGCGTTCAGCCCGGCCTTCGATCCCAAGGGCCGCTGGCTGTATTTCCTGTCCAACCGCGACTACAACCTGACCTTCAGCGCGTTCGAGCAGAACTACCTGTATACGAACGCGACGCGGCCGTATGCGCTGACGCTCGCGAGCACCGGGCCGGCCGTGTATCCGCTGCCCAGCGACGAGGTCAAGGCCGCCGCGGCAGACAAGCCCAAGGACGCCGGCAAGCCCGCCGACAAGTCCACGCCCGCCGCGACCACGCCGGAAGTCATCGTCGACCGCGACGGCATCGTCGGCCGCGCCGTCGCGCTGAAAGCCGGCTCGGGCAACTACCGCAGCCTGCAGGCCGGCGCCGACGCGGTGTATTTCCTGTCCGGCAATCCACGCCAGCAGCAACAGCTGGAACTGCGCCGGCTCGCGCTGGATGCCGACCAGGACAAGGCCGTCGCGGCGAACATCGCCGACTTCCGCCTGTCCGCGGCCGGCGACATGCTGCTGCTCAAGCAGGGCGAGCGCTTCGCGCTGGTCAAGGCCGATGCGGGCCAGGACTTCAACGCCGGCGCGCTGAACCTCGACAAGCTCGAGCTCTACGTCGACCCGCGCGTGGAATGGCAGCAGGAGTTCACCGACGCCTGGCGCATCCTGCGCGACTGGTTCTACGACCCGGGCATGCACGGCGGCGCCGAGCGCTGGAACACGATCCGCACGCGCTACGGCGCCTGGGTGCCGCATCTCGGCAGCCGCGCCGACCTCGACTTCCTGCTGCAGGAAATCGCCGGCGAACTGAACTCCGGCCACGTCTACGTGCAGTCCTCGTCGGACATGCCCAAGGTCGAGCGCCACGCCAACGGCCTGCTCGGCGCCGAGTTCGCGACCGACGCGTCGGGTTATTTCCGGATCGCCAGGATCTTCGCCGGCGAGAACTGGAACCGCGACCTGCGCTCGCCGCTGACCGAGACCGGCGTCAACGTGAAGACCGGCGACTACCTGATCGCCGTCGACGGCGTCGACGCGCGCAGCGTCAGGAATCCGTACGCGCTACTGCAGGGCCGCGGCGACCAGGTCGTGAGCCTGCGCGTCAACAACCGTCCGAGCGCGAGCGGCGCGCGCGAGGTGCGCGTGAAGACGCTGACTTCCGAACAGGGGCTGCGCTACGCCGACTGGGTCGCCGCGCGGCGCGCCTACGTCGAGAAGCTGTCCGACGGCCGCATCGGCTACATCCACGTGCCGAACACCGCCGTCGAAGGCAACCGTGAACTCAACCGCGGCCTGCTCGCGTACCACGACAAGGAAGCGCTGATCATCGACGACCGCTACAACGGCGGCGGCTTCATTCCGGATCGCATGATCGAACTGCTCGCGCGTGCGCCGCTGAACTACTGGAAGCGCCGCGGCCTGGATCCCGCGCCGACGCCGCTGGTCTCGCACGACGGTCCCAAGGCCATGCTGATCAACGGCCTGTCGAGCTCCGGCGGCGACGCGTTCCCGTACTACTTCCGCAAGCTCAAGCTCGGGCCGCTGATCGGCACGCGCACCTGGGGCGGCCTGATCGGCATTTCCGGCAATCCGGGCCTGGCCGACGGCGGCAGCGTGCTCGCCGCGACGTTCCGCTTCATGGGCACGGACGGCCAATGGGCCGTGGAGAACGAGGGCGTCGCGCCGGACATCGAAGTCATCGACCGCCCCGAACTCATCGCCGCGGGCAAGGACCCGAGCATCGAGAAGGCCGTCGAAGTGCTGCTCGCGCAGCTGCCGGCGACTCCGAAGCCGCGACTGCAGGCGCCGCCGTCGCCGACCAGGTTCGGCGACTGAAACGGGACCCGGTGTTGCGGCGAGCCCCGGCGAGCCGCAACACCGAAGTCCTGCCGGCACGAGGTCCGCACCGGCGCACCTCCGCAGCGGCCCCGCTTCGGCGCTCCTTGCCCAAGCGTTTTCGATCGGCACGCTTCGATGAGGCGAGACCTCGGCGTCGCGGTCCGCTGCGCCCTTCGCAGCCGGCGCGCCCATTCATGCACGGCCCGCCTGCGGGTAAGATCCGGCGCCGACGTTCCGGAGACCCCGATGCAATGCTTTGTATACAAAAGCCTGCGCCGCGCCGATACCTACGTCTACCTGCGCGAGCGCGATGCGTTCGAGCTGCTGCCGGCGCCGCTCGCGGCGACCCTGGGACCGCTGAATTTCGTCATCGAGCTGGCCCTGTCGCCGGAACGCCGGCTCGCGCGCGAGGACGTCGACACCGTCATCGCGAATCTGCAGGGACCGGGCTTCCATCTGCAGCTGCCGCCGCCGCCCGTCGAGACGACGCATTGAGCCGGCGGATCGCTTCTGCGACCGCGGCGGCGGCCGCATACCCTACGCCGGCGTAGCCGCAACGGGAGCCGTCCCGGCCCGGCGCATTCCGGTATTCGGCGGAATGCCCGCAGGCTGTGCAGCTATTGCGGCGCAACATGAACAGCGCGGCCGGCTGAACCGCGATTTACCACGGGCGCGG
Source organism: Tahibacter caeni (assembly GCF_024609805.1). Classification (GTDB taxonomy): domain Bacteria; phylum Pseudomonadota; class Gammaproteobacteria; order Xanthomonadales; family Rhodanobacteraceae; genus Tahibacter; species Tahibacter caeni. Next base: position 1,726 of record NZ_JANFVR010000122.1, on the reverse strand, counting down.
AATTAACTGCATATACTCGCGCGGGTCGCGCCGCCGGCCGAAAACGCCGCGGCGTCCGCACGCCGGCGACGGCGCGCCAGGACCGTTCCCACTGCCCGATCTGTACGGAAACCCGCGTGCCACGAGCCAAGCCGACACGCCTCGCCGCCTTCGTCGCCAGCCTGCCGTATTTCCTGCCGGCCGCGCTGTGTCTGCTCGCCGCCGCGTTCGTGCCGCATCCGGCCGCGCTGCTGCTGTTGCTCGCGGCCAACTCGCTGACGATGGCCGCGATCTGCCAGGGCCTGGGTTTCGATCAGGAAGACAGCTTCGCGCGCACCGTGCTGCGCCGCGGCGCCGCGCATTTCGCGCTGCTCGCGTTCTACTCCGCCGCGGTCATGCTGCTGCTCGGCTGGCCGCTGGCCGCGCTGCTCCAGGCCGGCTCGCTCGGCGCGACCATGTGCCTGTCGGCCGCGGTCGTCGTCGCGCTTCTGCTGCTCTGGCGGTTGTGGCCGGCGTTCGGTCTGGTCTTCGTCTGGGACGACGCCTATCCCGACAGCGAACAGGGCTCGTGGATTCTGACCGCCGTGTCGCGCAGCGTGAGCTTCGCTCGCCACCTGACCGGCGAGCACGAACTGTTCTTCAGCCACGGCCTGCCCGTCGCGATGGCCCAGCTGGTCCTGGTCTGCCTGGCCGTCGGCATCGCCGGCCTCGGACCGGGCCTGCCGAGCGAGCTGCGCCTGCTGATGCTGCTGGTCTACGCCGCGGCGCTGCCGCTGGCCCAGCTGCTGATCGCGAACCGCTGCCTGCGCGCGCTGCTGACCGCGCGCCGTGCGCGGCGCAACGAACCGCGCGAGGCCGAAACCGGAGCGACGAATTGCGCCGAGCCGCCGCGCGAACTGCCCGGCGGCCTGAACCAGGCCGAGCTCGACGCCGCGCTGCTGCATGCGACACGCTGCGGTCAGGTCGAACTGGCGCTTGCCGCGCTCGAACGCGGCGCCGATCCGAACACCGTACCCGGCGCCGGCGAGCGCGACCAGCGCAGCGTGCTGATGCTCGCGGCCACCCTGCCCGAAGTGCGCCTGCTGCGCGCGCTGATCGCCAAGCGCGCCGACGTGAACCGCGCCCATGCCGGGCTGAGCCCGCTGCTCGCGGCGACGCGCGACAGCTACCAGGGCCGCCCCGACGCCGTGCTGACCCTGCTCGCGAACGGCGCCGACCCGGCTACGAGTGACAGCCAGGGCAATACCGCGCTGCACTACGCCGCACTGGCGGCCGAGCCCGTCGTCGCGGCCATGCTGATCGACGCCGGCGCGCCGCTGGCCGCGGTCAACCGCGACGGCCTGACGCCGCTGGGCCAGGCCGCCCAGGCGGCCAACTGGACCCTGCTGCGCTTCCTGCTCGAACGCGGCGCACGCAACGAAGTCGAGCATGCGCAGCCCGCGCTCGGCGCGGCCGCGGCGATCGCCGACGACGACGTGACCGGCGTCAAGCTGCTGCTGCGGCAGAAGGCCCGCGTCGACGCGCAGGGTCCGCTGGGCCGCACGGCCCTGATGGCTGCGGCGCTGACCGGTCATGCGGCGATCGTGCGCGTGCTGCTCGACGCCGGCGCCGACGTCGACCACGCCGACCGCCAGGGCACGACGGCGCTGATGGAAGCGGCCCGCGCCGGCGCGGCCGAAGTCGTCGCGCTGCTGGCCGCGCGCAAGCCCGATCCGAACCGCGTCGATCATCTCGGCCGCAGCGCGCT
>NZ_JANFVR010000121.1 GCF_024609805.1 Tahibacter caeni | reverse complement strand
CGCGGGGGCCGCGATGCGCCGCGCGGCCCGCCGCGAGCCGCGTCTCGGCGGACGACACGGTCGCCTTGCGCGGACCGCCCGGCCACTACGACCATGCCGATACGGAAGCGTGCCTGCCGCCGATCTCGTGCAGCCATTCCGGCGAATGGGCGCACATCGCCTGCCCGATCGACGTGCCCGACACGGTCTGCGTGCGGAACGACCCCAAAGCCTCGGGCAGCCAGATCTCGCGACGGGAAATCAGCGGCGATTTCGCGGCCTGGTCGATGCGCCGTCTTCATTCGCGCGTGCCGAACCGCCGCGTGAATCCCTGCCAACCTGTTCAGTGTTCGTGGAACTAAAGTTCAGCTCGACTTTCCGATAGTCGCACCGCCGCGGCGCAAATCGCGCCGGGGTTTTCCGAAAACACAACGACAGGAAACACGCGATGAAAACGATGATCGTCACGGCGATGGCTGCGGCCGTCGCCGCGGGTGTCTGCGCCTCCGCGCCGGCGCATGCCGATGGATTCTTCGTCGACGGACGCTACGGCCGCTCGGATTTCGACGGATCCGGCAAGGATGTCGCGCTCGGCGTCAACGGCGGCTATCGCTGGGGCGCCTTCGGTCTCGAGGGCGGCTACGTGGATCTCGGTTCGCTCGATCACGGCTACGCCGTCATCGACGGACCCGGCAGCGGCACCAGCGGACTGCATTCGGACATCGACGTCTCCGGCTGGACGCTCGGCGTCAACGGTCACTTCAATCTCGATCCGAACTGGTATCTGTCAGCCCGCGCCGGCCTGTTCCACTGGAAGTCTGACATGGATCTCGCCGGCACGACGGCCAACGCAAAATTCAGCGGCAACGACTGGTATGCCGGCGTCGGCGTCGGCTATGACTTCAGCGAACGCTTCGGCCTGGGTCTGAACTACGACCGCTATCGCGCCGGCAAGAGCGGCCTGGATTTCAGCGCCGACGTGGTCAGCGTGAACACCGAATTCCGCTTCTGATGCAATCCGACGCGGTGCGGACCCGGCGTCCGCACCGCGTCCTGCCGTCCCACCGCTCGCCACGCCGAGCACGGCGGCGAAGCGAATGTCGACTGGCAACCAACCACTCCAGGCGCTACCCTGCCGCGTCTATGCCTACCGCCCGCCGCGAATTCACGCTGGAACCCGACGATACCGAACGCCTGGCCAACCTGGCCGGCCCATTCGACGAACACCTGCGTCAGATCGAGCTGCGCCTCGGCGTCAGCATCGCGAACCGCGGCAACGTGTTTCGCATCGACGGCGACGCCGGCCACGTCGAAGCCGCGGCGCGGCTGTTGCGCGAACTCTACGCGGCGACCGGGCACGAGGTGCTCGACGGGCATCGCATCAATCTGCATCTGCAGGAGTCCAACGTCGCCGCGCTCGACGCGGCGGCCGCGACCGCGGCGCAGGAAGTCGTCATCCGCGTCAAACGCGGCGCGATCAAGGGCCGCGGCCCGAACCAGGCGCGCTATCTGCACGCGATCGCGACGCACGACATCAACTTCGGCATCGGCCCGGCCGGCACCGGCAAGACCTACCTCGCGGTCGCGAGCGCCGTCGACGCGCTCGACGCGAACCGCGTGCAGCGCATCATCCTCGTGCGTCCCGCGGTCGAGGCCGGCGAGAAGCTCGGCTTCCTGCCCGGCGACCTGACCCAGAAGGTCGATCCGTATCTGCGTCCGCTCTACGACGCACTGTACGAGATGCTCGGCTTCGAGAAGGTGGCCAAGCTCATCGAGCGCAATGTGATCGAGATCGCGCCGCTGGCCTACATGCGCGGCCGGACCCTGAACGACTCCTTCGTGATCCTCGACGAGGCGCAGAACACGACGGTCGAGCAGATGAAGATGTTCCTGACGCGCATCGGCTTCGGCTCGGCCGCCGTCGTGACCGGCGACGTGACCCAGATCGACCTGCCGCGCCACGTGCGCTCGGGCCTGCGCGACGCGATCGAGGTGCTGCGCGAGGTGCCGGGCATCAGCTTCACGTTCTTCACGGCGCACGACGTCGTGCGCCATCCGCTCGTGCAGAAGATCGTGCGCGCCTACGAGCGCCACGACGCGGCCAAGCCCGACGGCGGCGGCGCATGAGCCCGGCGAAACGGCGAAGCGCGGCAGCCGCAACGGAGGTCCTCGTGCATCTGAGCCGCGCGCCGGGCCTGTCCGCGAACGGCGTGCCGCGCGGCGACAGCTTCCGCGCCTGGGTCGGGGCCGCGCTCGCGGCGGTGCGCCGGCGGCGGCCGAGCGAACTGTCCATCCACGTGGTCGATGCCGCCGAAGGCCGCGAGTTCAACCGCCACTACCGCGGCCGCGACTATGCGACGAACGTGCTGTCGTTCCCGGCCGAGCTGCCGCCCGGCGTACGCCTGCCGCTGCTCGGCGACCTGATCCTCTGCGCGCCGGTCGTCGCGCGCGAGGCGGCCGAACAGGGCAAGCCGCTGCGCGACCACTATGCCCACATGACCGTGCACGGCGTGCTGCATCTGCTCGGCCACGACCACCTCGCCGATGCCGAGGCCGAACGCATGGAAGCACTGGAGCGCAGGGCACTCGCGCGGCTCGGCATCGCCGATCCCTACGCCTGAAGCTCCGGCGGCGCCGGACCCGCCTACTGCTTGGTTTCCGGCAGCGGCGCCGCGCTGCGCGACAGGCCCGTGTGCCGCACGTCCTTGCCGCGGACCAGGTAGATCACCTGCTCGCAGATGTTCTTGCAGCGGTCGCCGATGCGTTCGAGCGCGCGGGCGCCCCAGAGCATTTCTAGCGCGGCCGGCACGCGCTCGGATTCGCGCTGCATGAGGTCGACGAGCAGCCGGGTCAGCTCCTTGTACAGCACGTCGACCTCGCGGTCGCGGCGAAGGCGCTCCAGCGCGCGCGTCTCGTCCATGCGCGCGAACGTGTCCAGGGTGCCGCGCAGCTGGTCGCGCACGAGGCTGCCCATCTGCGCGAGCTTGAACGCGTAGTGCTCGGGCAGCTCGGCGTTGCCGAGCTTCTCGGCGATGCGCGCGATGCGCTCGGCCTCGTCGCCGATACGCTCGAGGTTCGCCACCATGCGCACGACCGCGAGCACGAGGCGCAGGTCGGAAGCGGCCGGCTGGCGCCGCGCGAGGATCTGCGTGCAGCGCGCGTCGATCTCCAGTTCGGCCGCGTTGACCTCGTCCTCGCGCGCGACGACGTGGGCGACCTGGCGCAGGTCGCGCGCGGCCAGCGCTTCCAGCGCGGTCGCGAGCTGCGCCTCGACCAGGCCGCCCATGGCCAGCACCTGCTTGGTGAGCGCCGCGAGTTCGCTGTTGAACTGCTGGGAGATGTGCTGGCCTAGGTGGAGACGGTCCATTTGTATAGTCGTATCGACGAAGCGGTGGCGTATCTGGACAGGCGCAGGTTACGCCGTGTTGACATCGGACAAAAGACGCACTGCGGCGAAACCGGGCCGGTCAGCCGCGATCCTCGCGCATGCGTCCGGTGATGTAGTCCTCGGTGCCGCGCAGGCGCGGGTTGGTGAAGATGCGGTCGGTCGCGTCGAACTCCAGCAGCCGGCCGGCCTGCAGGAACGCCGTGTAGTCGGCGACGCGCGCGGCCTGCTGCATGTTGTGGGTCACCAGCAGCACGCTGTAGCGCTCGCGCAGCGCGACGACGAGCTCCTCGAAGCGCAGCGTGGAGATCGGGTCGAGCATCGAGGCCGGCTCGTCCATCAGCAGCACTTCCGGTTCCACCGCGAGCGCGCGCGCGATGACCAGGCGCTGCTGCTGGCCGGCCGACAGGCGCAGCGCGCTGTCGTCGAGGCGGTCGCGCACCTCCTCCCAGAGACCGGCTGCGCGCAAGGCGGCCTCGACGCGGTCGTCGAGCTCCAGGCGCGAGCGCAGGCCGGCCAGGCGCAGGCCGAACGCGACGTTGTCGGCGACCGACTGCGGGAACGGATTGGGTTTCTGGAACACCATGCCGACGCGGCGGCGCAGTTCCGGCAGCGCGGTCGTCTCGGCATAGGCGTCCAGGCCGAGCACGCGCACCTCGCCGCTGACGCGGCAGCCGGCGATCTCGTCGTTGAGCCGGTTGAAGCAGCGCAGCAGGCTGGACTTGCCGCAACCCGAAGGGCCGATCAGCGCGGTGACCCGGCGCCGCGGCACCTGCAGGTTCACCGCGTCGAGTGCGCGGCGTTCCGAATAGTCGAGGCTCAGCCCGCGCGCTTCCAGCGCGAGCTCGCGACCGGCCAGGAGATCCGGCGGCATCACGGCCGCATCCACCGCGTCCTCGCGTGCGCTCATACGGCCAGCTCCCGCGCGCGTTCGCGCAGCCGGTTGCGCACGACGATGGCCGCCGCATTGAGCCCGACCACGACGACGAGCAGCAGCAGCGCCGCCGCATGCGCCTGGGCCATGTCGCGCGGCGCATCGCCGCCGGCCAGGGCCAGATCGTAGACGCTCTGGCCCAGATGCATGAACTGGCGCGACAGGTGCAGATACGGAAATTCGCCGTCGAGCGGCAGGGCCGGCGCATAGCGGACCGCGCCGACGAGCATGAGCGGCGCGACTTCGCCGGCCGCACGCGCGACGGCGAGGATGAAGGCGGTCAGCAGCGCCGGCCGCGCGACCGGCAGCACGACGCGCCAGAGCATTTCGGCGCGCGTCGCGCCGAGCGCGAGCGCGCCGTGACGCAGCGCGGCCGGCACGCGCGCGAGTCCTTCCTCGGTCGCGATGACCACGACCGGCAAGGTCAGCAGGGCCAGGGTCAGCGCCGACCAGAGCAGACCGCCGCCGCCCCAGCGCGGCGTCGCCGAGTGCATCAGCGCATCGACGCCGCCGCCGACGCCGTTGACGAACAGCACGAGGCCGAACAGGCCGTAGATGACCGCCGGCACTCCGGCCAAGTTGGCCATGGCCGCGCGCAGGACGCGCGCGCTGCGGCCGCTGCCGGCGTATTCGTGCAGCCACAGCGCGAGCAGCACGCCGAGCGGCATGACCAGGACGCTCATGAGCAGCACGAGCACGACGGTGCCGACGAGCGCCGGGAACACCCCGCCGCCCTGGGCCGTGCCGGCGACGAAATCCCAGGCGCGCCGCAGCATCAGGCCGGCGGTCTCGCCGCGGCTCAGCCGATTGCTGGCCACGTCCTCGGCGACGTCGGCGGCGGCCGGACGGCTACCGTCGGGCGCCTGCGGCAGGGCCAGGCCGCGCCGATGGATCTCGCGGCCGTCGTGCAGGCGCAGGCTACGCGCGTCGGCGGGCCAGTCGAGCTGCAGCAGGTCCGCACGCGCGATGCGCCGGTATTCCGCACCGCGGCGCTGCCATTCGCTGCCGCGCACGACGAGTTCGTGCGCGTCTTCGAAGACGACCGCGGCGAGCATCTGCTGCTCGCCGGCATCGCTGCGCCAGCGCAGCTCGGCGACCGGCACCGGCGCGAACGCCCGCACGGCCTGCTGCACCAGCACCGCGAGCACGGCCGCGAGCGCGAGCAGGCATAGGCCCGCCATGCCGGCGGCGAGCCAAAGCCCGGGATCATGACGCCGCGACGCGGCGCGCCGGTGCCGCACGTCGCTCACGGCTACAGCCCCGCCACGCGGCGGCGCAGGCGCCCGCGTACCTGTTCGGCCAGCAGATTGAGCAGCAGGCAGATGCCGAACAGCAGCAGCGCCGACAGCAGCAGCAAACCGTAGCCCGCACTGCCCGGCGCGGCCTGGGGCGCCTCGAGCGCGAGATTGGCCGCGATCGAACGCAAACCGGTCAACGGCGAAACGTTGGTCAGCGGCGTGTTGCCGCTGGCCATCAGCACGATCATGGTTTCGCCGAGCGCACGGCTGAAGCCCAGCAGCAGCGCCGCGACCACGCCGGGTGCCGCCACCGGCAGCAGCAGCCGCCAGAGCGCCTGCCAGCGCGTCGCGCCGAGCGCCTGCGCGCCGAGCGCGAGCTCGGCCGGAACCGCGAACAGCGCGTCCTCGGCCAGGCTGAACACGGTCGGCATCACGGCGAGACCGAGCATCAGCCCGACGACGAGGCCGTTCCACGGCGTCAGCGGCTGCAGCAGCGCGGCCCAGGCCGTCGCCGCGAGCGCGTCGCCGGCAGCGAGCGACAGGGCCGCGAGAGCGAGCAGCGGCGCCAGCAGCAGCGCGACTTCATAGCCGGCGCAACGCTGCTGCCAGACGGCCGGCGCCAGGCGCTGCCAGACGAAGCCGGCCGCGATCATCAGCGGCACGAGCAGCGCGACGAACACGAGCAGGCTGAGCACGTGCTGCAGCAGCCACGGCGCGAGCAGCAGCGCGGCGATCAGGCCGAGCACGACGGCCGGGACGGCCTCGAACAGTTCGAACAGCGGCTTGAGCAGCGCACGCCAGGCCGGCGGCGCGAAGCGCGCGCACCAGATCGCCGCGCCGAGCCCGAGCGGCACCGCGACGACGATCGCATACAGCGCCGCCTTGAGGCTGCCGGCCAGCAGCGGCAGCACGCGCGGCGCCCAGTCCGGCGTCAGCCGCGCCGAGCCCAGCAGGAACAGCGGCATGGCCAGCGCGAGCACGGCCAGAAAGCCGGCCGCGAGGCGCAGCCCGAGTTGCAGCCAGCACTCGCGGCGCGCGCGCAGCGCAGCGCGCCGGGCGAAACGCAGGGCCAGCGGCGAGGCGGGATGAGGGTCCGGAACGGGCATGGGCGCACGCTAGGAGCTGAATATGACAGTCATGTTACAGGCCCGGCGATGTCACGGCCGCGTCACCTCGTCGCAATCGGTACGCCATCGCCGGACCGCAGCATGCGCCAAACCAGAGGGCCCTCGCGCCGTGCCCGACGCTGCGACGGGGCCCGTCCGGACCCGGAGCCTTCCGCGCCATGCGCATCGCGATCGTCACCGAAACCTATCCGCCCGAGATCAACGGCGTCGCGCTGACCGTACAGGCTCTGGCGCAGGGTCTGCGCGGTCGCGGCCATGCGGTGCAGCTGATCCGCCCGCGCCAGCCCGGCGTCGACGTTGCCGACCCGGCGGCGACCGAGGACGTGCAGGTCGGCGGCGCGGCAATTCCGCGCTATCCGGGCCTGCGCTTCGGCTGGCCGGCACGGCGTCGGCTCGAGCGTCTCTGGCGCGCGCAGCGTCCCGACGCGATTTACGTCGCGACCGAAGGCCCGCTCGGGCATTCGGCGCTGCGCGCGGCGCGGCGCCTCGGCATCGCCGCGAGCACCGGCTTCCATACTCGCTTCGACGATTTCGCGCGCTTCTACGGCGTCGGCTGGCTGACGCCGCTGGTGTTCGCCTGGCTGCGCCATTTCCATGCGCATTCGGCGGCGACCCTCGTGCCGACCCAGGAGCTCGCGGACTTCCTGCGCGAGCGCGGCTTCGGCGCCGTGCGCCTGCTGCGCCGCGCCGTCGACACCCAGTTGTTCGACCCGGCGCGGCGCCGCGACGCCCTGCGCCAGGAATGGGGCCTGACCGGCGACGAACTTGCCGTGGTCTACGTCGGCCGCATCGCGCCGGAAAAGAATCTCGAGCTGAACGTGCGCGCCTTCCGCGCGCTGCAGCAGCAGCGGCCTGAGGCGCGCTACGTCTGGATCGGCGACGGACCGGTACGGGCCGAGCTCGCGCGCGCCAATCCCGACTTCATCTTCTGCGGCAGCCTGCGCGGCGAAGAGCTCGCCGCGCATTTCGCGAGCTGCGACCTGTTCCTGTTCGCGAGCCTCAGCGAGACCTTCGGCAACGTGACCCTCGAAGCCATGGCCAGCGGCGTGGCCACGGTCGCCTACGACTACGGCGCCGCGCGCGAGCACATCGTCGACGGCGTCAACGGCCGGCGCATCGCCTGCGGCGACGCCGACGCTTTCATCGCGGCCGCGCTCGCGCTGGCCGGCCAGCCGCGCGAACGCGCGCGCTACGCCGCGGCAGCGCGCGAGGCCATGCTGAAACTGAGCCCGCAGTCCGTCACCGACCATTTCGCCGAACTCCTCGCCTCGCTACGGAGCGCCGCATGAACGCGATCGAACGCTGGAACCGCCTCGAAGTCCGCAGCGGCGAATGGCGCCTGTGCCTGGCCGCGAACCGCTGGGGCACGCGCCGCGCGATCACGCGATTCTTCGGCCTGATCAGCCGCGCCGGCGACGGCGTGTTCTGGTACGCCCTGATGGGCGCGCTTGCACTGTTCGGCGGCAGCCGCGGCGCCCAGGCCGCGCTGCACATGGCCGTGGTCGGCGTGGTCGCGCTGGCCCTCTACCGCAGTCTCAAGAAACACACGCGCCGGCCGCGGCCGTTCCGCGCACACCAGGGCATCGTCGCGCACGTCCCGCCACTGGACGAATTCAGCTTTCCGTCGGGCCACACCCTGCACGCGGTCAGCTTCAGCCTCGTCGCGATCGCCTATTTCCCGGTGCTGGCCCTGCTGCTGGTCCCGTTCACCGCGCTCGTCGCCGCCTCGCGCGTCGTGCTCGGCCTGCACTTTCCCAGCGACGTGCTCGCCGCGGGACTGATCGGCAGCGCGCTCGCCGGCTTCTCGCTCTGGCTGATTCCGGGCGTGACGCTGTTCGGCTGATCCGCGGCCGCACTCGCCGCCGCGATTCAGCGGCAGATCAGCTCGCGCCGCCGCGTCGCGTCGAATTCCAGGCGCGTGCGCGCAATCCGGCCTATCACGTCGGCCGCGGTGCGGCCCTCGCAGACAGCCGCGAAATAGGCGCGCGCGCCGTCGCTGTCAACGCCGGCGAAGCTCAGCGAATACTCGGGACTGAAGTCGTCCAGCACGTCGTCGAACGGAGCGTCGAGCATCCAGTAGCCGAGTCCGCCGGCCGCCAGGATGACGTGCGGCACGTCGTAGAAATCGCGGCATTCGACGATGCGCAGCGGCGTGCCGAACGGGAACGGCATCGGCGGCGGGGAGTCGCTCATGCCGCCGGCCTGCTCAACGCACGACCGCGGCGGAGAGATGCGGCCGCAGCTGCGCGTCCCAGTCGGCCGCATTGGCGACCTGGCCGTCGCGGCGCACCCGCTCGAGCGCGGACGCTTCGACGTCGGCATAGGCCCAGACCGCATCCGGCGCCGCCTGCGCGATGACGCCGTCGTCGGGCAGGCCGCGATCGCTCGGCGCGAACACCGCGGCGACGCCGGTATTCGTATCCAGCGCCGGGCTCCAGAGCGCTTCGCCGGCCGTGACCGACTGCACCACGTGGATCTGGTTTTCCAGCGCGCGCGCGCGGCAGCCGACGCGCACGCGCGTCGCGCCGGCGGCCGTGTCGGTGCAGCTCGGCACGAGCAGCAGCCGCGCGCCGGCTTCGTACTGGCGCCGTGCGTACAGCGGAAATTCGCTGTCGTAGCAGACATTGACGGCGAGCCGGCCGAGCGCGGTGTCGAACACCTGCACGGTGTCGCCGGGCTCGATGACGCCGACGGCGCGCTCGAAGCCGGTCAAGGTGAGCTTGTCCTGGAACCAGCGCCGCCCGTCCGGAGCGTACAGCTCGGCGCGGTTGCGGTGGCGGCCGTCGGCCTGGCGCAGCGGGAAGGTGCCTGCGAGCACGTGCAGGTCGAATTCGCGCGCGCAGCCGGCGAACGTCCGTTGCCAGTCGGCGTGCAGATCCTGCAATGCCGCGAGCGAGGCGACGAGATCCGCCTGCACGGCCGGCGGGAAGATCCCGGCCAGCTCGAGCGCGAGGTATTCGGGCAGCACCGCGACCGCGGCGCCGGCGGCGCGCGCCTCGGCCAGCGCCGCACGCAGGCGTTCGCGCCAGTCCGCGAAGCTGACCGGCTTTTCGATGCGCCACTGCGCCGCGGCGATGCGCATCAGGCGTCTCCGAGCTCGCGCAGCCAGAAGCGCAGCTCGTGCGTCTGTGCCGCGGCCGCGCCGGTTTCCTGCCAGTCCAGCCGGCAGAACAGATCGTCCTGGCGCGCGTAGCCGCGTTTGATCCAGAACGCGTCGTTGTCGCGATGTCCCGCCGGACGGCGCGGATCGTCGGCGCTGCGCTCGACCGCGCAGAACGCCGCGGTCGCGAAGCCGAGCTCGCGCGCCCGCGCCTCGCGCGCGTCGAAGAAGGCATGGCCGAGGCCGCGGCCGCGATACGCCTGCAGCAGCACCGACTCGCCGAAATAGAACACGCGCGCAGGATCGATGCCGCGCGCGCGGAAAGGCTCGCGGAACGCGTCGGTCTCGTCGGCCAGCGGAATCGCCGTCGACGCGCCGACGACCTGGGCGCCGTCGAACGCGAGCACGAACAGGCTGCGCGGCGAACGCGCATACGTGGCGAGATACTGCGCTTCGTAGTCCGCGCTGCCGTCGTACAGGTACGGCCAGTCGCGGAACACGGCGATGCGCAGCGCAGCGACGGCCGGCAGGTGCTGCGTCACCGCCGCACCGTGCAGCCGTTCGATGCGCAGCGCCTCGCTCATGCGCCCTTGGTCTTGGCGATCCACTCGTCGACCGTGCGTTCCAGCAGCACCATCGGCAGCGCGCCGGTCTTGAGCACGACGTTGTGGAACTGGCGGATGTCGAACTTGTCGCCGAGCTCCTTCTTCGCCTTCTCGCGCAGCTCGAGGATCTTGAGCATGCCGACCTTGTAGCCGAGCGCCTGGCCCGGCGCGACGAAGTAACGCTCGATCTCGGCGACGACGTCGGTCTCGACCATGCCGGTGTTCTCGAGCATGTACTGGATGGCCTGCTCGCGCGTCCACTTCTTGGCGTGGATGCCGGTGTCCACGACCAGGCGCACGGCGCGCATCATCTCGTCGCGCAGGCGGCCGAGGTTGTCCAGCGGGTCCTTTTCGAAACCGAGCTCCCAGGCCAGGCGTTCGGTGTACAGCGCCCAGCCTTCCGAGAACGCCGTGAACGGCAGGATGCGGCGGAAGAACGGCACGCCCTTGAGCTCCTGCTGGATCGCGATCTGGAAGTGATGGCCCGGAATCGCCTCGTGATAGGCCAGGGTGCGCATCGTGAACTTCGGCATTTCTTTGACGTTGCGCAGGTTGGCGTAGAACACGCCGGGACGCGAGCCGTCGAACGCGCCGGGCTGGTAGTAGGCGCCCGGCGCCGTGGCCTGGGCGAACTCCGGCACGGCCTCGACCTTGACGCCGAGCTTCGGACGGATGTCGAAGGCCGGACCGAGCTTGCCGTCGATGTCGTCGATGATGGCCTGGAAATGCGCGAGCAGTTCCTTCTTGCCTTCGGGCGTATCCGGGAACAGCTGGTCCGGACGCACGGTCAGCGTGCGCACGCGGTCGCCGATGCTGCCGTCGGTCAGGCCCTGCTCGCGCAGGATCGCATCCATCTCGCCGGTGATGCGCGCGACTTCGGACAGGCCGATCTCGTGGATCTGGTCCGCCGTCATCTCGGTCGTCGTGTGGCTGCGGATGCACCAGGCGTAGTAGGCGTCGCCGTTGGGCAGGTGCCAGGCGCCGTAGTTGCCGTCGGCCTTGCTGCGCAGGGCTTCCTCGTAGGCGATCAGCTTCTGGTACGACGGGTACACGCTGTCCTTGATCGCCTGCTCGACGCGCGAAAGCAGGCCGTCGCGCGTGGCCTGGTCCATGTCGCCGGCCGGGATCTTGTCGAGCTTTTCCTTGAACGTCGTGTACAGGGTGTTCTCCTTAGGCGCCTTGCCGATGAAGCCCTGCATCTGCGTGATGACCTTGTCCACCGTGAAGCGCGGCGGCCAGATGCCCTTGCTCTCGTAAAGCTTCAGGTATTCGATGGTCTGGTCGAACTTGGCCGGAAACTTGCCGAGACGCTTGATGTAGTCCTCGGCCTCGCCCTTGCTCGCGACCGGATGCTGCTGCGCCATGAAATCGGGCAGCGCGCTCTGGATGCCGAACATCTGGTTGACCGGGAAGCCGTAGCCGCGGAACGCGTCGCCCTCGACCTGCATGCGCAGGAAGTAGTCGAGCACGTCGTAGGACAGCTTGCCGTCGGCGTCGAGGCTTTCGCGGTCGTAGGTCTTCAGGGTCGCATAGTCGTCCTTGAGCAGGTTGACCTGACGCTCCTCCTCGGCCGGCGAGGCATCGGCCAGATCGTCGCTGTAGAAGTCCAGCCACGGCGGCAGGATGCGCATGCTCGACAGCATTTCCGGATTCGCCACGGCGAAGCGCGCGACGACGCGGGTGTAGAACCAGTCGAGCTTGGCCGGCCGGAAATACCAGACGTGGACGAACAGCAGGCCTATGCCGACGATCAGGATCAGCAACAGGCTGAACAGCCATTTGAGCAGGCGTTTCATGAATCTCCCCCAGGACGGATGACGATGCGGCGACAGGCGCGAACTGTCGCATGTTGCCGCAGCCGCGTAGGTGCCGGAAGTCATGACGCCTGCGACGGACGGCGGCCGCAGCCGCGCCGGCGCCCCGTATACTGGCCCGCAGCCGCGCAAGGAGAGCCCATGAACTACCGGCATGCATATCACGCAGGCAATTTCGCCGACGTGCTCAAGCACAGCGTGCTGGTCGGCCTGATCGAAGCGCTCAAGCAGAAGCAGACGCCGTTCTGCTACATCGATACCCACGCCGGCCGGGGCCAGTACGACCTGCACGGCGAGGAAGCGCGCAAGACACGCGAGTTCGCCGACGGCGTGCTGCGCCTGCTCGACGCGGCGCGGCTGCCGGCCGCGCTGCACGTCTATCTGAACCTGGTCCGCGCGCTCAACGGCAATCGAGCCGGCCATGACATCGCGGTCTACCCGGGCTCGCCGCTGCTCGCGAGCCTGCTGCTGCGCGAGGGCGACCGCGCCCTGCTCTGCGAGCTGCAGCCCGACGAAGCCGCGGCGCTGCGCGCGCTGTTCCGCGGCGACGCGCGCGTCGCGGTGCACGAACGCGACGGCTACGAGGCGCTAAAAAGCCTGCTTCCGCCGAAGGAAAAGCGCGGCCTCGTGCTGATCGACCCGCCGTTCGAGGCCCAGGACGGCGAATTCCGCCTGATCGAGGCGGCGCTGAAACAGGCGCAGACGCGCTGGCCCGGCGGCATCTACGCGATCTGGTATCCGATCAAGCTGCGCCAGCAGTTGTCCGGCTTCTACCGCTGGCTGCGCGGCAGCGGCTTCGCGCGCGTGCTGACGGCCGAGCTGCTCGTGCATCCGGACAACTCGGCGCTGCGCCTGAACGGCACGGGCATGGCCATCGTCAACCCGCCCTGGAAATTCGAACGCCAGCTCGAGGAACTGCTGCCGGTGCTGACCCAGCACCTGGCCCAGGGCCGCTTCGGCCAGCACCAGGTGCAGTGGCTGGTGCAGGAAGCCGCGGCGCCCGCGGCCCGGCCCGGCTCGCGGCGGACCTGAACCCCGGCGGTGGCCGCGGACG
>NZ_JANFVR010000120.1 GCF_024609805.1 Tahibacter caeni | reverse complement strand
GTTGTCCTTCGCGCCCGCGGCCAGCGCGGCCGCGTGGAACGCGTCGACGGCGGCGCGGTCGGCCGCGGCGAACGCCAGGTGCAGGCCGTCGCGCGTGGGCCTGCCGCCGGTGCCTATCCAGAAGTCCGGTTTCCCGTCCTTGCCGAAGCCCGCATGGCGTGCGTCGGTGCCGGTCATTTCCGGCGTGACTTCCATGACCACGCCGTAGCCGAGCGGCGCGAGCACGGCGCCGTAGAAACGCAGGCTGCGGTCGAAGTCGACGACGGTGATGCCGATGTGGTCGAGCATGTCAGGGGTCCTCGTGCGGTTTCGCGCCGCCGGTCGGCGGCGCCCTGGAGCAGCGCGTCGAAGATCCGTACGAGCACGGATTCTTCGTCGCGGAGTATTTCCGTATTCCAGAAGCGCAATACGGCGAAGCCGCGCCGCTGCAGATCGCGATCCCGCCGTTCGTCGCGCGCGTCGGCATGCTGCCCGCCGTCGACTTCGATGACGAGCCGGCGTTCGAGGCAGACGAAATCGACCACGTAGTTGCCGACCGGATGCTGACGCCGGAACCTGGCGCCGTCGAGCTGGCGCAGGCGCAGGTGGCGCCAGAGCCGGCGTTCGGCGTCGGTGGCATCGCGGCGCAGCCGGCGCGCGATCTTCGCGCGGCGGATGAAGGCGTTCGTCTGGCCGTGCATGGGGTGTCTCCTCGCCGGGGTACGACGAGGATGTGACGGTCCTCCGCTGCAGGCATCGGCGTTTTGCGCGTCGTGGGCTCGGTGGATTCTGAGATGAGGTTCGGCGCTGCGGCAAAAACCCATCCCCACCCATACCCTCCCCTTGAAGGGGAGGGTGTTTCCCGCGATCTCTCAGATGTTGGAACCGGCCAGCCGTGCGCAATTCTTGCGCGGTTCTCTTCCATCGGCGCACGCCGTATCAAGCCCTCCCCTTCAAGGGGAGGGTATGGGTGGGGATGGGGTTCGCGCCGCCCGCCCGAATCCATCGCAGCAATCAGCCTTCCCGCGCCCAGTCCGGCGCGCGCTTGTCGAGGAACGCGCCGAGGCCGTGCTGGCCTTCGGCGGAGACGCGCAGGCGCGCGATCAGCGCGGCCGTGCCGGCGTCGACGGTCTGCTGGTGTTCCGGCGTCATGCCGGCCATGGACAGCGCGAGGCGCTTGGCTTCGGCCTGGGCCAGCGGGCCGCCCTTGGCCAGCCAGTGCAGGCAGCGCTCGACGGCGGCGTCGAGCTCGCCGGTCGCGACGGTTTCGTGCAGCAGGCCGATGCGGCGCGCTTCGGCCGCGTCGAACACTTCGCCGGTGATGAACAGGCGCCGCGCCGCGCGCGCGCCGATCGCGGCGATCACGTACGGCGAGATCACGGCCGGCACGAGACCGAGCTTGACCTCCGACAGCGAGAACTTGGCCCCGTCCACGCCGATCGCGACGTCGCAGCAGGCGACGAGGCCGACGCCGCCGCCGTAGGCGGCGCCGTTCACGCGCGCGATCGTCGGCTTGCCCAGATAGTTCAGGGTGCGCATCAGTGCGGCGAGCTTCAGCGAGTCGGCCAGGTTGTCCGCTTCGCTGGCCTGGGCCATCGCGCGCATCCAGTTCAGGTCGGCGCCGGCGGAGAACGACGCGCCTTCGCCGGTGAGCACGACCGCGCGCACGGCCGGGTCGGCGTCGAGGCGCTGCAGGGTCGCCGTGAGCTCGGCGATCAGCTGTTCGTCGAAGGCGTTGTGCACGCCGGAACGGTTCAGGCGAACCTCGGCGACGGCGCCGCGGACGGCAAGCGCGACAGTGGCGGTCATGGATCCCTCCCTCCGGGAAAACCGGATGATAACGGCGCGCCCGCGGCCAGGCCGAGCCCCAGGTCCGGACATCCGGCCGGACGTCGGGCAGCCCGCTCGGGCTCGGCGCGCCATCGGATGACACCGACACGGCGTACGTGCGCTCCCGGAATCAAACGCTTACGAGATCGACGCGCGAGCGGGCCGTTTCCACAGCGCTCGCAGGCTGCATCCCGACGGCTGCCCGCCCGGACCGGCAAAGGTCGAAGCGCCGCAACGGCCGCGTTCGGATATAATCGCGAACCATTCTTATTCAAAGCGTATCTGCCTGTGCGACTTTCCGAACTGCTTCCGGGCAATACGGCCGTCGTGCGCGAGGTCGAGGACGTCGGCAGCGCCGATCCCATCGCCCGGCGCCTGCGGGACCTGGGCTTCGTCGCCGGCGAGCCCGTGAAGCTCGTGACGCGCGGGCCGGTCGGCGGCGATCCGCTGCTGGTGCAGATCGGTTTCACGCGCTTCGCGCTGCGTCGCAGCGAAGCGGCCCGCGTCTGGCTGCAGGCGGCCGGAGCGACCCCATGAGCAGTGCGGAGACGGCTTTGCGCATCGCCCTCGTCGGCAATCCCAACTGCGGCAAGACCGCGCTGTTCAACCTGTTGACCGGCAGCCGGCAGAAGGTCGCCAACTACGCCGGCGTCACGGTCGAGCGCAAGCAGGGCCGCTACGTCGCGCCGTCGGGCCGCGTCGTCGACCTGCTCGATCTGCCGGGCGCCTACAGTCTCGACGCGGCCAGTCCCGACGAAGCCATCACGCGCGACGTCTGCCTCGGCATCGCCGCCGGCGAGACGCGGCCGGACCTGCTGGTCTGCGTCGCCGACGCGACCAACCTGCGCCTGCACCTGCGCTTCGTGCTCGAAGTGCGCCGCCTCGGCGTACCGGTCGTGCTCGCGCTGAACATGATGGACGCGGCCGCGCGCCGCGGCATCCGCATCGACATCGCCGCGCTGGAGCGCGAACTCGGCATTCCGGTCATCGAGACCGTCGCGGTCAGGCGCGCCGGCGCGCGCGCGCTGATCGAGCGCATCGACGGTCCGCTGCCGGCCTTGCCCGACGCCGGTCCCGCGGATCTGGACCTGCACGCGGAAGTGCGCCGGCTGCTCGCCGCGACGGTCCGCATGCCCACGCGCACGGCGGCGACCGACGACGCGATCGACCGCGTCGCGCTGCATCCGGTCTGGGGCCTGGTGCTGCTCGGCGTGCTGATGTTCCTGATCTTCCAGAGCGTGTTCTCCTGGGCCGAGCCGCTCATGGACGCGATCGAGAACGGCATCAAGGCGCTGGGCGCGTTCAGTGTGGCCGCGCTGCCCGAAGGGCCGCTGCGCAGCCTGCTCGCCGACGGCGTGTTCGCCGGCATCGGCAGCGTGCTCGTGTTCCTGCCGCAGATCCTGATCCTGTTCCTGTTCATCCTCGCGCTCGAGGAATCCGGCTACCTGCCGCGCGCGGCGTTCCTGCTCGACCGGCTGATGTTCAAGGCGGGCTTGAGCGGCCGCTCGTTCATTCCGCTGCTGTCGAGCTTCGCCTGCGCGATCCCGGGCATCATGGCCACGCGCAGCATCCAGGATCCGCGCGACCGCCTCGCGACGATCATGGTCGCGCCGCTGATGACCTGCTCGGCGCGGCTGCCGGTGTACACCCTGCTGATCGCGGCCTTCATTCCGCAGCGCACGGTCGCCGGCGTCTTCAACCTGCAGGGCATCGTGCTGTTCGCGCTCTACGTCGCCGGCATCGTCAGCGCGCTGGCCGTCGCGTTCGTGATCAAGCGCCTGCGCCGCGACCGCAGCGAACATGCGCTGCTGCTCGAGCTGCCGTCGTACCGCTGGCCGCATCCGCGCGATCTCGCGATCGGCCTCTGGGAGCGCGCCTGGATCTTCTTGAAGCGCGTCGGCGGCATCATCCTCGCGCTGACCGTGCTGCTGTGGTTCCTGTCGAGCTTCCCGGCGCCGCCGGATGGCGCGACCGGGCCGGCCATCGACTACAGCTTCGCCGGTCGCATCGGCCGCGCGCTCGAAGTCGTGTTCGCGCCGGTGGGCTTCAACTGGCAGATCTGCATCGCGCTGATTCCGGGCCTGGCCGCGCGCGAAGTCGCGGTCTCGGCGCTCGGCACGGTGTATGCGCTGTCGGGCAGCGACGACACCATCGCCGCCGAGCTCGGCCCGCTGATCGCCGGCCAGTGGCCGCTCGCGACGGCGCTGTCGCTGCTGGTCTGGTACATCTTCGCGCCGCAGTGCCTCTCCACCTTGGCAGTGATCCGGCGCGAGACCAATTCCTGGCGCAACGTCTGGATCGCCGCGGGCTATCTGTTCGCACTGGCCTATGCGGCCTCGTTCGTCACCTACCAGGTCACGCGGATGCTGACGTCATGAACGCCTCGCTGGCCTGGCAGTACGCGATCGTCGCCGTGCTCGTCGCGTTCAGCGCGCTCAGCGTGCTGCGCAAGTACCTGCCGTCGGTCTGGGGCCGCACGCTCGCGCTGATCGCCGGTGCGCTCGAGTCGCCGCGGCTGCCGGCTCTGCTGCGCCGCCGCGGCGCCGCGCTGCGCGCACGGATTCCGGCCAAGGTCGGCAGCGCCTGCGCGAGTTCGGGCGGCTGCAGCAGCTGCGGCGCCTGCGGCAGCAGCGCCGATGCCAAGCCCGCGGCCCTGCCGCTGGCAGAACCGAGGCCGCTGCGGCGGCACTGAACGGCGCGGCGGACTTTCCCGCGCACTGAGCTGGCTGCCGTGTATGCCGACGGCTGCGCCGGCGCAGCGCGCGCCTGGACGCCGCCATCGTGCACCGCTAGCCTGAGCCACTCGCTCCTGCAGGCGCACCGCCATGCGATCGTCATCGTTGTCTCCGGTGTTCGTCGCGGTCGCCGGCCTTGCGGCGTTCATCGTGCTGACCGGGTTTCTGCTGCCGGCGCAGGTCGCTTCCCATTTCAGCGCCCCCGGCCGCGCCGACGCGGCGCTGCCGCGCGCCGGCTACCTCGGCTTCATGCTCGTGTTCGGCGCGGCGCTGCCGCTGTTCGTCGCGATCCTGTCCGACCGGCTGCTGCGCAATCCCCGCACGCCGCTGAACCTGCCGCATCGCGACTACTGGCTCGCGCCCGAGCGTCGTGCGGCGACCGTCGACTTCCTCTGCCGCCAGAACGCCGGCTTCGCCGTGCAGCTCGCGGTATTCCTCGGCTACGTGCACGCGCTCGTCGTCTACGCGAATCGCCTGCAGCCGCCGCGGCTGCCGTCGGTCGCGTTCGTCGCCGGGGTACTGCTGTTCGTCGCCGCGGCGGTCTGGCGGGCGATGCGGCTGATCGGCCATCTGCGCAACGTGTCGCGGCGCCGGTGACGGCCTTGCGCGAAGCGCAACGGCTGTCGAGCGGGACTCCGCGGTCGCGCCGGCGCAGCCCAGCGCACGCTCCGTTACCGGCGTCGCTCCGCGGCGACCTGTGCGAGGATGGCCGTCTCGGTGTCATCGCTGCGGGTGCTTGCGCATGAACGGTTCAGCTGCCGCCAGTTTCATCAACCTCGATCTGGAGCTTGAATCGGGCGAGGATCTCGCGCCGCTGGCCGCGCATTTCGGCAACAAGGTCTTCGTGCTGCACTGCGAGGAGGATGCCGGCCGCTTCCGCCTCGCGCTCGAAGCGGTGATCCGCGGCGCGCTGAGCGAGGACGCCGCGGCCTGCACCGAGCATTTCCTGACCTTGCTCGAGGCACTGCCGCCGCCGTTGCAGGCGTTGTGGCAGCGCTGTGACCGACGCGTGTTCGACTACGGTTTCGAGGGCGGCACGGATGGGCCGCCGTGCCTGGCCCTGCTCGGCAGCGATCAGTTGCGCCGCATCGCCGGATTCGCCGCGGATCTGCGCATCACGGTCTATCCGTTCCAGCCGTCGTCGGCGGACGCTGCCGGCCTGCCCTAGTCTCGCGCCGGCGGGCGAGCCCGCCCAGGCCGGACGCGCCACGCGCGCCGTCGGCGTTCAGCGCAAGACCTGGATTTCCACTTGTGCATAGTTGCCGGCCCGCGTCAGCGCCGTGATCGCCTGCGGGCCGGCTTCGCCGAAGTCGTGCTCGAACGGGCGCGACGCGTCGAGCGTCGCTTCGATGCGGCCGTTGACCAGCCATTGCACGACACCCTGGGCGCCCAATGCGCGCAGGGACAGATGCGGCGGCCGCGTGCTGCCGGGCGCGCGCACGAGGCTGCTGCCGGGCGCTACGCCGGCGATGCGCAGGCTCGCGCCGGCGTCGAGGCCGTCGTCGGCGCAGCCCGGCGCGAGCGCCGGCAGCTGCGAGGCCTTGCGCTGCCAGTGCGGCAGCCAGGGCTGGGCCAGTGCGGGCCAGCGCGCGACGACGATCTCTCGTTCCTGCGCGGCATGGCAGCCGCCGCTGAGCCGCAGTCCGCTGCGCGCATCCACGCGCAGGCGCAGGCGCGCATCGTGCCAGTTGCCGGCGTCGCGCTCGGGCAGGGTGGGCGGGACGCCGCCGTCGAGTATCCAGGCCTTGCGCTTTTCCTGGCACAGCTGCGGCTGCGCCGGCTCGAACGCCGTGCCGAGCGGCCAGCAAATGTCCATTTCTGCGACTGTGGACGGCGCGGCGGCCGGCGCGGCGTCCTCGGCCGCGTGCGGCAGGCTGTCGACGGCCTGGAACAGCAGCGGCAGCGCGGTGATCGCGCCGTACTGGCCCGGCACCGGCGTGCCGTCGGGACGGCCGACCCAGACGCCGACGGTGTAGCGCCGCGTCGTGCCGAGCGCCCAGGCGTCGCGGAATCCGTAGGACGTGCCGGTCTTCCAGGCCAGCCGCGCGCGCCGCCCCGGATCGAAGGTGTCGCGGCTCTGGCCCGGCCGCAGGTTCGCTTCGAGCATGCTGCGCACGATCCACGCCGCGCCGGGACTCAGCAGGCGGCGTTCGGCCAGCGCGTCCCCGGCCTGTAGCCGCACCCGGCCGGCCAGGCCGCCGCGATTGAGCGCGGCATAGGCGCCGACCAGATCTTCCAAGGTCGCGCCGGTGCCGCCGAGGATCAGCGCGAGATTGGGCCCGGCCCCGCGCGGCCAGTGCAAGGTCAGCCCCGCATTGGCCAGGCGCGCGGCGAAGCGCGCCGGGCCGACGCGGTCGAGCAGGTCGACGGCCGGCACGTTCAATGACAGGCGCAGCGCCTCGGCGGCGGCGACCGGTCCGTTGAAGGCCTGGTCGAAGTTGCCGGGACGGTAGTCGCCGAAGGACTGCGGCGCATCGACGAGCAGGCTTTCCGAATGAATCAGGCCGTCATCGAGCGCGAGGCCGTAGAGGAACGGCTTCAAGGTCGAACCCGGCGAACGCGCCGCACGCACCATATCGACGTAGCCCAGGCGCTGCGGGTCGGCATAGGCGCCGGAGCCGACGTAGGCCAGCGCCTGCAGGCTCGCGTTGTCGACGAGCAGCAGCGCCGCGGACGTGCGCTCGGGCAGGCGCGCGAGATAGTTCTGCACGCGCGCTTCCATCGCCGCCTGCAGCTCGCGGTCGATCGTCGAGCGCAGGCTGCGCGCAGCGGGATAGGCCGCGCGCAGGCGCTGGGCCAGCAGCGCCGCATCGAGCGGCGGCTCCAGGCTCCGCGCGGCGACGTTCTCGCGCCGCGCGTCGGCGACGGTCGCCGCGTCCCAGCGGCCGAGCTCGCGCATGCGCTCGAGCAGCTTGTCGCGATAGCGCTGCGCGAGCGCCGCGTGGCGGTCGGGACGCAACCGGCTCGGCGCCTGCGGCAACACCGCGAGCAGCGCGGCTTCCGCGTGGCTGAGCCGCGCCGCGGGCTTGCCGAGATAGGCCCAGGACGCGGCTTCGACACCTTGTATCGTGCCGCCGAACGGCGCGTGATTCAGATACAGCGTGAGGATTTCGTCCTTGCTCAGATGCGCTTCGAGCTGCACCGCGCGCAGCAGCTGCTTGATCTTGCCGAGCGCGCTGCGCGAATGCGGATCGAGGATGCGCGCGACCTGCATCGTCAGGGTCGAGCCGCCCGAGACCGTACGCCCGTAGCGCAGGCGTTGCGCCGCGGCGCGCGCTAGCGCGAGCGGATTGATGCCCGGATGGCGGCGGAACCAGCGGTCCTCGTAGGTCAGCAGCGCGTCGAGGTACAACGGCGAAACCGCGTCCGGCGCGACCGGGTAGCGCCAGGTGCCGTCGGCGTCGGGAAACGCGCGCAGCGGCCTGCCGTCGCGCGCGAGCACGACGTTGCTGCCGCCGCGTTCGTCCGGCAGCGGCAACGGGAACAGCCGGTCGAGCACGACGGCGAGCAGCACGGTCGCGACGACGGCGGCGATGATCGCGCGCATCCAGCGCCGGCGGAGGCCGCGACAGGCGAGGGCGAACGCGCGCATGGCGCCGCGCGTCGTCGGTGGCGAAAGCGTAGCGGCGCGCGCGGCTTCCGGCACGGCTAAGGTCCGCTGCGGCGGCGGGCCGAAACGGCCCGGCCTGCGTGTTGCGCGCGGCGCCTTTCGCGCACCGGTTGCCTGGCAGTCGGATGCGATGGCGGGGTTCGCCTCACGCCTTCGTCATCCGAAGCCGGCTGGCGCAATCCACCGTCGGCCGGAACGACGCCGCGGCCGGCCGCTCACGGCTGTACCACCGTCACGCGCGCGGGTTCGCTGCGCGCGACGCCGCGGACCTGCGGCCGGTACATGTCCTCGACCGTGGTTGGCGGCACGCGGTAGTTGCCCGGCGACACGGCGCGCACGAGGTAGAACACGTGCGCGGGCTGTCCGGCCGACAGGTTCAGCGCGGCGACGTAGCGGTCGTCGCGGAACTCCTCGTGGCGCACGTCGGCGGCGTAGGCGCGTTCGGCGATCTGCACGCCGTCGACGACGACGTCGGCCCACTGCTTCGCATCGGTCAGGTTGAAGTTCTCGATCTCCAGTCCGCCGGGCAGCAGGTCGATCAGCAAGGCGTCGCGCACGGCTTCCTTGGCCTCGACGTTGATGCCGACTATCAGTCCTTCGCCTTCCTTGAGTTCGCCGCCGTCCCACGGCGTACCGTCGAGCGCATACCACCGGCGCTCGATGCGGATCTGGCTGTCGTCGGCCGCCGGCGCGGTCTTCGGAATGCCGGCGACGTCTTCGCTGACGTAGAGCGGCGCGTTCGCGTCGGGCACGAAGCGCACGCCGGCGCGCAGAGCGGCCGCGTCGAAGCGGCGGCTCCAGATCGTCGCGGGTTCGACGGTTTCGCTTGCGCCGCCGAGGCTCAGAGTGCCGCCGACCTTGCTGTCGCCGCGCGCGATCAGCGCCTTGGCCAGGCGCGCGAGCGCGGCCTGTTCCTGCGTGCTGAGCCAGTGCACGCGCTGCCCGGGTTTGCGCGAGACGAGCTCGCGGCCGAGCGCGACGACCGACTCGTCGTAGGCCGGCTTGTCCAGGCCGGCGCGATGGGTCAGCGCGACCATCAGCGCCGCGTCGCGCAGTCCGGAGCCGTAGTCGCCGAGCCAGCGCGGCCGCTCTACGGTCTTCGCGAACGCCTCGTCGAGCGCCTTCTGGCCGCGCACCGCGTCGCCGCTGGCCTGCAGCGCGATGCCCAGATGCACCAGCGGCAACGCGGTGATCGACTTGCCGCGCTCGTTGTCGAACAGGGTGCGCAAGGTGCCCAGCGGCGCGCGCTGCACGCGCGAGAGCACGTAGGCCGACCAGGCCTGGTCGGCGAAGCGCAGGTGATCGGCGTTGTCGTAGGCGTAGTACGGATGGCCGCCCGACAGCAGGTCGTCGTTGAGCCGCTTGAGCGCGCCCTGCAGCACGCTCTCGGGCACGGCGAAGCCGGCGTCGCGCGCGTCGAGCAGGAACTCGGTCACGTAGGGCGTCAGCATCGTGTCGACGGCGCCTTCGCCGCCCCACATCGAGAAATGCCCCGACGGCACCTGCAGGGCGGAGATGCGGCTGATCGTCTCGTCGAGCAGGCGCCGGCGCGTCGCTTCGGGCAGCGGCGCGATGCCGAGGTTCTTCGCATTGTCGCCGTCGAGCACGAGCACGCCGTAGCCGCGACTCGTGGTCTGCTCCACGCAGCCGTAGGGATAGCCGAGCAGGCCGCGCAGCGCGCTCGCGAACGGCAGCGGCGGCAGCGCGCTGACGCTGAGATCGGCGCTGATCGAATCGGGAATCAGGCCCTCCATCGCGCCGACGCCGAGACCCAGGCCGGCGCCGGGCTGCAGCACCTGCGGCGCCGAACGCAGTACCGCGGGCCAGGCCGGGCGCACGGCGATCTCGAAGTCGCGGCGCAGGCTCAGTCCGGCCGACTCGGCGATCACGCGGAACTTGCCGACGCCGACGCCTTCGTCGGCCGACAGCGCGAACTGCAAGGTCTTCTTCGCGCCGTCGGCGAGCTTCTGCGTGCGCACGGCGTCGGCGATGCGCAGCGGCGCGGCGGCCTCGAGACGCACGTGGAACTCGCGTTCGCTGCCGGAGAAATTGCTGAGATCCAGGGTCAGGGTCGCGCTGTCGCCGGGCGCGAGCACGCGCGGCGTCGACACTTCGGCGACGAGCGGCGCGCGCACGACGGTCTCGGTCTCGGCACCGCCGTAGCGGTCCTCGCCGAACACGAGGCCGCTGACGCGCAGGCTGCCGTTGAAATCCGGCAGCGGCAATTCGATCGTCGCGTTGCCGTGCGCGTCGAGCTTGACCGCGCCGGAGAACAGGTCGACGGTCTGCACCTTCGCCGTCGGGCGGCGCGCCTGCGGCAGGGCGGCGGGCGCCATGTCGCCGCCGTAGCGCAGCCTGGCCAGCGCGCCGTCGAAGCTCTCGATCAGGCGCCCGTAGAGATCGTACGCATCGACGCCGAAGCGGCGCTGGCCGAAGAACCAGGCGTTCGCGTCGGGCCGCGCGAAGCGCGTGATGTTGAGGATGCCCAGGTCGACGGCCGACACGGTCACGTAGGCAGTCTTGCCGGCCAGCGCCGGCGCCTTGACTTCGACCGGCAGCGGCAGCTCGGGCCTGGTCTGCTTCGGCGCGCTGATCGCCACGGCGATCTTGCGCTCGTTGCGATCCATGGCGACGTAGGCGACGCCGACCGCGCGCGCCGGCGTGACCTTGCTCGCGGCCGAGCCGCCGCGCAGCACCAGCGCGCTGACGTAGACGTCGTGGCGTTCCCAGTCCGCGGTGACCGGGATCTCGAACGTCGTGGTGTCCTTCACGCTGATCGGCCGCGTGTACAGCAGCTTGTCGCTTTCGACGAGCAGCAGGCCGGTGCCGGCCTGCGGCGCGGTCACGCTGACCTTCAGCGTGTCGCCGGCGCGGTAGCGCTCCTTGTCCAGCGCGAGCTTGATCTTGTCCGGCCGCGCCTCCTTGCCGCGGTTCTCGTCGTCGGGACTCCAGCCGGCCGTGAACGCATAGCGCATGGTCAGGCCGGTCGCCGGATCGAGCACCTCGATGCGATAGCCGCCCCATTCCACGGGCACGTCGAAGCGGACCGCCTTGCCGGCGGTCGCCGCGATGTCGCGCGTCTCGACGGTCTGGAAATTGCGCGTGAAGTCGAAGCGCCAGCCGCTCGCGCGGTCGTAGCTCCAGTGATAGTCGCGGTTCTCGCGCACGAGACTGAGCCTGAGATCCGGCGCGGCGAGCAGCTCGCCGGCCGCGTCGGCGCGGATCAGCTCGAAGCCTGCGCGGCCGTTCGCGCCGGGACCTTCCTTCGGATCGAACAGGGGGCGCAGGCCCACGAGCGCGTCGGCCGGCCAGACCGTGCGCTTGAGCGTGCGCGTGACGCTGCGCCCGCCGCTTTCGTAGACGCTGCCCGACAGCAGCGCGGCGATGGGCGCGCTCGCCTTGAGTTCGCCGAGCACGTCGATTTCGCTGCGCAGACGGCCGCGTTCGTCGAGCGCCGCGTCGACGACGTCGCGCGCTTCCCTGGGCAGTTCGAGGGTGGCGTCGCCGAAGAAGAAGTCCTTGTGCATCTCCAGCGGATGCGCGTCGTTGGCCAGGGTCAGCCGCGCGCTGAAGCGGTTGCCGGCAGCCGGCGCGCCGTAGAGATAGTCGCCCTGCACGGCCAGCGCGAGCTTCTCGCCGGGTTTCAGGCGCGCCTGGTCCGCGGCGAGATCGAGCTTCAGGCGTTCGGGCAGGAATTCCTCGACGCGCAGGCTCAGCGCCTGGTTCGCCTCCTTGGCCGCGGGATCGAGGCGGAACTCGATCTGCCAGCGCCCGGTCGGCGCGTCGGCCGGCAGGGCCTGGCTCCATTCGAGATAGCCGAGTTCGCGCGGTTCGAGCCTGGCCTGGCTCCACGGGCGGCCGTCGGGCTGCTTCAGGGTCAGGAACACCGGCTGCGGCGGAATCGGCTTGCCGTCGCTGTCGCGCAGCAGCGCCGAGATGCGCAGGGTTTCGCCGGGGCGGTACAGGTCGCGACCCGACCAGGCGAACACGTCGAACCAGGACTGGCGCCGGCCGGCCACGGCGAAGTCCGACAGATCCAGCGCCGGCTGGTTGAACGGCAGCAGCGACACGTCGCTGCCGCTGCGCGCGACGAGCACCTGGTTCGCCGTCAGCGCATAGTTCAGCAGCGCGTTGCCGTCGGCATCGGTGCGCGCGTCGAGCACGCTCTCGCCCTTCGCGTCGAGTATCGACAACGCGACGTCGGTCAGTGCCGCGCCGGACTTCAGCGAGGCCGCGTGCACGAACAACTGGTCGCGATAGGCGCGCGTGTGCAGGCCGATGTCGCTGACGAAGAAGAAACTCGTCTCCCATTCGCCCTGGAAGCTGCCGGCGCGCTTCATCGCCGCGAAATACAGGCCGGGCTTGGCCAGGTCGGGAATGTTCTGGATCGGCAGGTAGGTCAGGGTGCGCTCGTTCGGCTTGCCGCCGAGCACGAAGCGGTTGGCGTAGATCGAGTCGGCGATGCGCGCGACCGGCGCGCCCTTGCGGCCCCACCAGCCGCTGTCGGCGTCGAGGTCGTAGCTCGAGCGGCGCTCGTTGTTCTGGTAGGCGGCGAAGAACGTCGACAGTTCCTTGTCGCGCACGCGCAGGAATTCGACGTCGACTTCGGCGACGTTGACCGAGACCACCGGAATGCCGCGCGTGTCGCGCGCCGGCAGGACGCTGCCCTGCGAGGCGAAGCCGACGGCCGGTTCCAGCGGGCCGGTGAAGATCTCGCGCGTCGCGTCGCTGCCGAGGGTGCTGCCGTCGGCGGCGGCCAGGCCGGCCTTCAGCGCGACCGCATAGGTCTGGTTGGCCTGCACGTACGGAAAACGCAAGGTCTTGCCGTCGTCGTCGAGCGCCCAGCTGCCGCTGACCGCCGCGCCCTTGGCGTCCTTGACCGCGAGCAGTTCGTCGAAGGCCTGTGCGCCGACGACGGTACGGTTGAATTCGAGCACGAGCGCGAGCTGGCCCTGATACTGCGCGGCCTGCGCCGCGCTGACCGCGAACGCCGCGGGCCTGGCCGTGTCGGCGGCGCTTTCCTTGGCGACCGGCTTGCCCTGGGCCTGCGGCAGCTGTGGTTCCGTGCGGCTGCACGCGGCGAGCGCGAGTGCGCAGGCGGCCAGCAGCAGGCCGTTGCGCCAGCCGTGGCCAGGTCGGAAGAGCGTCGT
>NZ_JANFVR010000012.1 GCF_024609805.1 Tahibacter caeni | reverse complement strand
CTGGCGATCGGTACATCACTGGAAACCGGCGCTGCAGGTATTCCAGATCCTCTTCGGCGAGGAACGGGTACCTGTCCATATGTAACCGTGGTGGCAGTTACACACTTGGATTGACAGACCCCGATCAGCTCCATCATGTGCTTGCTGCGCTGCTCGTCGCGGTAGCGCCGCACCATGTCGTAGATCGCTTTCTCTGGGACGGACGACGGATTCCGAAATGCGTCCTCCATGCCCTTGGGAAGCTTCACCTTCCCACCGTTCTGGCGCACCTCGAACAGCCGCACGAAGTCCTCGATCGAGAGCCTCGCGCCGAACTTGCGGACGAATGAGTGGTAGTCCTGCCACACCATGGCCGAGTAGCACATTGGCGTGCTCCTTCGCGAAGTCGGGATCTACGGTAGCGGACCAAACCGACCAGCGTATCGCGCGCGGTCGTGCTCAAAAGGCCGCCACCCGAGCGGGGTGTAGGCGTGGAAGTCTTGAATCACGTTATCGCCGGGCTGAGTCGTTTGCCGGTCGACAAACTCGCCGCTATGTAGGTTGCCTGCGCGTGGACGGGGCCATGCTCGAAAATGTACAAGTATATATGACAGCGTTCGTCTTCATCAGGACGCGGAGCATCTTCGCGCGATAGGTCGTAGAAGTCTCTCGGGCAAGTTCCGGCCAAAGCATGCACTCCACAAAGGAACGCGCGTGATCCGGTTTCTACGCCCAGCGCGGCCCCGTATTCAACATGCGACAGCAAATAGTGCTGTCCCATTGCTGTCCCGAGATGCAAGGGTGTGCGCAGACAGATTCTAAGTGCTTGATTTCATGGCGCGCCCGGAGGGATTCGAACCCCCGACCACCGCCTTCGGAGGGCGGTACTCTATCCAGCTGAGCTACGGGCGCGTGGTGTCGGTGTAGCGGGCAGTTGCCGGCGGTAGCGGGCCGGAATCGCCGGGTGCCGGCCGCGATGCGGTCGGCGGGACGGCTGCCGGCGTGGGCCGGCGGCGGGTCGGGCCGGATGGCGCAGACCGGCGCGCATCATAGCCGGCTGGCCGGCCGGCGGGCTAGCCCTGAGCTTCCGTGGTCGCGGAGCGGCCGTTATACTTGCCCGTCTTTTGTCCGTGCCGGGAGCTTCTCCGGCCCCAGCCGCCGCTAGGAAAGGTGTTCCGTGAGCAGCCCGATTACCAAGACCGACCTGGAGTTCCTGAAGCGCTTTTCGATGCTGATCGGCGTGCTCGCGCTGATGGCCGTGGCTTTCATCCTGCTGGCGCATTACCTCTATTCCAAGCACCCGGCTTCGACCAGCCCGAACGCCGAGAAGGTCGTGACGGATCGTCTGGCTCCGGTCGGCGAATCCTATGCCGGCGATACCGGCCGCGCCGCGATGCTCGCCGCCGAAGAAGCGCGCAAGAAGGCCGCGGCCGCGCAGGTCGCCTACGGCGGCACGACCGACGGCAAGGTCATCTACGACAATCTCTGTGGCGCCTGCCACAAGTCGGGTGCCGGCGGCGCGCCGCGTCTGGACGACAAGGCGAACTGGGCGCCGCGCGTCGCGCAGGGTGTCGATACGCTGATCAAGCATGCGACCGAAGGCTTCACCGGCAAGGCCGGCGTGATGCCGCCGCGCGGCGGCAATCCCTCGCTCAACGACGAGCAGGTCAAGGCCACGGTTCACTGGATGATCGACCAGGTCAAGTAATCTGCCGCGACGGGTGCAGCCGCCGGCCGCGGCGCTCCTGGTCTCCGCAGCGACAGGCAATCCCTCGACACCGCCGCAAGGCGGTGTCGTCGTTTCAGGGTACGGCCGCTTTGCGGCAGAGCCAACGAGCGCCGGAAGCCGCCGCTGTCCGTCGCCGGATGCGACATCGCCCGTTCCGTCGACTTCGCGAGCTCCTCGCCGCCTCGCCGACGTCGAGCAGCCGCGCGACTTGGGCACGGGTCGTGAGCCGAGGACGTCGGGCCAGGACCTGCCGCAGTCGTTCCGGACGCATTCGCGTAGCTCCTGAGTTTTTTCAGCGGCACGAGCCCGGAGGCCGGAATCCGGCGTGCTCATCGCCGGAGCGCGATGCATTGTCCCCAGCACGCGCAGCGCGGCGCTCGGGGCGACCCGGCCGGCTGCGTCGAGCGTGGCCGGATCCTCGCTTCCGGCTCAGCCTTGAGCCTGTCGCAGCCAGTCGCGCGCGAACTCGCGCAGCTGCGGAAAGAATTCCTCGAAGCCCTGCTGCAAGGTCGCATCGGCCGCCTGCAGCACCGGCAGCGCTTCGTGTAGAGGATTGGCACGGCTCAGCCGCGTGCCGATGCCGGCCAGCGCGCGGCCGACGGCCTCGGCATCGGCGTAGGCCGCGGGCAGGCCGTTGCGCCGCATGGACGCGACGAAGCCGCGCATCGTCGGCGGCAGTTCGTCCGCGTGGCGCAGCAGCAGCGCGAGCACGTCGTCGGAGAAGCGGTCCAGCGGCGTCGCGCACCAGCGCGCGAAGTCGCGCGCGAGCAGGTGGTCGAACCAGACATCGAGCAGAATGCCGGCGTAGCGTCGGAACGGTGCGACGAACACGCCGCGCAGGCCGGCGACGACGGCATGGCTGTCGGTGTAGACGTCGACGGCGCGGTGCAGTCGTATGCCGAGCTCGACGCCGCGGCGCAGCCCGGCCGGCACCGGACCGTGCACGAAATCGCCGAGCAGGCTGCCGAGAATCAGGTCGGGCTCGTCGCCGGCCAGCACGGCATGGGCGAGATGATTCATGCGGCCAGCATAGCGCAGGCCTCGTGGCGGGCCGGTGCAGGACGATGCCGCGGCCGTGCCGGTTGCCGGGAAAGGAGGAGGTTTCTTGTTCCAGCTCGAAATCGTCGACGACGCATCGGTTCACTGCCGCGTCGAGTTCCAGGGCCGCGTATGCGGCGACCACGCGCGAGGACCGCGCCGGCTGCCGCGAGCTGCGTCTGCCGGATGCGACGTTCACGCTCGCCTGCAACCACCGCGCGGCCGCACGGGCGCGCGGCCGCGACGGCTTCCTGCACGGTCTGCTGACGGCGCTGCGGCCCGACCGCAGCTACCGGCTTGCGTGCGGCGACGTCGCGCTCGCCGAGCTGCGCAACGTCGTGCACTGGGGCCGCGGCAGCCATCTTGCGCTGACGCTCGCGGACGGCGCGCAATGGACCGTGCAGGGCGCCGGCGCGCTGCCGAGCCGGCTCGATCTGCTGGCCGACGGCCGTGTCGTTGCCGCGCTGCAGATCGAGGGCCTGCTGCGCGCGCGGCTGCGGATGCCGCCGCTGCCGCTGCCGGCCGGCGTCGCGATCGCGCTGGGCTGGCTCGCGCTGCAGGTCTACGGCAACGATCCTCACGGCAGCGACAGCGGCGGCGACTAGTCGCGTCGTCACGGCCGTTTCGCTCGCCGCGCCGAGGACGCAGGCGGGGTCTCTGCCGCGAGTTGTTTCGGGACCGGGGCAATTCGTGAGCCATCCGGAAAACCTCTCCTGCGAGAGGTGAAACGCGCCCGCCGGGAATCCTCGGTTCCGGGGCGTCCCGAGCGCCCGGCGTGCTGGATGGGCACGAGTCTCAGCCCCGGTTTCCAGCGCTCGGTCATGCGCTCTCCACATCACCCGAGCCGGCACTTGCCGCGCGATGCGGCAGCTGCCGCGACCGTTTCCGGCGCCAGCCGGGTTCGGAGCCGATGCCCGGCTTGGATACAATCGACCGATGACCGACCTCGACTCCGCTCCTTCTTTCCCCGCCGCCTCGGGCGCGCTGAACCTGCCGGGGCCGGCCGGTCTGCTCGAATGCCTGGTCGACCTGCCCGAGCAGGACGCGCGCCGCGGCACGGCCGTCATCTGCCATCCGCACCCGCTGCACGGCGGGACCATGCACAACAAGGTGGTCACGATGCTGTCGCGCTCGCTGGTCGAGCTCGGCCTGGCCACGGTGCGTTTCAATTTCCGCGGTGTCGGCGCCTCGGCCGGCCACTACGACGAAGGCAACGGCGAGACCGACGACCTGCACGCCGTCGCCGACTGGGTGCGCCGCGAACGGCCCGGCGACGCGCTGTGGCTCGCGGGCTTCTCGTTCGGCAGCTATGTCGCGCTGCGCGCGGCCGCGGCGCTCGCGCCGCAGCAGCTGATCCAGATCGCGCCGCCGGTCGGCCGCTGGGCGTTCGAGACAATCGTGTTGCCCGACTGCCCCTGGCTCATCGTGCAGGGCGAAGCCGACGAAGTCGTCGACCCGGCCGCGGTGTTCGCCTGGGCCGCGAACCTGCCGAAGACCGTGCAGCTCGTGCGGATGCCCGACACCAGCCATTTCTTCCATCGCCGGCTCATGGACCTGCGCGGCGCGATCAAGCACGGCGTCCGCGACAACCTGCCGCCGCTGCAGGCCGCGTGAGGTGACGGTCACGGCGCTCTATCTCGCCGGCGTGCAGCGCGGCGAGTGGCAGGACGATGCCGCGCAGCGCGCGGTCCTGGTCGAACTCGACCGCATCGCCGCGCAATTGCAGCAGCCCGCCCCCGCCGGCCTGTTCGCGCGGCTGCGCGCGCGCTTCTCAGGGCCGGAAGCGGTACGCGGCCTGTATCTCTGGGGCGGCGTCGGCCGCGGCAAGACGTTCCTGATCGACCTGTTCTACGAGTCGCTGCCGATCGCGCAGAAACGCCGCGTGCACTATCACCGTTTCATGCGCGCCGTGCAGGCCAAGCTGCGCGAGCTCGAAGGGCGCGAGGATCCGCTCGTCGACGTCGCCGCCGAGATCGCCGCGCAGGTCCGCGTGCTCTGTCTCGACGAATTCTTCGTCAGCGACATCGGCGACGCGATGATACTCGGCGGCCTGCTGCGCCAGCTGTTCGCGCGCGGCGTCTGCCTGGTCACGACGTCGAACACCGCGCCGCCGAACCTCTATGCCGGCGGCCTGCAGCGCGAGCGCTTCCTGCCGGCGATCGCGCTGCTGCAGCAGCACTGCGCCGTCGTCGAGATCGTCTCGGCGCAGGACTGGCGCCTGCGCACCTTGACCCAGGCGCGCGTGTTCCATGCGCCGCTGAGCGCGGACGCCGAGCGCGCGCTCAACGACTGCTTCCAGCGCATCAGCCACGGCGTCGCGCGCGGCGAAACCGCGATCGAAGTGCTCGACCGCGAGATAAGCGTGCACCGTCTCGCCGAGGACGTGGTCTGGTTCGACTTCGAGGCGATCTGCGAAGGCCCGCGCGCCGTCGCCGACTACATCGAGATCGGCAAGGACTACGGCACTGTCATCGTCTCGGGCGTGCCGCAGTTCACCCCGATGATGGAAGACGCCGCGCGCCGCTTCATAGAGATGGTCGACGAGTTCTACGACCGCCACGTCAAGCTGATCCTGTCCGCCGCCGTGCCGATCATCGATCTCTACGACGGCTATCGCCTGCGCGCCGAATTCAGCCGCACCGAATCGCGCCTGATCGAGATGCAGAGCGAGGATTACCTGGCGCGCGAGCACCTGCCGTAACGCGGCGAGCCGCGCCGAAACGAGCGGCATAGGTGGCGGTTCGCCGCTGGGCTCTCGGGCAATCCGCACGCGAGCGGCTCGCCCTCGGCAGGAGTGCCCGCGTCGGCGCCGTCTGCGTCGAAAGTCAGGCTCCATCGGAGTGCGCGCTTGGCCTACCATCGGGTTTTTCGCGGAGAACAGCCATGCGCCGACTTTGCCTCGCCCTGCTTGCCGCTCTCGCCCTGCCGTCGCTCTGCGCCGCCGCGGACACGCAGCAGGCCGCCGCCGCGGTCGGCGATCAGGTGCTCAAGTGGCGCCGCGACTTCCACCAGCATCCGGAACTCGGCAACCGCGAGACGCGCACGGCCGAGGTCGTCGCCGATCAGCTCAGGAAGCTCGGGCTCGAGGTCAAGACCGGCGTCGCGCATACCGGCGTCATCGCGCGGCTCAAGGGCGGCAAGCCCGGGCCGCTGCTCGCGATCCGCGCCGACATGGACGCGCTGCCGGTGACCGAGGAAGTCGACCTGCCGTTCGCGTCCAAGGTGCGCAGCACCTATGCGGGCCAGGACGTCGGCGTCATGCACGCCTGCGGTCACGACGCGCACACGGCGATCCTGCTCGGCGTCGCGACCGCGCTGGCCGGCATGCGCAAGGATCTTCCGGGCGAGGTCATGTTCATTTTCCAGCCGGCCGAGGAGGGCTCGCCGCCGGGCGAGGAGGGCGGCGCGAAACTCATGCTCAAGGAAGGCGTGTTCGACGGAACCAGGCCCGACGCCGTGCTCGGCCTGCACGTGTTCTATACCTTGCACGCGGGCCAGGTCGGCGTCCGCGAAGGCCCGCTGCTGGCGGGCTCCGACCGCTTCAAGATCCGCGTGTTCGGCGCGCAGACCCACGGCGCCCAGCCCTGGCGCGGCATCGATCCGATCGTGACCGCCGCCGCGATCGTCAGCCAGGCGCAGACCATCGTGAGCCGGCAACTGGACATTTCCAAATTGCCGGCCGTGCTCACGTTCGGCATGTTCCAGGGCGGCGTGCGCTACAACATCATTCCGGACAAGGTCGAGCTCGAAGGCACCGTGCGCACGTTCGACAAGGACATGCGCGACGACCTGTTCAAGCGCCTGCAGCGCACGGCCGAAGGCGTCGCCGCGGCACAGGGCGCGCGCGTGGAGCTCGAGGCGCCAATGCCGGGTGCGCAGAACCCGGTCACGCGCAACGACGCCGCGCTGACCCGGCGCCTGCGCCCGAGCCTCGAGAAGGCGGTAGGCAAGGACAACGTCGTCGACGTGCCGCCGAACATGGTCGCCGAGGATTTTTCCTATTTCGCCGACGCCGTGCCCGGTCTCTACTTCTTCGTCGGCGTCGTGTCGCCGGGACAAGATCTCGCGACCGCCGCTCCGAACCACTCGCCGAAGTTCTTCATGGATGAAAAGGCGCTCGATGTCGGCACGCGCGCGATGCTCCAGGCGGCGGTCGATTTCCTGCACGGCGGGCCCTGATCGCCGGTGCCGCGCCGCCGCGACGGCGGCGCGGCGAATGTCGTCGACTGCGTTGAATTTTTTAGCCAGTATTCAACGACAGGCGACATCGTGAGTCACCTGGCCGTGGTTCCGCTTCCGCGGGCGGAGGCGGAACGCCGGCCGGCGTTCGGGCGAAAGCTTGCGCGGCCGCGGGCCTGGGGCTGATTTCCCGCCGGGGCGGGCGCCGCGAGCGCCGTTCACGGCCGCACGTGCAGGCGGCGACGAACGTATGGCGGGCGGAACTCGCTCGCGCATGGCAGGTCAGTCAATCGCCGCTTCGCGGCTTGAACTCCGACTTTTCCAGCGACGTACCGGCGGCCTTCGGCTGCCGGCGGCGGCGCGCGCCTGCAGGAAAACCGCCATGTCACGAGGGATTCGTGTCGCGGGGTGGTTGGCCTGGCCGGTCTTCACGGTCGTCGCGCTGTTCCTGCTGTCGCTGGCCTTCGTTGCCGCGACGCTGGGTTGCATCTGCGTCGACTGCGGCGGCTTCAATGCGTCCCGGGCCGGCGCCGAGAAACTCGCGATGAGCATCGAGGCGTTCCGGCTCGACTGCGGCCGCCTGCCGGATCGGCTCGACGAGTTGCCGGAAAGTCCGCGCGATGGCGACTGCAGAGGGCCGTGGTCAAAAGTCTCGGATCTGCGCGATCCGTTCGGCACTCGCTTCGCCTATTGGCGCGCCGACGACGGCCGTACGTTCGAAGTCCGCAGCATAGGACGCGACCGGGTCTACGGAAGCGCCGACGACGTCGCGACGTCGGATTGGGCCTGGCCCTGGCCTCCGCCGTTCTGGCGCCGGCAGGAGTGGAGCTGCGTGATCGCGGCGGCGCCGTGGTTCGCGATCCCGCTCGTGCCGCCGCTGTGGCTCATGGTCGCGATCGTTCGACGCATACGCCGAGCAGCGCGGAGCGCGCCGGTCGCTCCGGCCAGTTGAACGCCGGCGGAACCGGTCGCTGGCCCGCCGATCGAATGACCGCCGCTTCACGGTAATTCGTTCGTCGTCGTTTTTCCCCCTCGGCGTACCGGCGCCGTGCACCTGCGCGCGGGAGTCGCCTCATGTCTTCACCGACCAGCCGCCTCGGCCGCCACCTCGAAACGCTCGTCGCGTTGCTGCTGCTCGCGGCGTTGATCGGAGGGTTCATCGCGAGCCTCGGCGGTTGTGACCTGGAGCGCGGCCGCTATTGGGCCGCGAAGGCCCAGGCGGCGCGGCTCGAAAGCGCCATCGAAGGCTTCCGGCGCGACTGCGGCCGCCTGCCAGATCAGCTCGACGAGTTGTCCGGCGACCCGCGCAACCGTGACTGTTTCACCGCGCCGCAGCGGCCGTCGCAGCTCGTCGACCCCTGGGGCAGTCGTTTCGCCTATCGGCAAGTGGACGGCGGCCGCGCATTCGAGCTGCATTCCGCCGGCCGCGACCGCATCCATGGCAACGCGGACGATGCGACGAGCGGCGGCTGGGACCGGTCCGTGACGCAGCCGGCATGGTCCTGGCGGCGTATCGGCCAGTGGACCGTGCCGGCGACGATCGCCCTGGTGGCGGGCGTCCTGATGCGGCGGCTTGCGGCGATGGCGATGTCGGTCATTCGTCGTTTCCGGCGCTGGCTCCGGCGGACCTGACCGTGCGCCGCCCCTGCGGCGGGTGCCCGAGCGGCGGCCGTCCTGCCCCGAGAACCGCATCGCGCCTGGCTTTGCGGGCCTTTCCGGAGATGGGTTGCAAATTCCGGTACTCGGCCATAGTTCACATCCAGTTGTGTTGACCCTTCGTTGTCAACCTCTATATCTTGTGTTTCGTCGGTTCCCGGTCACGGCCGGGATTAAACGGGAATCCGGTGCAACTCCGGAGCTGCCCCGCAGCGGTAAGCGGAAACGAACGCCGTCATCAGCACTGGCCTGCCCGGCTGGGAAGCGACGGTCACTAGGAGGTTGCGGAGTCCCGCAGCCGCGTCCGCAAGCCCGAATACCTGCCGACAGCCGCGCGTCGCACACCGCGCGGTAACGGCCAGGAGCTCCGCGGGGAGACGGGTCGCGTTGCGCTGCCGGCCGATGGCCGGCGCGGCGCCCGACTCTGACTTCGCACTCCGCACGCCCGAGGGGGCGTGGCTTCGTCCGCGGCCTGGACCGCGGCGTCGCCGTCCCTTCGTTTTGCCGTCCCCGGGACCGGGCGGCGCCGTGCCCCACTCGCACCGGAGGGAGACCATGAGCACCACCGAACACGAAACCGCCGCCGCCGCTCGCACGGCCGCAGCCCAGGCCGACGCGCGCGCGCCGCAGTTCGCGCTGACGCCGCCGCATTCCAGCGGCGTGATGGCCGTGACCAAGCGCAACGGCAAGCGCGAGCCGGTCGATCTGAACAAGATCGTGCGCGCCGTCACGCGCGCGGCCGAAGGCCTGTATTCCACCGATCCGATGCGCGTGGCCACGCGCACGATCTCCGGCCTCTACGACGGCGCGACGACGCGCGAGCTCGACGAGCTGTCGATCCGCACGGCCGCGATGCTGACGGCCGAAGAACCCGAATACGGCCGCCTCGCCGCGCGCCTGCTCAGCGACTACATCGCCAAGGAAGTCGCCGGCCAGGAAATCCACGCGTTCTCGCAGTCGGTCGCGCGCGGCCACGAGCTCGGCCTGATCAACGAGCGCCTGCTGAACTTCGTGCAGGCCAACGCGCGCAAGCTCAATGCCGCGCTCGACGTCGAGCTCGACCGCCGCTTCGACTACTTCGGCCTGCGCACGGTCTATGACCGCTACCTGCTGCGCCATCCGAAGACGCGCAAGGTCATCGAGACGCCGCAGCAGTTCTTCCTGCGCATCGCCTGCGCGCTGTGCGAGGACGTCGCCGAGGCGCTGGAGCTGTATCGCCTGATGGGCAGCCTCGACTACCTGCCGAGCTCGCCGACCCTGTTCAACTCGGGCACGACGCACGAGCAGCTGTCGTCGTGCTTCCTGCTCGATTCCCCCGACGATTCGCTGGAGTCGATCTACAAGCGCTATGCCGACGTCGCGATGCTGTCCAAGTTCTCCGGCGGCATCGGCCTGGCCTATACGCGCGTCCGCGCGCGCGGCTCGCTGATCAAGTCGACCAATGGCCTTTCCAACGGCATCGTGCCGTGGCTCAAGACGCTCGACGCGTCGGTCTCGGCCGTGAACCAGGGCGGCAAGCGCAAGGGCGCGGCCTGCGTCTATCTCGAACCCTGGCATGCGGACGTCGAGGAATTCCTCGAGCTGCGCGACAACACCGGCGACGAGGCGCGCCGCACGCACAATCTCAATCTCGCGAACTGGATTCCGGATCTCTTCATGCGCCGCGTCGAGGCCGACGCGCAGTGGTCGCTGTTCGATCCCAAGGCCGTGCCGCATCTCGTCGACCGCTGGGGCAGCGCGTTCGAAACCGCCTACGAGCAGGCCGAAGCCGCGGGGCTCGCGGTCAAACAGGTCAAGGCGCGCGATCTCTACGCGCGCATGATGCGCACGCTCGCGCAGACCGGCAACGGCTGGATGACGTTCAAGGACAAGTCCAACCGCGCCTGCAACCAGACCGCGAAGGACGGCAACGTCGTCCACCTCTCGAACCTGTGCACCGAGATCATCGAGGTCAGCTCGCAGGGCGAGACGGCCGTCTGCAACCTCGGCTCGATCAACCTCGGCCAGCACATGAACGCCGACGGCTTCGACTTCGTCAAGCTCGCCGAAACCGTGCGCGTGGCCGTGCGCCAGCTCGACCGCGTGATCGACCTGAACTACTACCCGATCGAATCCACGCGCAGTTCCAACCTGAAGTGGCGTCCGGTCGGACTCGGTGTCATGGGCCTGCAGGACGTGTTCTTCAAGCTGCGCCTGGCCTTCGATTCGGCCGAGGCGCGCGAGCTGTCGGCGCGCATCGCCGAGGAGATCTACTATCAGGCGCTGCTGGCCTCGCACGAGATCGCGCTGGAGCGCGGCGCGCATCCGTCGTTCGCCGACACGCGCGCGGCCCAGGGCGAGCTGCAGTTCGACGCCTGGGGCGTGACCCCCGGCGACACGGCGCGCTGGGACGCGCTGCGCGAGAACATCAAGCGCGGCGGCCTGCGCAATTCGCTGCTGATCGCGATCGCGCCGACCGCGACGATCGCGTCGATCGCCGGCTGCTACGAATGCATCGAGCCGATGGTGTCGAACCTGTTCAAGCGCGAGACCTTGTCGGGCGACTTCCTGCAGGTCAACAAGTACCTCGTCGAGGAGCTCAAGCAGCTCGGCCAGTGGACGCCGGAGATGCGCGACCGCATCAAACTCGCCGAAGGCTCGGTGCAGGGCATCGCCGAGATCCCCGAGCGGCTGCGCCAGATCTACCGCACGGCCTGGGAGATCCCGATGCGTTCGCTGATCGACATGATGGCCGCGCGCGGCGCCTACATCGACCAGTCGGCCTCGCTGAACCTGTTCATGGAAAGCCCGAACATCGGCCAGCTCTCGTCGATGTACATGTACGCCTGGAAGGCCGGCCTGAAGACGACCTACTACCTGCGCTCGCGCCCGGCCACGAAGATCGCGAAGACCACGGTCGCCGCGACGGCGGCCGCACCGGCGCCGGCCGCGCCGGCGATCACGCAGCAGCAGGCCGAAGCGGCCGTGTTCTGTTCGCTCGAGAATCCGGAGTATTGCGAGGCGTGTCAGTAAGTCGAAGCGCTGTGCGACGACGAGCCTTCGTTTCATGCCCTCCCTTCTCGGGGAGGGCATTAGCGACGCGATCCTTCCTCGACAGAGATTTCACTGCCAGCGCGCGAGCGCTGCCCCACCGGTACACCGCCATGACTGCAGTTCCGCCCGACATCGATTCCAGCACCACGCCGCGCCTGCTCGACGCAGGCTTCAACCTGACCCTGCGTCCGATGCGCTATCCGCGTTTCTACGACATGTATCGCGACGCGATCCGCAATACCTGGACCGTCGAGGAAGTCGACTTCTCGCTCGACGTCAACGATCTGCGCCACAAGTTCGGTCCGGCCGAGCG
Source organism: Tahibacter caeni (assembly GCF_024609805.1). GTDB lineage: Bacteria > Pseudomonadota > Gammaproteobacteria > Xanthomonadales > Rhodanobacteraceae > Tahibacter > Tahibacter caeni. The sequence goes on along the minus strand of NZ_JANFVR010000012.1, from coordinate 24,063 downwards.
GCATCTGATCGAGCGTCTCGTGGCGTTCTTCGCGACCGGCGACTCCATCGTCGCGAACAACCTCGTGCTGAACCTGTACAAGCACATCAACGCGCCCGAGGCGCGCATGTACCTGTCGCGCCAGCTGTACGAGGAAGCGCTGCACGTGCAGTTCTACCTGACCCTGCTCGACACCTACCTGCCCGAGCCCGAGGCGCGCGCCAAGGCCTTCGCCGCGGTCGAGAACATTCCGGCCATACGCCACAAGGCCGAGTTCTGCTTCAAGTGGATGGATTCGATCCAGCAGCTCGGCCGCATCGAGACGCGCGCGCAGCGGCGCCAGTTCCTGCTGAACCTGATCTGCTTCGCCGCCTGCATCGAAGGCCTGTTCTTCTTCGCCGCGTTCGCCTACGTCTATTACCTGCGTTCGCGCGGCCTGCTGCACGGTCTCGCGGCCGGCACGAACTGGGTGTTCCGCGACGAGTCGGGCCACATGGCGTTCGCGTTCGAGGTCATCCGCGTCGCGCGCGAGGAAGAGCCCGAGCTGTTCGACGAATCGCTGCAGGCCGACATCGCGCAGATGCTCGACGAGGCCATCGCCTGCGAGCAGCAGTTCGCCGAGGACGTGCTGTCGGGCGGCGTCGCCGGCCTGTCGCTGAAGGACATGCGCCAGTATCTGGAGTACGTGGCCGACCAGCGCCTCGTGCAGCTCGGCCTGGCCAAGCGCTACCACGCGCGCAATCCGTTCGCGTTCATGGATCTGCAGGACGTGCAGGAGCTGACCAACTTCTTCGAGCGCCGCGTGTCGGCGTACCAGGTCGCCGTCGAAGGCGAAGTCACGTTCGACGCGGCGTTCTGAGGACGGCCGCATGACTGCAGTCTCTGCGCCCGCCGGCACGGCGACCGAAGCGCGGCTGATCGAGATCGTGTTTCCCGATCACACCAACCACCTCGGCACCCTGTTCGGCGGCCAGGCCTTGGCCTGGATGGACAAGGCCGCGTTCGTCGTCGCGACGCGCTATGCGCGGCGCACGGTCGTGACGGCGCGCTCAGAGCAGGTGGATTTCCGCCAGCCCGTGCGGCAGGGCCAGCTCGTCGAGCTCGTCGCGCGGATCGTCGCGACCGGACGCAGCTCGATGCAGGTCGAGGTCGACCTGATCGCCGAGGATCCGCTCAGCGGCGACGCGCGCCTGTGCACGCGCGGCCGCTTCACGATGATCGCGCTCGATGCGCACGGCACGCCGACCGCCGTCGTGCCGCTGGCTGCGCCGGCGCCGTGATGCCGCTTCAGCGCACCGGCCCGCAGGCCGGATGCGGCGCCTGCAGCGCGGTAGGTGTCGCGAGATCGGGCCGGTCGTACGGAATGTAGGTTTCCCAGAACCACGGCATGCAGGTGTCGCCGAGCACGGCGTCGTTGAGGTACTTGAAGATGCCGCGCGCGTTGTCGCTGTTGCTCATGATCAGCAGGCCGAGCCTGCGCTCGCCGATGAAGGCCGAATAGTTGTTCCAGCCCTCGTCGGAACCCTCCTTGAAATTGACCACGCCATACGGCGAGACGTAGCGGCCCCAGCCCAGCGCATAGGCGAGGTCGATCGCGCGATTGTCGTCGCCGGTCTCGGGCGCGAGGGTCGGGAACTGGCGCTTGGAATCGATGCGGACCTGCGCGCGCAGCAGTTCCGTGCGCGCCGCGGCCGAGAGACCGTCGCCGCGCACGACCGCGGCGAGAAACGACGCAAAGTCGGCCGGCGTCGTGTCCATGGAACCGGCGGCGCGCACGCCGCGACGCTGGCGATGACCGAGCGGCTTGCCGGCCTTGTCGTAGCCGATCGCGACGTTGCCGGCGAAATCCTCGCGCCAGGTCATGCTGCTGCGGCGCATGCCGTAGCGGTCGTAGACGCGCTGCTGCAGCAACTGGGCGAGATCCAGGCCGAGCCCCTGCTCGATGACGAACTGCAGCAGGTTGATGCCTTCGCCGGAATACGCATAGCGCGTGCCGGGATCGAACGCGAAGGCGAGCTTGCCGTGCTCGTCGTAGCGGCCGTCGGGCAGGAAGAAGCGGAAATTCGGAAAGCCGCTCGTATGGCTCAGCAGCATGCGCGGCGTCAGCCGGCGCCAGCGTTCGTCGCCGGCGAGGTCGGCGTACTTCTCGTAGTCGGGCAGCGGCTTCGGAAGGTACGCGGCGATGGACCGGTCGAGATCGAGCTTGCCCTCGTCGACGAGCTGCATGACGAGCCAGGCGAACATGGCCTTCGTCAGCGAGGCGCCGTACATGACCGTGTCGGTCTGCAGCGGCAGGTCTTGCTCGCGATCGCGCAGGCCGTAGGCCTTCAGGTAGGCGACCTCGCCATCGGCGATCACCGCGAGCGCGAGCCCGGGCACCTGCGCCGCCTGCATGAGCTCGGCGACTCTGGCGTCGAGCTGCCGCACGTCGAGCGTGCGGGCGTCGGCGCGCCGCAGGGTCTTAGTCGGAGTTCCGGCGCAGGCGCACAGCGAAAGCAGCAGGACGGCGGCGAATGGCAGGCGCATCGGACGGCGCTCCGGGACGGGACACTGCTCGGATGCTCGCGCGACGCCGCGGGTTTAAGCCGCTGGCGGAAGTCATGCCGGGACCGTCGCGATGCAAGCCGCTACACTGCACGCATGACTTCCGCCGAACACTCCCTGCTGGGCAAGTCCGTCGCGTATCGCGACGAATACGACGCGTCGCTGCTGTTCCCGATTCCGCGCGCGGCCAAGCGCGCCGAGCTCGGCCTGAGCGGCGCATTGCCGTTCCATGGCGTCGACATCTGGAACGCCTACGAGCTGTCCTGGCTCGATCCGCGCGGCAAACCCGTCGTCGCGATCGCCGAGTTCCGCGTGCCGGCGACCTCGCCGAACATCATCGAATCCAAGTCGTTCAAGCTGTATCTGAACACCTTCGCGCAGACGCGGCTCGACGGTGCCGATGCGGTCATGCAGCGGCTGCGTACGGATCTGTCCGCCGCAGCGGGCGCCGCCGTCGGCGTGCGCCTGCAGGCCGCCGCGGACTTCGCGCACGAAGCGCTGCGCGAACTCGACGGCGAGTGCCTGGACGGCATCGACGTCGACATCGCCGACTACGACGCGCCGCGGCCGGACTACCTGCAGGCCGACGCGACCACCGTCGTCGAGGAAACCCTGGTGTCGCACCTGCTCAAGTCCAACTGTCCGGTCACCGGGCAGCCCGACTGGGCCAGCCTGCAGATCCGCTACCGTGGCCCGCGCCTCGATCGCGCCGGCCTGCTGCGCTATCTCGTTTCGTTCCGCCGCCACAGCGATTTCCACGAGCAATGCGTCGAGCGCATCTGGTGTGACCTGCAAGAACGCTGCGCGCCGCACTATCTCGCCGTCTATGCGCGCTACACGCGCCGCGGCGGCCTCGACATCAATCCCTTCCGCAGCAGCGAGGCCGCCGAGTTGCCCGGAAATCCGCGCGGGGCTAGGCAGTAACAACGACGGGCGACGTGGGGATTGGCGCGCTGCACCTGCGGGTCGAACGGCCTGCCCGAGCCGTCAGCTTGCGCAGCCTCGTCGACGACGACTATAGCGGTGGGCCACGCCCGCCGTGAGCTTCCGCGCCACGATCGCCCGGCGGTTCTCATGCCGTTCGGCTTGTCGCGGTGCGTTGCGAGCGTTCTGCAAGGCTTCGACGGCGATAGCAACTCCGACTATCGACGCCGAGCGCTGTCTGCGTCGCGAGTCGGTCGATTTTGCTGCGCCGCCGCTTCCGGCCGTAACGTCGCTTCGCTATCGTTGCAGGCCTGTCGTCCGCAACGAGCCGGCCATGCAGATCAAGCTCAGCAGCATCTTCGTCGAGGACCAGGACAAGGCACTGGATTTCTACACGCGCGTGCTCGGCTTCAAGCCGCATGCGGACATTCCGATGGGCGAGTACCGCTGGCTGACCGTGGTGTCGCCCGACGGCGTCGACGGCGTCGAGCTCGTGCTGGAGCCGATGGCGTTTCCGCCGGCGAAGGTCTACCAGAAGGCGCTGTTCGAGGCCGGCATTCCGGCGACGGCATTCATGTCGCGCGACGTCGCCGCCGAATACGCGCAGCTCAAGGAACGCGGCGTCGTGTTCCATGGCGAACCGCAGAACATGGGCCCGGTGATCCTCGCGAAGTTCGAGGACACCTGCGGCAACCTGATCCATCTCGCGCAGCCGTTGATGTAGGCGGAGCGCGACCGTGGCCGACGAAACGAGTCCGGCTCCGGCCGACGCCGCGGTGCCGCGTGAAGGCGGCTGCGACTGCCGCCGCATCCGCTACCGGCTGACCGCGGCGCCGCTGATCGTGCACTGCTGCCATTGCCGCTGGTGCCAGCGCGAGAGCGGCGCCTCCTTCGCGCTGAACGCGATGATCGAGTCGGATCGCGTCGAAATTCCCGGCGACGAACCCGAGCTCGTCCTGACGCCGTCGGCGAGCGGCCGCGGCCAGCTGATCGCACGCTGCCCGGACTGCCGCGTCGCGGTCTGGAGCCATTACGCCGGCAACGGCCCGCTCATGCGCTTCGTGCGCGTCGGCACCCTGGACGATCCCGATGCGCTGCCGCCGGACGTGCACATCTTCACCGCGTCGAAGCAGCCCTGGGTCGTGCTGCCGCCGGATGCGCCGGCGTTCGCCGAATACTACGAGCGCGAGCGGGTCTGGCGCCCCGAAAGTCTCGCGCGCCGTGCCGCGCTGCTGCCGCGGATCGCGGCGTATCAGGCGCAGCAGCGCGGTTGAGTCCGTCCGCGCTCCGGCGGTTTCGCTGCGCTGCGCGAGCGGGCCGCGGGCCGCGGCGATGTGTGTTTTTTCCGCAAGGCGGCAGCCTGTTTGCGGCCGTGCCGCCTCCTGCGGGCGACGAGGGCGACGGCGACATCCGGCATCCGCCGCGCCCGGATCCGACGCCCTCTTTCGCGACCCGTCGCTTCGGCGGCAAGCGGCCAACTCCACGGTGCCGACAGTTGTCCGGACAGATTCCGGGCCACGAAAAACGGCATAAGCGACAGATTTTGACGAAAAACATCGTCTCGAAACCAGTATCCGTCAAAAAAAACGAAGCCATTTGACACCTCCGGAAGCCGGCGCATAGCGTCGGACCCCATGACGCAGCGCACCAACCACCGCCGGATCGACCGCACCGAGCAGACGCTCGCGACGGTCGGCCTGCGTGCGGTCGCCGCGCGAATTTCGCTCGTACTCGTACTCGTACTTCTTATTACCACCGGAGGTGCGGGTTAGGGCGCGCGTCGATAACACAACGACACGAACACTAAAAAACCCCGCACTTGGAAACGAGTGCGGGGTTTTTTGTTGCCCTGGCCTGCGAAGGCAGACCATGACACCGACAGAATCCCCCGTAGCCAGCATCACCCCGGCCCCTCGCGAACGCGTACGCGTGTTCGACACGACCCTGCGCGACGGCGAGCAGGCGCCCGGTTTCTCGATGACGCGCGCGCAGAAGCTGCGCATCGCCCAGGCGCTGGCCGAGCTCGGCGTCGACATCGTCGAAGCCGGTTTTCCGCAGGCCTCCGACGGCGATTTCGCCTCGGTGCAGGCGATCGCACGCGAGATCCGGAGCGCGACCATCTGCGCCCTCGCGCGCTGCCAGCGCGGCGACATCGAAACCGCCGCGCGCGCGCTGGAGCCCGCCGTGCGCGGCCGCATCCACGTGTTCATCGCCACGAGCCCGCTGCACCGCGAGCACAAGCTCGGCATGAGCCGTGAGCAGGTCGTCGCCGCGGCCGTCGCCGGCGTGCGCCGCGCGAAGGAGCTCTGCGACGACGTGGAGTTTTCCGCCGAAGACGCGATGCGCACCGAGCCGGACTATCTGGCCGAGGTGTTCTCCGCGGTCGTCGAAGCCGGCGCGACGACGTTGAACGTGCCCGACACGGTCGGCTACATCACGCCGGCCGAGATGTTCGAGCGCATAGGTTTCTTGCGGACTCACGTGCGCGGCATCGAGCGCGCCGTGCTGTCGGTGCACTGCCACGACGACCTGGGCATGGCCGTCGCCAACAGCCTCGCCGCGGTCGCCGCCGGCGCGCGCCAGGTCGAATGCACCCTGACCGGCATCGGCGAGCGCGCCGGCAATGCCGCGCTCGAGGAAGTCGCGATGGCGCTGAAGACGCGCGCCGAACTGTTCGGCGTGGACACCGGCCTGCGCACGCCGCGGCTGTACCCGGCCGCGCGGCTGCTGGCCCAGCTGACCGGCCAGCCGATCCCGCGCAACAAGGCCGTCGTCGGCGACAACGCATTCGCGCACGAATCGGGCATCCACCAGCACGGCATGCTCAAGCACCGCGGCACCTACGAAATCATGCGCCCCGAGGACGTCGGCTTCGCGCGCTCGCAGCTCGTGCTCGGCAAGCACAGCGGCCGCCACGCGCTGCGCGAGCGCCTGGCCAGCCTGGGCCATACGCCCGACGAGGCCGCGCTGGATCAGATCTTCACGCGCTTCAAGAGTCTGGCCGACAAGAAGCGCGAAGTATTCGACAGCGACCTCGAAGCGCTGGCCCTCGGCCGCGACGCCGAGGCGCAGGGCCCCTGGCGCATCGTGCACCTGCACGCGGCCTCGCATCTCGGCGGCAGCGCGTCGGCCTCGGTACGGCTGCAGCGCGAGGACGGCGTCATGGCCAGCGAAGCGGCGATCGGCGACGGCCCGGTCGACGCGACCCTGCGCGCGATCGGCCGCGCCGTCGGCCAGGACTTCGAACTCGTCGACTTCCAGATCCGCGCGCTGTCCGAAGGCGGCGACGCACAGGGCCAGGCCACGCTCGGCGTACGCCACGCCGGCCGCGAGCTGCACGGCCGCGGCGTGTCCACCGACATCGTCGAAGCCGCCGCGCTGGCCGCGCTGGAAATCGCCAACCGCATCGAACGCAGCAAACCCGACAAGGCCGCGCGCGCGGCCGCGAACCACGCCTGAGGAAACCGCATGAAGACGCCCGCATACATCTGGCACAACGGCCGCATCAAACCCTGGCAAGAGGCCAATGTCAGCGTCGGCGCGCACGCGCTGCACTACGGCTCGTCGGTGTTCGAAGGCGAACGCGTCTACGCCACCCCGCAGGGCCCGCGGTTCTTCCGCCTGCGCGACCACACCGAGCGCCTGTTCCACTCGGCGCGCGTCTACGACCTCGGCATTGCCTACGACGCCGACGCGATCGACCAGGCCTGCGCCGACGTCGTGCTCGCGAACAAGCTGACCAGCGCGTATCTGCGGCCCATCGTCTACCGCTCGGGCTTCACCTTCAGCCTGGCGCCGCCGCGCGATACCGCCGTCGACGTCGCGGTCATCGCGATCGAGTGGGGCAGCATGCACGGCGCCGCGGCGCTGGAGCAGGGTGTCGACGTCTGCGTGAGCTCGTGGAACCGCGCCGCGCCGAACACCTATCCGAGCGGCGCGAAGGCCGGCGGCAATTATCTGAACAGCCAGCTGATCGCGCGCGAAGCCGTCGACGGCGGCTTCGTCGAAGGCATCGCGCTCGCGCCGGGCGGCCTGCTCAGCGAAGGTGCCGGCGAGAACCTGTTCATCGTGCGCGGCGGCAAGCTGTATACGCCGCCGGCTGGCGCGTCGATCCTCTGCGGCATCACGCGCGACACGGTCATGACCCTCGCGCAGGAACTCGGTTACACCGTGCACGAGCAGCCCATGCCGCGCGAAATGCTGTATTTCGCCGACGAAGTGTTCATGACCGGCACGGCCGCCGAGATCACGCCGGTGCGTTCGGTGGACCGCAAGCCGGTCGGCAGCGGCAAGCCCGGACCGGTCACCAAGGCGCTGCAGCGCATGTTCTTCGGCCTGTTCGACGGCGGCACCGAAGACCGCTGGGGCTGGCTGACGCCGGTGCAGGCGCGCAGCTTCGCCCAGGAGGCCGCGTGATGGCCGCCCGCACCCTGCTGGACAAGCTCTGGGACGCGCACGTCGTCAAGGCGGCTACGGCGTCGACGCCAGGCATCCTCTACGTCGACCTGCACCTGATCCACGAAGTCACGTCGCCGCAAGCCTTCGCCGAGCTGCGCGCGCGCGGTCTCAACGTGCGCTGCCCCGAGCGCACGCTCGCGACGCTCGACCATTCCACGCCGACCGCGCCGTTCGACGACCTCGGCCAGCCGGTCTACGCGAGCGAGGAAGCCGCGGCCCAGGTCGCCGAGCTCGAGAAGAACTGCGCGCAGTTCGGCATCCGCCTGAACGGCTGGAACAGCGATCACCGCGGCATCGTCCACGTGATCGGCCCGGAGCTCGGCGCGACCCAGCCCGGCATGACCATCGTCTGCGGCGACAGCCACACCTCGACGCACGGCGCGTTCGGCGCGCTGGCCTTCGGCATCGGCACGACCGAGGTCGGCCACGTGCTCGCGACGCAGTGCCTGCTGCAGCAGAAACCGAAATCGCTGGCGATCCACGTCGACGGCGAGCTGCCGGCCAACTGCAGCGCCAAGGACCTCGTGCTGCACATCATCGGCCAGATCGGCGTCAACGGCGGCACCGGCCACGTCATCGAGTACCGCGGCCGCGCGATCCAGGCGCTGTCGATGGAACAGCGCATGACGGTGTGCAACATGTCGATCGAAGCCGGCGCGCGCGCCGGCCTGATCGCGCCGGACCAGGTCACCTACGACTACCTGCGCGAGCGCCCGTACGCGCCGCGCGGCGAGGACTGGGACAAGGCCGTGCGCTACTGGAACTCGCTGGCCAGCGATGCCGACGCGAAGTACGACCGGGTCGTGCACGTCGATGCGAGCCGCGTGCGGCCGACGGTCACCTACGGCACGCATCCGGGCATGGTCGTCGCGCTCGACGCGGCGGTGCCGGCGCCGGCCTCGCTGCAGGAGCGCCGCGCACTGGAATACATGCAGGTCGAAGCCGGCAAGCCGCTGGCCGGCACGGCCGTCGACGTGGTGTTCGTCGGCAGCTGCACGAACTCGCGCCTGAGCGACCTGCGCGACGCCGCCGCGGTGCTGCGCGGCCGCTCGCTCGCTCCGCGCGTGCGCATGCTCGTCGTGCCGGGATCGCTCGCGATCAAGCACGAGGCCGAGCGCGAAGGCCTCGATCAGGTCTTCCGCGCCGCCGGCGCCGAATGGCGCGAGCCCGGCTGCTCCATGTGCATTGCAATGAACGGCGACCTGGCCAAGCCCGGCCAGCTCGTCGTCAGCACCTCCAACCGCAATTTCGAGGGCCGCCAGGGCCCCGGCGCGCGCACCGTGCTGGCCAGCCCCGCGGTCGCCGCGGCCTCGGCCGTGGCCGGCTGCGTCGCCGACCCGCAATCCCTGCTGCAGGAACAGGCCGCATGAACCCGATCACGCACATCCGCGCGCGCACCGCCGTGCTCGCGCACGAGAACATCGACACCGACCGCATCATTCCGGCGCGTTTCCTCACGACGACCGAGCGCGCCGGCCTCGGCCGCTACGCGTTCAACGACTGGCGCTATGCGGCCGACGGCCGCGAGAACCCGGCGTTCGAGCTCAACAAGCCGGCCGCGCGCGCCTGCGAGATCCTCGTCGCCGGGCGCAACTTCGGCTGCGGCTCCTCGCGCGAACACGCGCCGTGGGCATTGCTCGACTACGGCATCCGCGCCGTGCTGAGCTCCGAGATCGCCGACATCTTCCGCAACAACGCGCTCAAGAACGGCCTGCTCGCCGTCGTGCTCAGCGAGTCGGAGCACCGCTATCTGCTCGCCCATCCGGGCATCGAGCTCGCGATCGACGTCGCCGCGCAGACCATCGAGCTGCCCGACGGCGGCCGCTTCGGCTTCCAGCTCGATGCGTTCGCCAAACATTGCCTGCTGGCCGGCGTCGACCAGCTCGGCTTCCTGCTCGCTCACAACGACGCGATCGAACGGTTCGAGCGCCGGCGCGGAGAAGCCGCATGAAGGCGCGCATCGCCGTGTTGCCGGGCGACGGCATCGGTCCGGAAGTCACCGCCGCGGCGGTCAGCGTGCTGCGCCACGTCGCCGCGCATCACGGCCACGAGTTCGAGTTCAGCGAGCATGCGATCGGCGGCGGCGCGATCGACGCGCACGGCGATCCGCTGCCGGCCGAGACCCTGATCGTCTGCAAGCAGGCCGACGCCGTGCTGCTGGGCGCCGTCGGCGGACCGCAGTGGTCCGACCCGAAGGCGCGCGTGCGGCCCGAGCAGGGCCTGCTGCGCCTGCGTGCCGAGCTCGGCGTCTTCGCGAACCTGCGGCCGGTGCGCGTGCATCCGCGCCTGGCCGAGCTGTCGCCGCTGAAGAACGAGCGCCTGGCCGGCGTGGATCTGCTGTTCGTGCGCGAGCTGACCGGCGGCGCGTATTTCGGCGCGAAGACGCGCACGCCGGATGCGGCCACCGACGAGACGCGCTACACCACGGCCGAGGTCGAACGCGTTCTGCGCCGCGCGTTCCAGCTCGCGCGCACGCGCGGCCGCCGCGTGACGTCGGTCGACAAGGCGAACGTGCTGGAGACGTCGCGCCTCTGGCGCGAGACCACGCAGCGCGTCGCGCACGAATTCCCCGACGTCGCGCTCGAACACCAGCTCGTCGATTCCATGGCCATGCTGCTGCTGACGCGACCGGCGGCCTACGACGTCATCGTCACCGAGAACCTGTTCGGCGACATCCTGACCGACGAGGCCGCGGCGTTGGCCGGTTCGCTGGGCCTGCTGCCCTCGGCCTCGCTCGGCGACGGCACGCGCGGTCTGTACGAACCGATCCACGGCTCGGCGCCCGACATCGCCGGCCGCGGCGTCGCCAATCCGCTCGGCGCGATCCTGTCCGCGGCCATGCTGCTGCGGCATTCGCTGGGGCTCGAGAACGAAGCCGCCGCGATCGAGCAGGCCGTCGACCGCGTCATCGACGCCGGCCTGCTGACGCGCGATCTCGGCGGCAGCGCCGGCACGCGCGAGAGCACGGCCGCCGTCATCGCCGCATTCGGCGAGCGCGGCGCGGCACAGGAGGCGGCATGAGTGCGTTCAGCACATTGCCGCGCCTCGGCGCCGGTCTCGCGCAATACGCCGGCACAGTGCAGTGGGACAGTTCGCGCGGCAGCGCCGGCGCGCCGTTCCGGCAGACCGCCGCGCCGTTGCGCGGCAGCCGCAAACCGCAACCTTCCACGACCGCTGCGTCCGCTCCGTCCGCAGCGGGCGCGACCCTGACACCCGGCACGGATTCCCCCGCACATGCGCAGTAACGCCATCAAACACGGTCCCGACCGCGCGCCGGCTCGCGCGATGCTGCGCGCAACCGGCCTCGACGACGACGCGATCGCCAGGCCGCTCGTCGCCGTCGTGCACACCTGGTCGAACGTGAGCCCGTGCAACCTCAACCTGCGCGATCTCGCCGCGGCGGCCTGCGACGGCGTGCGCGCCGCCGGTGGCACGCCGATCGAGTTCAACACGATCGCGGTGACCGACGGCATCGCGATGGGCACGCCGGGCATGCGCGCCTCGCTGGTCAGCCGCGAAGTCATCACCGACTCGATCGAGCTGGCCGTCGACGGCCACAGCCTCGACGCGATGGTCGTGCTGTGCGGCTGCGACAAGACGATTCCGGCCGCGGCGATGGCGCTCGCGCGGCTGAACATTCCCGGCGTGGCGCTGTACGGCGGCAGCATCGCCCACGGCCGTCTGGACGGCCGCGCGATCACCGTGCAGGACGTGTTCGAAGCGGTCGGCGCGCACGGCGCCGGCAAGCTGTCGGGCGAAAAACTCTGCCAGGTCGAAAAGCACGCCTGTCCCGGCGCCGGCGCCTGCGGCGGCCAGTACACGGCCAACACCATGGCCATGGTGCTGACCGCGCTCGGCCTGTCGCCGCTCGGTCTCAACGACATCGCCGCGACCGATCCGGCCAAGCGCGACGCGGCGTTCCGCTGCGGCGAGCTCGCGCTGGACTGCTTCAACACGCAGCGCCTGCCGCGCGATCTGCTGACGCCGACCGCGTTTCGCAACGCCGCGCGCCTCGTCGCCGCGACGGCCGGCTCGACCAATGCCGTGCTGCACCTGCTCGCGATCGCGCGCGAAGCCGGCGTGCCGCTGAGCCTCGAAGACTTCGAGAGCGCTTCGCGCGACACGCCGGTCATCGCCGACCTCAAGCCCGGCGGCCGCTATACCGCGGTCGAGCTGACGAACGTCGGCGGCGCGAGCCTCGTCGCGTCGGCGATGCGCGACGGCGGCCTGATCGACGACGCGGCGACGGTGACCGGCCGTTCGCTGTTCGCCGAGCTCGACGCGGCCGCGCCGCAGCTCGCCGGCCAGGACGTCGTGCGGCCGGCCAGCGCGCCGCTGAAGCCGCGCGGCGGCTACTCGATTCTCTACGGCAACGTCGCGCCCGAAGGTTGCGTGCTCAAGCTCGCCGGCCACGGCCGCCTGCGCCACGAAGGGCCCGCGCGCGTGTTCGACAGCGAGGAACAGGCCTTCGCCGCGGTACAGGCCGGCGCGATCAACGTCGGCGACGTCATCGTGATCCGCAACGAAGGACCGGCCGGCGGTCCCGGCATGCGCGAAATGCTCGCGGTCACGGCGGCGCTGGTCGGCCGCGGCCTCGGCAACGACGTCGCGCTGATCACCGACGGCCGCTTCAGCGGCGCGACGCACGGCTTCATGGTCGGCCACATCGCGCCCGAAGCCGCCCGAGGCGGTCCGATCGCACTGTTGCGCGAAGGCGACCGCCTCGTCATCGACGCGCAGGCGCGCACCTTGTCCACCGACGCCGATCTCGATGCGCGCCGCGCCGGCTGGCAGCCGCCGGCCGCGAAGGTCGTCAGCGGCGTGCTCGCGAAATACGCGCGCCTGGTCGGCTCCGCGGCCGAAGGCGCGGTGACGCGTGCCTGATTCCCGTCGCACAGAATCCTTCTCCTGAATTCCACCGTTCCACAACTTCCCGGAGACACCGCATGAGCACGACCGTACCGACCACCGCCGCCCTGCAGTCCGCCCGCGTCGCCGTACTCGGCTACGGCAGCCAGGGACGCGCCCACGCGCTGAACCTCCGCGACTCCGGACTCGACGTCACCGTCGGCGTGCGCCGCGGCGGCCCGTCGTGGGACAAGGCCCGCGCCGACGGCCTCAAGGTCGCCGAACCGGCGGAAGCCGTGAAGAACGCCGATCTCGTCGCCGTGCTGACCCCCGACATGGTGCAGCCGGCGCTGTACGAGGACGCGATCGCGACTAACCTCAAGCCGAACGCGGCGCTGCTGTTCGCGCACGGCTTCAACGTGCAATTCGGCCAGATCCAGCCGCGCGCCGACATCGACGTGATCCTTGTCGCGCCGAAGGGGCCGGGTGCGCTCGTGCGCCGCGAGTACGAGAAGGGCCACGGCGTGCCGTGCATCTACGCGATCCACCAGGACGCGAGCGGCCAGGCCCGCGACAAGGTGCTGGCCTATGCGGCCGGCATCGGCGGCGCGCGCGCGATGCTGATCGAGACGAGCTTCGCCGAGGAGACCGAGACCGACCTGTTCGGCGAGCAGGCCGTGCTCTGCGGCGGCGCGACCGAGCTCGTGCTGGCCGGTTTCGAGACCCTTACCGAAGCCGGCTACCAGCCGGAAATCGCGTACTACGAGGTGCTGCACGAGCTCAAGCTCATCGTCGACCTGCTGCACGAGGGCGGCCTCGCCAAGATGCACCAGTTCATTTCCGAGACCGCGCAGTACGGCGACCTCACGCGCGGCCCGCGCGTCGTCGACGCCGGCACCAAGGCGCGCATGCAGCAGATCCTGACCGAGATCCGCGACGGCACGTTCGCGCGCGAGTGGACCGCGGAATACAAGGCCGGCAACGGCAACTACCGCGCGCTCAAGCAGAAGGATCTCGCGCATCCGATCGAGCAGGTCGGCGCCGGCCTGCGCGCGCGCATGCCCTGGCTGAATCCGGCCCAGCCGGCCGTGACCACGGTGGCGCCGCCGACGGCGGACGCGCCGCTGAAACGGAGTGCCTGACATGGACGGCGGTAGAGACCACCGCAACACTTCGACCGCCGGCGCCGCCGCGGCGCCGGCGCGTGCCGGCACCGTGCGCACCGGCGCGCAGCATCTGCTCGACGCGCTGGAAGCCGAAGGCGTCGACACGATCTTCGGCTATCCGGGCGGCGCGATCATGCCGGTCTACGACGCGCTCGTGGATTCGCCGCTGAAGCACATTCTCGTGCGCCACGAGCAGGGCGCCGCGCTCGCGGCCGACGGCTATGCGCGCGCGAGCGGCCGCGTCGGCGTCTGCCTCGCGACCTCGGGCCCCGGCGCGACCAACCTGCTGACCGGCCTGGCCAACGCCTATCTCGACTCGGTACCGCTGCTCGCGATCACCGGCCAGGTGCCGACGAGCCTGATGGGCACCGACGCGTTCCAGGAAGTCGACGTGTTCGGCATGAGCCTGCCGGTCGTCAAGCACAGCTACATCGTACGCCGCGCCGAGGACGTCCACGCCGTCGTGCGCGAAGCGATCGCGATCGCGACGAGCGGCCGGCCCGGTCCGGTGCTGATCGACCTGCCCAAGGACGTCGCCAACGCGCGCGCGGTCGCGCGGCCCGTGCGCGAGATCGCGACGCGCCTGCCGGCCGCGGCCGAAGCGCGCCTGGCCGAGGCGCATGCGCTGCTCGCGCGCGCGAAGAAGCCGCTGCTCTACGTCGGCGGCGGCGTCGGCATCGCCGGCGCGGAACGCGAGCTGCGCGAGTTCGCGCGGCTGACCGGCATTCCGGCCGTGGCCACCCTGAAAGGACTCGGCGCCTGCGATCCGGACGAGACGCACTACCTCGGCATGCTCGGCATGCACGGTAATCCGGCGGCGAACTTCGCCGTGCAGGAATGCGACCTGCTGCTCGTCGTCGGCGCGCGCTTCGACGACCGCGCGACCGGCCGGCTCGCCTCGTTCGCGCCCGAGGCGCGCGTGATCCACCTCGACGCCGACCAGGCCGAGCTCGGCAAGCTGCGCGCCTGCGACGTCGGCCTCGTCGGCGATCTGCGTGAGATGCTGCCGCGCCTCGTGCATCCGGTCGCGATACGGCCGTGGCAGCGCCGCTGCCGCGTGCTCAAGCAGCAGCACGCCTGGCGCTACGACGCGCCCGGCGAAGGCATCTACGCGCCGGCGCTGCTCAAGCAGCTGTCGGAAGCCGGCGGCAACCGGCTCGTCGTGGCCAGCGACGTCGGCCAGCACCAGATGTGGGTCGCGCAGCACTGGCGCGTGCCGTACACCGCGGCGCACCTGTCCTCGGGCGGCCTCGGCACGATGGGCTTCGGCCTGCCCGCGGCGATCGGCGCGCAGCTCGCGCGTCCGGGAGCGACCGTGGTCTGCGTGTCCGGCGACGGCTCCATCATGATGAACATCCAGGAGCTCGCGACGCTCAAGCGCTACAACATCCCGGTCAAGATCGTGCTGCTGGACAACGCCAGCCTCGGCATGGTGCGGCAGTGGCAGGAGCTGTTCTTCGAGCGCCGCTACAGCGAAGTCGACCTGTCCGACAACCCGGACTTCGCCGAGCTCGCGCGCGCGTTCGGCATCCCGGCGTTCGCGATCGAGCGGCGCGACCAGGTCGACGGCGCCGTGCAGCGCCTGCTGCGCGAGCCGGGCCCGCTGTTCTGCCACGTCAGGATCGACGCGCGCGAGAACGTCTGGCCGCTGGTGCCGCCGGGCAAGTCCAACGGCGAAATGATGGGGTGTGCCGCATGAGTTGCAGCCTGGTGCTCGCGCTGGATCGGGCCGAAGGCGCTCTGCTGCGGGTGCTCGGCACCATAGAACGGCGCGGCTGGGACGTGCTCGCCGTGAACGCGGCCAGCGATGCGCAAGCCTATACGGTGAACCTGACCCTCGGCGGCTCGCGCGATCCCGAGATTCTTTGCCGGCAGTTGCAGAGGCTCGTCGACGTGCAGGAGGTGAGGCTGGTCGGTGAAGCGTGAGCGGCGGCGACCGTCGCACGGCGTCGATGCCTGCAGTGTCGGCGTGTGCGGTTGCGATGCGCTGTGGCCACGGTGTACGTCGATGGCGTGAGGCCGCCTGTCACGCCGAGGCGAGTGTCGCGGCATGGCCGGACCACGCGGGCAGGAAGGCCGCGACGGGACTTGGTCCGGCCTTGCCGGAGGCGGCGGTTACGGCAAGCCCCGTCCCATGCCCTTCCCTTGAAGGGCAGGGGTGGGGATGGGGCTTGCTTCCGGCGGCGACAGGCGTCGAAAACCTTCTCCAGGCCTGCCGGCGGAAAGAAAAAACAAGCGGGCAAGAAGTTTTCGCATCGCTCGGTTTCCCGTTTCGTAGCGACGGCCGGTGCCGCGAAACATTCCAGATCGATTTCCTTTGCGTAGAAACCTTTCATAAATCCCAGGAGAACGTCATGTACCAGCACAGCATTCGAATTAGCCCGGTGTCGTCCGCAGTCCGCGCCCCGTCCTCACCTTGCGAACGCCGCCATGACCTTCTCCGCCTCCGCAGCAAACGCGTATACCGCTGATACCCGCACGACCTTCGCGCTGCCGGTCGAAACCGATCGCGCCGCGCCGCTGCACATCGTCACGCCGCTGCTGCAGACGCGCATCGGCGATCTCCAGGTCGGGCTCAAGCTCGACAACCTGCAGCCGGCCCGCTCGTTCAAACTGCGCGGCATAGGCCTGCTCTGCCAGCACCACGCGGCCCGAGGCGTGCGCCGCTTCGTCTGTTCCTCGGCCGGCAACGCCGGCTACGCGGTGGCCTGGGCCGGCCGCGCGCTCGGCGTTCCGGTGACCGTCGTGATCCCGCAGACCACGCCCGGGTTCATGCGCGCGCGCATACGCGCGCTCGGCGCCGAGCTGCGCTGCGAAGGCGCGGTCTGGGACGAAGCCAACGCGGTCGCCCTGCGTCTGGCCGACGCGGCCGACATTGCGTTCATTCCGCCGTTCGACGATCCGCTGCTCTGGCAGGGTCATGCCTCGCTGGTCGAGGAGCTCGCGCGGCAATGCGCGTCGCCGCCCGATGCGATCCTCGTCGCGGTCGGCGGCGGCGGCCTGCTGCTCGGCGTGCTCGAAGGACTGCGCCGCGTCGGCTGGCAGCGCACGCGCGTGCTCGCGGTCGAGCCGGAAGGTTCGGCGTCGCTCGCGAGCAGCCTGGCCCAGGGCCGCGTCGTCGAGCTCAGCGCACCGCGCAGCCTCGCGACGAGCCTCTGCGTCAAACGCATCGCGCCGGCGCTGATCGACGCCTGCCGCACGGCCGATGTGGTGCCGCTGACGGTCAGCGACGCCGAGGCGACCACGGCCTGCGTGCGCCTGGCCGAGGATCACGGCCAGATGATCGAGCCGGCCTGCGGCGCGGCGCTGGCGCCGCTGTACGCGGGTCATTCGGCGCTGCGCGGTCTGCGCCGCGTCGTCGCCGTGGTCTGCGGCGGCCAGGTGGTGACCCTCGGCGATCTCGCGCGCTGGCAGGGCGAGCAGGGCCTGGCCTGATCGGTTCGCGAGCGGCGGCGGCTCCGACGGCGGTATGCCCGCCGCCGGCGCTGCCCTATGCTTGGATACCTCATCACTGCCGGGGGAGTGCGACGCGTGAACGACGACGCTTACGATCCGGCCGCCGCGCGCCGCGAGATCGCCAACCGCGACCGCCGCCGCGCACTGGAATCGCGCAGCTATCAGCTGACCTTGGCCACGATCGGCATCCTGGCGTATTCCACGTTCGGCTGCGTGATGACCGGCCTGGGCCTGCTCGCGCAGCGGCAGCCGATTCCGCTGGTCATCATCACGGCGATCGGCGCGCTCTACGTGTTCGCGCTCTACCGCACCTGGGCCGCCGACGACCGGCGCATCTGGGTCACGGCCGTGCCGGCGACGATCACCGTGCTGCTGGTGCTGACCGACTATGCGCTCGGCGCGCGGCCGAGCCCGGTGCCGCTGCTGCTGAATCTCGTGCTGCTGGGCCTGATCCCGTGGCGCCGGCAGGTCGCGGCGCAGCTGCAGGCGCTGAAGCCGCCGACCGTCGCGGCGCCAGCGGACGCAGCGGCTGCCGGCGCCGGCAAAGCCGAGTCCTGAGGTCGACGCGCGGGCGGCGATCGTCCGGCGCGGCGGATTGCGGAGGACGTCCGGATCGGCGGCCTGGCGCTCTTCGTCCTCGCGGACGGGCGGCCGGCGGAAGTGCGGACTTGCGGTAAGGGCGCTTTTTCCGATACGTGGCTGCGCCGTCGTTCGCTGCCGACGATGAGGCGCTTGTCGTTGAAATCGGCGACGTAAATTCAACGATATCGGCCGGCCTGGTCGTTGTCCCCCGGGGCCTGCCGACGCAAGGGAGCAGCAGCCCCATTCCGCCGTGCGACGCAACCGCTTCACGCGGACGACGAGATCGTCGTCGCGTCACGGCACATGGTCGGCGTCGCCGTCGCGGCAACGGCCGGTGCCGTCGGTGTCGTCGAGCGGCAGCGCCGCGGACGGCGCCCCCGCGCCGACTGCGGCGCGATAGCCGATCGGCTCCGTTCGCGAATTGGCGCCGCCGGCGCGTGTCCGGCGCCGCCGGCCTCGGGCTACACTCCGCCGCCCACCCGCACGAGGTAGACCGATGCTCGCAAGTCTTGGTGCTGCCCTGCTGTCGCTGGTGCCGGCGGCGGCCGGCAGCGACACCTTGCAATGGGGCGAACTGGAATTCCGGCGCTGCGAGCTCGGCCAGCCGCGCTCGGCCGCGACGACGGCGGCCTGGTGCGCCGAGTTCTCGCAGCCCGAAGATCGCGCGCAGCCGCAGGGCCGGCGCATCGCGTTCCGGCTCGCCCTGATCAAGAGCGACGCGGCGGAAGTCCGCAGCGATCCGCTCGTGCTGCTGGCCGGCGGTCCGGGACAGGCGGCGACCGAGTCCTGGCCGCAGGTCGCCGGCGCGTTCGCGCAGGCGCGGCGGTCGCGGCACGTGATCTTGCTCGACCAGCGCGGCACCGGCGGCTCCAACGCGCTGCGCTGCGAAGCCGGGGAAACCCCGGCCGACGCGGTCGATGCCGCGCAGCAGCAGACCGCCGACGTGGCCGGCGCGCGCAAGCTGGCGCAGGACTGCCTGGCCCGCGTGCGCGACAAGGCCGATCCCGCGCTGTACACGACCAGCGACGCGGTCGAGGATCTCGAAGCGCTGCGCCAGGCCCTCGGCAAGGTGCAGTACAACCTCGTCGGCATCTCCTACGGCACGCGCGTCGCGCAGCAGTACGCGCGGCGTCATCCCGACGGCGTGCGCAGTCTCGTGCTCGACGGCGTGGCGCCGAATGAAATGGTGCTCGGCGAGGATTTCGCCCGGTCGCTGGACCAGGCGCTGCGCGCGCGGTTCGCGCTTTGCGACGCGGCAACCGCCTGCCGGGAGCGTTTCGGCGACGTCTACAAGGATCTCTACGCCTTGCGCGCGCGGCTGCGGCAGCAGCCGCAGCCGGTCAGCCTGCGCGATCCGCAGAGTTTCGCGCCGCTGCACCACGAGCTCGACGCCGACACCTTCGCCGGCCTCGTGCGGCTGTATGCGTACGCGCCCGAGACCGCGGCGCTGCTGCCGCTCGCGATCCACGAGGCCGCGATCGGCAACGCGGCGCCGCTGATGGGCCAGGCCAGCCTGATCACGGCCGATCTCGGCGCGACCCTGACCTCGGGCATGGGCCTGTCGGTGATCTGCGCCGAAGACGCCGACCTGCTGCAGCCGCGGCCCGAGGACCGGGAGCTGATCCTCGGCGGCGATTTCGTCGAGGCGATCAAGGCGCAGTGCGAGGTCTGGCCGCGCGGCCGGCGGCCGGCGGATTTCCACGAGCCGCTGCGTTCGGACCTGCCGACCCTGCTGCTGTCGGGCCAGTACGATCCGGTCACGCCGCCGCGCTACGCCGAGCAGGTCGCCAAGAGCCTGAGCCGCGCGCGCCACCTCGTCGCGCCGGGGCAGGGGCACAACGTCATCGGCCGGGGCTGCGTGCCGCGCCTGTTCGCGCGCTTTGTCGACACGCTGGAGACGGACAAGCTCGACGCGGGCTGCATCGCCGAGATGGGCGCGACGCCGTTCTTCCTCGACTACAACGGAGCCAGCCCATGATCGAGGCCGACGATCTGCACAAATCCTTCGGCGCTGTGCGCGCCGTCGCCGGCGTCAGCTTCGTCGCCCGCGACGGCGAGATCACCGGCCTGCTCGGCCCCAACGGCGCCGGAAAGACCACGACCCTGCGCATGCTCTACACGCTGATGACGCCCGACCGCGGCAGCGTGCGCGTCGACGGCATCGACGCGGCGCGCGACGCCGACGCCGTGCGCCGCCGCCTCGGCGTGCTGCCCGACGCGCGCGGCCTGTACAAGCGCCTGACCGCGCGCGAGAACATCGAATACTTCGCGCGCCTGCAGGGGCTCGACGCGGCGACGACGGCGGCGCGCTGCGAACGCCTGATCGCTGCGCTCGAGATGCAGGACATCGCCGCGCGGCGCAGCGAGGGCTTTTCGCAGGGCCAGCGCGTGAAGACCGCGATCGCGCGCGCGCTCGTGCACGATCCGCGCAACGTCATCCTCGACGAGCCGACCAACGGCCTCGACGTCATGGCCACGCGCGCGATGCGCCGCTTCCTGCTCGGCCTGCGCGACGAAGGACGCTGCGTGCTGTTCTCCAGCCACATCATGCAGGAAGTGGCCGCGCTCTGCGACCGCATCGTCGTCATCGCCGGCGGCCGCGTCGTCGCGGCCGGCACGGCCGACGAGCTGCGCGCGCAGACCGGCGAAAGCAATCTCGAGGACGCGTTCGTGCGCGTGATCGGCAGCGACGAGGGACTGGCCGCATGAATGCCGCGATCGTCGTATTCCTCAAGGAAGTCATCGAGAACCTGCGCGACCGGCGCACGGTCATGAACGCGCTGCTGGTCGGCCCGCTGCTCGGTCCGCTGCTGTTCGCCGGACTGACCTCGGTGATGATCTCGCGCGAACTCGACCGCGGCGAGAAGCCGATCGAGGTGTCCGTCGTCGGCGCCGAGAACGCGCCGAACCTCGTCGAGTTTCTCAAGCAGAACGGCGTCAGGCCGAAGCCGCCGGTCGATGACCCCGAGGCGCGCGTGCGCGCGCAGGACGAGGACATGGTGCTGCGCATTCCGGCCAGCTACGGCGAGGCCTGGCGCGCCGGACGCACGGCCCAGGTCGAGCTGCTGTACGACTCCTCGCAGCGCGACTCGGCCACGCCGGTCGACCGGCTGCGCGGGCTGCTGCAGGCCTATTCGGGCCAGAACGGCGCGATGCGGCTGATGGCGCGCGGCCTGTCGCCGGCCGTGGCCTCGCCGCTGGTCGTCGCGGCGCGCGACCAGTCCACGCCGCAGAGCCGCAGCGCGCTGCTGTTCGCGATGCTGCCGTATTTCCTGATCCTCGCCGCGTTCATGGGCGGCATGTATCTCGCGATCGATACGACGGCCGGCGAGCGCGAGCGCCAGTCGCTCGAGCCGCTGTTCGTCAATCCGGTCGCGCGCTCGCGCATCCTCGCCGGCAAGCTCGCCGCGACGGTCGCGTTCGCGATGGCGAGCCTGACCCTGTCGCTGATCGCGTTCGGCATCGCCGGCGGCTACATACCGACCGCGCGCATCGGTATGGTGCTGGACTTCGGCCCGCGCTTCGCCGCGATCGCGCTGCTCGTGATGCTGCCGCTCGTGCTGCTCGCGAGCTGCCTGCAGACCCTGATCGCCGCATTCGCGAAGAGCTACCGCGAAGCGCAGACCTACCTGTCGCTGCTGCTGCTCGTGCCGATGCTGCCGTCGGCCATGCTCGCGGTGCTGCCGCTGAAGGCGCAGGGCTGGATGTTCGCCGTGCCGCTGCTGAGCCAGCACCTGATCGTCACGCGGCTCGTGCGCGCCGAGGCGGTGACCGCGGCGCAGCTGCTGCTGTGCCTCGGCTGCGGCATCGCCGCGGCCGCCGTCTCCGCCTGGATCACGGCGCGCGTCTACCGTTCCGAGCGGCTCGCGATCTCGGGCTGATCCCGCCGGCGGGTGCCGTTCGCCGGCGCCCGCGCGGCACGGATCCGCGAATTTCCCGGCCGGCGGCGATCGGCCGGATGTCCCGCTCCGCACGAAAATACGAATGCCGGCGTACGTTCAGGCTCGTGATTCGCCGCCGCCGCCGCGGGCTTGGGGGATTTTCGCGATCCGCGCGTCCTGGATTCTGTGTGCCGCCTGCGGCGAGCCGATGACTCGTCGAGCCGCCGGGACGGTGCTGCGAATCTAATAGTTGACAAGTAAACAAAGCGGGTTGGCCGTCTCCGTCGAATCGAGGGGCCGGTGAACGCGTGCCGTGCGTTCGGCGCGGCAGCGGCCGCAGGTCGGCACCGCGCGCATCGACGTCGCCGCGGCGCCGTCGGGAAATGCAGCAGGACGCAGGGACGACGCAGCGGATGCCGCCGCGTCGTTCCGGGAGCAGGGGAATGCCGAGAGGATTGCAGGGAATGCTGTTCGTCGCCGGACTGTCGGCCGCCTCCGCGGCGCCGGCCGTGCTGCTCGGACAGCGCGATCAGGGTCAGGCGCTGATCTTTCCGTACTACAGCGCGAACGCGGGCAACAGCACCGTGCTGACCTTGAGCAACAACGGCGAGCGCGGCAAGGTCGTGCAGCTGCGCGTGGCCGAGGGCGAGATCGGCGAGACCGCGCTCGTGACCAACGTCTACCTGGCCGGCCGCGACAGCTGGAGCGCGGCCATCGCGCGCGCCGGCGCCGGCGTCGTGCTGCTCAGCGACGATGCGAGCTGCGTGTTGCCGGCCTTGTCGCAGGCTTCGCCGCAGCAACCAGGCCGACGCCTGCAGCCGCTGCTCGTCGACGCCGCGCCGGGCAACTCGCCCATGATCGAGCGCACGGCCGAGGGCTGGATCGAGGCGATCGAGGTCGCGAGCATCGTGCCGAACACGGCCACCGATCGCGCGACCGGCAACGCCGGCGGCCAAGGTCGCGACTGCGCGGCGCTGGCCGCGGCCTGGACCGCGCCCGGCGGCTACTGGGCCGGCCAGCCGTTGCGCGATCTGGCCAATCCGCGCGGCGGTCTGAGCGGCTATGCCGCCGTGATCAACGTCGCCGCCGGCACGTTCTTCGGCGCGGCGGCCGTCGCGCTCGATGAGTTCCGCACCGATCCCGACGACCGTCCGCGCGGCAGCATAGCGAGCGTCGTGCGCCATTTCCTGCCGACGCCGCAGCAGTCGCTGAGCCTCGCCGACGCGCTCAGCGGTCCGCAGGAGCGTTCGGTCAATGCCGACGTCGTCGTCGACGACCGCCGAGTGACGTTGAGCTATCCGCTCGAGCGCGCGGTCGACGCGGTCAGCGCGGTGCTCGCGGCCAGCGAAGTCAGCGCGGACTTCGACACGCGCAGCGCGCTCGGCGCGACGACCTCGTTCGTGCAGACGTTTCCGACCAAGCGCTTCTATACCAATCCGGCCCTGCTGCCGCCCGGCACGACCGCGCCGCTGCCGCCGTTCCGCACCATGTACAACGCGCGTGCGCCGCTGTCGGTCGTCGAGCGCGAGTGGGTGCTGATCAGCGACCGCGAAGGCCGGGCGCTGCTCGACAGCGGCGGCGCGCAGTTCGGCGGCTGCGAGACCAGCGCGCATCATCCAGCGACGGCGCTGGCCGTCGTCGTGCCCGGCGGCGGCGCGCCCGATGCGCTGCTGGCCTCGCGCTATCACGGCAACATGGCCACGTTCTGCGGCCCGACCGCGGGCATGGCGCCGGACCAGGCCGGGCTGGTCACCTTGAAGCTCGGCCAGCCGACGTTCGGCAACGGCCCGGTCGCGCTGCGGCCCTCGCGCGAAGGATTGCGCTTGCTCGGGCTGCCGCTGATCGCGCTGCGGCTGATCAACTACGTCAACACCGGTGCGCAGCAGGGCGTGCTCGCGAACTATTCCTCGGCTCTGCCGCTCGCCGCGTCGGCGCAGTGCGTCGACGGCACGGGCCAGTCCTGCACGCCGTGAACGGCCGGCTCAGCGCGACTGCCGGCGCGTGCAGTCGGCGCGCCATTGCGCGAAGTCCTCGGCGGTGCCGGGACGCGTCGCGACGCTGATCGCCGCGGGCGCAGCCAGCGCCTGTTCCAGTTCGGCGGCGGCGCCGGGCTTGCCGAGCACGCACTCGGCATAGGCCAGCGCCGCGCGCTCCTGCGCGGTGCTGCGCCGGTCGCGCTGCGGCGTTTGCGCGCGCTCGGCCAGCACCTCGCGCAGCTCGTCCGC
>NZ_JANFVR010000119.1 GCF_024609805.1 Tahibacter caeni | reverse complement strand
TCGTGGCCTCCGCCGCGCGCGCTGGCGTCGGCTGCGCTGTTCGGGCGCCGGGCTACTCCGGCGTTGAACGATGCGCTCGGCGACGTGCTCGCGGCCGTGCCGGCGGCGGTCCTGCAGGCACGCCTGCAGGCGGCGCTGCGCGCGGACGGATCCGCGCCGCTGGCCGCATTGCGTTGTCCGCTGCTGTATCTGCGCGCGACCGGCGACCGTCTCGTTCCTTCGGCGGCGGCCGCGACGATCGTGCGGCTGCGGCCCGACGCAGCGCGCGTCGATCTCGACGCGCCGCACGCGATGCTGCAGACCGTTCCGCAGTCCGCCGTCGGGGCGATCGCGCAGTTCCTCGCGCGGACCGAGCCGGCGTAGGTCGCAGCGAACCGCGACACCGCCGTCTCCTCACCGCGAAGCGTGGTGGGTGAAGCGGCATCGCCCGCACGGGTCGAGAGCGATCGTTTCGCCGGAGGCTTTCGCTGCGGGGAGACTTCGACGATGCAGTCCGCTCTCCGGGCTCGCCGGCAGCCTGCGACGCCGACGGTGTCCGAGCCCCGTCGCCGCACCCGCGATCCGCCGCGATGCCATTCCCGCCGCCGCGGCGATCTGCCAAGCTCCGCGCTTCGTCCGGCCTTCGCCCATGTCCGCATCGTCCTATCTCGCCGTCGCCCTCTGCGCGCTCGCGTTCGCGCTGGCGCTCGCGTTCCGTCGTCATCGCGCCGCGCAGCTGCTCGCCGCCGGCACGCTCGCGGTCGGCGCGCTGTCGCTGCCTGACGGCAGCGGACCGTTCGCTGCGCGTGCGACAGAGGCGGCGACGATGTTCCTGCCGTGGTGCTGGCTGCTCGCGCTGCTGCTGCCGGAGCCGCCGCTGCGGTCGCGCCGCATGCTCGGTTTCGCCGCGCTGCTCGGCTTCGCCGTCGCGATGACGGCGTTCGCGCCGGCGCACGTCTGGGACGCGCTGCAGCGCATGCTGCCGTCCGGCGGTGTCTCGCGGCCCTGGCGCGAGGCGCTGGCGTTGAACCTGCTTGCGGTCGCGATCGCCGCGGCGCACTGGCTCTACCGGCGCCGGCCGCTCGACGCGTTCATCGCGCTGTCGCTGCTGCTCCCGGCCGGCGGCTGGCTGCAGCTGGCCGGGCTCGATCTGCGCAGCTGGCTGATCGCCGGCGCGGCGCTGCTCGGCGTCGGCGTCGTGCATTCGTCCTGGCGGCTCGCGTTCCTCGACGCATTGACCGGCCTGCCGAACCGCCGCGCGCTCGACGAGACGCTCGCGCGGCTGTCCGGCGACTATGCGCTGGCGATGGTCGACGTCGATCATTTCAAACAGTTCAACGACAAGCACGGCCATGATGCCGGTGACCGCGTGCTCGCCGCAGTGGCGCGCAGTCTCGCGCAGACGCGGGCGGCGCAGGCGTTCCGTTTCGGCGGCGAGGAATTCTGCCTGCTGTTCCGTCGCCCGGAGCTCGCCAAGGCCGCCTGCGAAGACGCGCGCGTCGCGATCGAGGCGCTGCGCGTGCGCCTGCCGGCCAGGTCCGCGGCGGCCAAGCCGGCTGCGGCCAAGGCCGGCAGGAGCGCCCGCAAGAGTGCGCCGCGCGATCCGCCGGCGGTGCAGGTCACCGCGAGCATCGGCGTCGCGCAGCGCAGCGCCGCGCGGCGTGCGCCGGCCGAAGTGCTCAAGGCCGCCGACCAGTGCCTGTACAAGGCCAAGGACAAGGGGCGCAACCAGGTCGTCGCATCGGCCTGAGCACGGCCGCCGCCGTTTTCCGTATATCCGTGGACGACCGGCCGCGCGGCAAGTGGGAGATACGGCGCCGTTCCGCCACCTGTCTGCGCGACGGTGCCGGCGACGCGAACCGTCCCGTCGACAGGTTGCCGGCCCGTGCCGCTATGCTGCCGGCAACGAAACAGGGGAAGCACGGACCATGGTTTCAGCAGCAGGCCGTCGCGTTGCGGCGACGGCGCGCGCGGGGTGGATCGCAGGCGTCGCGTTGGTCGCTCTCGCGTTCGCGGCGCGGGCCGAAGAGTACGTGCGCGGCGAGTTCCGCTTCGCCGTCGCGCCGCCGGCCGACTGGGTCGAGACGCAGCCCGTCGCCGAGCATTGGGACGAGCAGCGCCTGCCGAGCGCCGGCAAGCGCTGGCGCAACTGGCTCTACGACGCACAGTACGCGCGCTTCGGCGGCCGTCGCGAGCGCTATCAGGACGTGGCCTACGAGGCGACCTCGCCGGCGCTGCTCGGCGAGGTCGGCAAGGTCGAGATCGATTTCCGTCCCGACTTCGAGCGCCTGACGATTCACGAGATCAGCCTGCGCCGCGACGGCCGCTGGTCGTCGCGGCTCAAGCCCGAGGCGATCACCCTCGCGCGGCGCGAGAGCGAGTTCGAACGCGACATGGCGCTCGGCTCGGTCTCGGCCATGGCCGTGCTCGACGACGTGCGCGTCGGCGACGTGGTGCGCGTGCGCTACAGCGTGAACGGCGAGAATCCGATACTCGCGGGCCTGGACCACGTCGGCGGGCGTTTCGCGCTGAATGCGCCGCTGCTGGCGCGGCAGCTGCGCGTGCTGTTCGACCGCGACGCGCGGCCGTCGGAGCAGCGCGATGCCGGCGTCGCCGCGCCGCGCGTGACGCGCGGACCAAAATACCTCGAATGGCGCTATCGCGCCGAGGCCGTCGCCGAGATCGTCGCGGAGGACCGCAATCCGGTCTGGTTTTCGCCGTATCCGCAGGTCAGCCTCAGCGAGAAGCGCGACTGGGCCGCCGTCGCCGCCTGGGCGCGCGCGCTGTATCCGCCGCCGGCGCCGCTGCCGGCGGATCTGGCCGAACGCATTGCGCAGTGGCGGCGCCTGCCCGACGCGCAGGCGCGCATCGCCGCGGCGCTGCTCGCGGTGCAGGAAGAGGTGCGCTACTTCGGCGTGGAAATCGGCGACAACACGCACCGGCCGCGCGAGCCGGCCGAAGTCTGGGAACAGCGCCGCGGCGACTGCAAGGACAAGTCCCGCCTGCTCGTGACGATACTCGCGGCGCTGGACGTCCCGGCCTTTCCGGCGCTGGTCAGCGCCGGCAGCGGCAAGCGCGTCGCCGAGCTGCCGCCGTCGGCCGGCGCGTTCGACCACGTCATCGTGCAGGTGCGCAGCGACAAGGGCGTGCTCTGGCTCGATCCGACGCGCACGGCGCAGCGCGGTCCCGCGCTCGCGCAGGAGATCGGCGATTTCGGTTTCGCGCTGCCGGTCGCCGCCGACACGAAGGGGCTCGTCGCCGTCGTGCCGAATCCGGCCAACCACAACCGCACGCGAGTGCGCGAGCGCTACGAGCCGCGCGCCGACGGCAGCGAGCTCGCGCTGGAGATCCGCGCCGAATATGCCGGCGACGTCGCCAATCTCGTGCGCGCCGAGCTGCGCTACAACGGCAGCGAGGCCATGGCGCGGCGTTACGCGGATTTCTACCGCCGCCGCTTCCCGGAGTTGGACGCGGCCGCGCCGCTGGCCGTCGAGGACGACGCCGACGCGAACCGGCTCGTGCTGACCGAACGCTATCGCGTGCTCAAGCCCTGGTCGGCGAGCAGTCCGGGCCAGCGCGCGCTCGACCTGGACGCCGACAGCATCGCCGGCGCGCTGAGCCTGCCGGCGACGTTGCAGCGGCATACGCCGCTCGCGCTGACGTATCCGAACGACATCGCCCACCGCATCGAGCTCGTGCTGCCGTCGGGCTGGCGCTGGACCGGCAGCTCTGCCGAGCGCGAGCTCGATGATCCGGCAGCGCAGTACCGCTACCGTGCCGGCGTCGACGCCGGTACGGTGTTCTCCGAGGAAAGCGTCGTCGTGCGAGCCGACAGCGTGCCGGTCGAGCGCATGGCCGCGCATCTGGACTGGCGCCGCGCGGCGCGCGAACAGAACCTGCAGCGCTGGGTGCTCGCACTGCCCGCCGCGGAAGCCGACCAGGCGCGCAAGGCGCGTCTGAACGATCTCGTGCGCGGCGTCATCAACGACAACAAGAAGGCGAAGAAGGCCCGTGGCGACGAGTGAACTGTTCCGCCGGTTCGGCCGTGCCTGCCTGCTGGCCGTCCTTGCCGCGGCGACACCGGTCCTGGCCGGCGACGACATCGCGGCCGACTGGCGCCGCCTGCTCGACGAGGGCGAGGAGGACGCGGTCTACGACACCTATGCGCTGATCGCGAAGGTGCGCAACGACGACGGCGAGATCGACGCGGTGGCGTGCCGCGAGCAGGCCGATGCGATCGCCGCGGCGCTGACCGTCAATCCGGTCGGCCTCGGCGTCTGGTACATGGCGCAGGAGTGCGCGCGTCTCACCGGCGACGAGGCGATCGCGCAACAGCGGCTCTCGCGCTTCGAGGCGCTGCTGCGGCACACGCTCGCGGACTATCGCCTCGGCGACGCGCATCCGATGCGCGTGCTCAGCGAACACGACGTCGACGCGGTCGTCGCGGCCAGCGGCCAGTCGCAGCTGTACAGCTACTACGAGCCCTACGACAACGAGCGCGAGCTGACCTACACGATCGGTCTCTGGGACGAGAAGACCCAGCGCGAAACCGTATTCGGGTTCGACTTCCTCGACGCGGGAGTCGCCTTGCGGCGCCGGCGGCTGCCCGCCGCCGAATTTCCGCATTTCCGGCGCCAGCTCGTCGAGGCGCTGGTCGCCAGCGCCGCCGAGCATTCGCCCGGTTCGCCGCTCGCGCAGCTCGTCGTCGTCGACGCGTCGCGCGGGCCCGAGCTGATCCGCGACCTCGAGCGCCAGGCCCAGGCCGGCAACTTCATGGCGGCCGTGATCCAGGCGGCGGCCTGCACCGAATATACGAAGCTGGCCTGTGCCGACGCCGCGATCGACGCGCTGTTGCCGTATGCCGAGAAACGCTACGGTATGGCGCTGGTCGCGCTCGCCTTCGTCTACGCGCGCAGGAGCGACGCGCCGGTCGACCTCAAGGCCGCGCGCGCGCTGATCGAACAGGCCGATCTGCGCCTCGGCGAAGCGCGGGGCAGCATCAGTTTCGCGGGCCTGACGATACAGATCGGCGACCGCGCCGCGAGGGCCGAACTGGTCGAGAAGGAACTCCGGAAAGCCGCACGCGACGGCAACGTGATCGCCGGGCTCATGCTCGCCGTCGCGCGCACCTTGCGCGAAAACGCTCAGCCCGAAGGACGCTATCTCGACTACGTGCAAGCCGCGGCCGATGCGGACTACCCGTCGGCGCAGTACTGGCTCGCGCAGCTGCTGCTGGAAAAAAAACAATCCGGGGAGGCCGCGGCGCTGATGCGCAAGGCCGCCGCCGGCGGCTTCGCCCAGGCGCAGCTCTGGTTCGGCAGGGCGCAGTACTTCGGCGAGGACGGCGTCGCCCGCGACGAGAAACAGGGCCTGGAATGGCTGCGCCAGGCCGGTTACGGCGGCCAGGGCGATGCCAGTGCGCTGGTCGGCGCCTACTATCTCGATCAATCCGACGACGTGGCGAACCTGCAGCGCGCGCGCGAGTGGCTGCGCGGCGCGGTGCTGGCGCACAGCCGGCAGGGAGCGCTCCAGCTCGCGCGTCTGTATGCGCGCAACATCGAGAGTGTCGGCAGTACTGCGCAGGCTGCGGCGCTGTTCCAGGCCATCGTCGCCGACTACGACGATGCGGTTGCGCGCCGCGAGCTGGCGCAGCTGCTGATCGACGGCGAGGGTATCGACAAGGACGAGAAGCGCGCCGAAGCGCTGCTGCGCGTCGATGCGCAGAAGGGCGTCGCCGGCAATCAGCTCGCGCTGGCCCGGCTGCTGCAGTCACAGGCCGGTGCCGCGCAGAAAGCCGAAGGGCTGGAGTGGCTGCGCAAGGCCGCCGGCAGCGGCGATCCCGAAAGCCAGAATGCGCTCGCTTCGGCGCTCTGGTACGGCCGCGGCGTCGACGCCGACCGGGCGGCCGCGCGCCGGCTCTGGCAGCAGGCGTCGACGACGGGCAAATGGCAGCCGGCAGCCAACGATCTGGCCTGGGCGCTGTGCACGCCGCGCGATGCGGCGCTGCTCGACGCCGAGGCCGGCCTCGCCGCCGTCACGCCGCTCGTCGACGGCGACGGGGTGCCGTTCGGCTTCGTCGACACCTTGGCGTCCTGTCAGGCCGCGGCCGGCGATTTTGCCGCGGCCGTGGCCACGCAGCAGCGCGCGCTCGCTCTCGCCGAGCAGCGCGCGAACCTGCCGGCGTCCGTGACCGAGGGGATGCGCGCGCGTCTGGCCAGCTACCGTCGCGGCGAGCGCGCCGCGTCCGACCACTGAATCCGCCGCCCGCGGACGTTCGTCATCACAGGGGAGAATTTCGCAATGACCATCCGATTCGGCGGCCGTTGCTCCGCCATGCTGCTTGCACTGCTGTTCGGAACGGCCGCGGTCCGCGCCGCCGACACCGACAAGCCGCTGGACGCCGACGAAGGCTGGGCGGTGATCGCGATCGACAACGGCATCGGCGCGAGTTCGGTCGTCATCGACGGGCCGCGCATGCGCGACGATCTCGCGCGCGGGCTGCAGCCCGGCGCGAATCTGCGCGTGCTGCGCCTGCGCGCCGGCACCTATCGCTGGATGCGCGCCAACCTGCAGGGCAGCTGGTCGGCCGACCGCTGGTACGACATCAAGCGCGACAAGCGCTTCGAGTTCACGATCGAGCCCGGCGTCATCAACTATCCGGGCGACCTGCGCCTGCGCGGCGGCTTCGGCTATGCGACGTTCCAGCGCACCAACCGCGCGCTGCAGGCGATGATGCGGCTGGACAAGGACCACCCGGGCCTGCGCGAACACTACCAATGGCGCAGCGAGGTCGGCGCGCCGGATCCGTTCCCGGCCTTCGCGGCCGAGCTGCTGCCGGCCGCCGGCAACGCGGCGCTGCAGGCCTCGTCGGACGCCGACGCGGCGAAGTGGCGCAGTGCGGAGATCGACCAGCGCTTCAGCGATCTGTTCGGCGATCTGTTCGCCGAATCGCGCGTCGGCGACGTGCGGCTCAGTCCCGACGGCAGCCTGCTCGCGTTCCAGGAACGGCGCGCCAAGGGCCACGCCGTCGTCGTCGTCGACATCGACAGCGGCCAGTCGCTGGATGCGCTCGTCGTCGAGGGCGACATCGAGCAACTGCTCTGGGGCGGCAATCGTTCGCTCTACGTCAACTACGCGTCCACCTTGGCGAACGTGCTCGCCGGACTGCCGGCCAACGTGCGCGTCGTGAAATCCTCGGCCGTCAGCGCCGGCGGCCTGCGCGTGCTGCGCTTCGGCGACGGCGCGCTCAGCGCGAAGAACATCACCCGGCTCGACGTGCCCGGCGCGCTCAGGGTGAACGATCCGCTGCCCGACAGCAGCCGCGGCCTCGTCTGGTACGGCGACTCCAAGGGCGACGCGCATCTGTTCGCCGTCGACGAGAATGCCGCGCGCATCGACATCAAGAATTTCCGGCCCGAGCTGCGCGAGGACCGCGGCCTCGAGCGCGCCGCGGCCGTATTCGCCGACCGCAGCGGCGAGCTGCGCGCGGCCATCGTGCTGCAGGACGGCGAGCGGCGCGCGCTGGCCGTGCGCGACGGAAGCAACTGGGCCGTGAAGGCGGCGCTGCCGGAGAACATCGAGCTGCGGCCGGTCATGCTCAGCGCCGACGCGAGCCACCTGCTCGTGCTGACCAATCACGAACGCGCGCAGACCGAGCTCGTCAAGCTCATGCTCGACAGCGGCCAGCTCGGCGAGACCGTGTTCGCGATGCCCGGCGCGGACCTGATCAACGTGATCCAGCGTTCGCGCGACCAGGCCGTGATCGGCGTGCGCTACTACGGCGACGGCGTGCTGCGCGAACGTTATTTCGACGATGCGAAAGACCCGGCGCTCGCCGCGGTCGCCGGCAAGTTTCCGGGCGCCGACGTGTATCGCGTCGACGACAGCCGCGACGGCCGGCGCGATCTGCTGCTGGTCATGTCCGAAACCGAGCGCAGCGCGTACTACCTGTTCGACCGCACTACGAAGAAAGTCGAGAAGCTCGTCGACAGCTACGACGCGTTCAGGCATGCCAGGCCCGTCGCGGCCAGGACCTTCTCGGTCAAGACGGCCGACGGTCTGACCGTGCAGGCGTTCCTGACCCTGCCGGCGACCGGCGGCGGCAAGGCGCCGCTGATCGTGATGCCGCACGGCGGACCGATCGGCGTCTACGACACGCGCTATTTCGATCCGACCGTGCAGATGCTGGCCGGCAGCGGCTGGGCGGTGCTGCGCGTGAACTACCGCGGCTCCGGCGGCGCCGGCCGTGCCTTCAGCGAAGCCGGCGAGGGCCGCTGGGGGCGCGAGATCGAGGCCGACGTCGACCTCGCGGTCAGCCATGCGCTCGAGAACTTCGCGCTGGATCCGCAGCGCATCGCGCTGGTCGGCCACAGCTACGGCGGCTATTCGACGCTGATGGGGCTCATCAACAAGCCGGAACGCTACCGCTGCGGCGTCGCCGTCGCCGCGGTGACCGATCTGCCGCTGATGTTCAGTTCCGCCGACTTCACCGCGAGCGAGCGCGTGACGGCGCGCATGAAGAAGATCATGGGCGATCCCGATACGCAGATGGACATGCTCAAGGAGAACTCGCCGGTCTATCAGTACAAGCGCCTGCAGCGGCCGCTGCTGCTGATCCACGGCACCGAAGACGAGCGCGTGACCTACGAGCACGCCTGGCGCCTGCGCAACCTGCTCGCGAGCGCCGGCCGCGCGCCGTCCTGGCTGCCGGTGCCGGGCGGCGATCACTCGCTCGCGCGGCCGAAGGACGAGCTCGCCGTACGCGCGGCGTCGGACATCTTCCTGAAGCGCTGCTTCGCCGCGGAAGCGGCGCCCTAATGCAGCAACGCCGCCGCGGCGTTCCGCGGTTGCGCTCGCCCGGTTCCGTGCGCCGGCGTCGGTAGCCGTCGGCGCCGGCTCGGGCACAATGCGCCTGTCGTCGACTGCACGAAGGTTGCCCGCATGAACCCGCTGCACCGTCTCGCCGCCTGCCTGTTCGCCGTCGCGCTAGCGATCGTGCTGCCGGGCTGCCAGAGCGCCTATTTCGGCGCGCTGGAGAAGATCGGCATCGCCAAGCGCGATCTGCTGCTCGACCGCGTCGACGCCGCGCGCGGCGCCCAGGGCGAAGCCGAACAGGCCTACGTCGATGCGCTGACGCGGTTCCGCGAAGTCGTCAGTGTCGACGCCGGTGAGCTCGAAGCGGTCTATCTGCGGCTCAAGGCCAGCCACGACGAAGCGGCCGCACGCGCCAAAGCCTTCGGCGAGCGCATCGCCGCGGTCGAATCGGTTGCTGACGCGCTGTTCGCCGAATGGCAGAGCGAACTCGCCCAGTACAGCGACGCCGGTCTGCGCGCGAAGTCCAAGGCCCAGCTCGAACGCACGCGCAGCCGCTATCGCACCCTCGACCAGGCCATGCGTCGCGCCGAAGCGAGCTTCCAGCCGGCGCTGAAGGTGCTCGACGATCAGGTGCTGTATCTGAAGCACAACCTCAACGCCGCGGCGATCGGCGCGATCCGCGACGAGCTGCCGCGGCTGCAGGCGGATGCCGCGAGCCTGCAGCGCGACGTGCAGCGCGCGACGGCCGAGGCGGACCGGTTTCTCAAGGAGTTTCGCGTGGAGACGCCGTAACGCGCGGTTCTCGGCGCAGTCGGCGATGCGCCGTCTTCAGCTGCGCGCCGTGCTTGCCCGCGTTCCGCATCGCGTTGCGCTGACGATGAAGCGCAGACACTCGTCGAAATCCGCGTGGTATCGCTCCAGCAGTCGTGTACCGGCAGGATGGTTCGTCGGCGGCGGTGCCCAGTAGTACACCGGATAGGCGCCAGGTTCGCAGGTCGCGGCGGCATCCAGACACCAATAGTCGTCGTCGTAGCTGTGGTTGAGGATCAGCAGTCCGCGAGGCACGCGGCGTGTCCGGCGCCGCCTGCGCCAATGGCTGTTGATCCGGATGATGTGCCCCGGATCGTCGTAGTCGCGGCCGAGGCTCGCGAAATACCGCGTGAAGTAATGGCTGGAGCGCGCGAGCGCGACGAGCAGCGGCGGCAAGGTGATGCCGAAATGCTCGCTGATGCGCCGGATGCTCGCCGGCGTCGCTCGGGTTTCGGACGCCGCCCAGTCTCCAGACCACTGTGCGTCGAACTGCTGCATCAGTTCCTGCGTCGTCATGGCACGGCTCTCCGCAGGCCGCGGCGCGTTCGCGCCGCGGCCATCTTCAGAGGGCGATCGCGTCGATCTGCTGCAGCCAGTCCTGCCGTCCGCCGGCTGCATTGGCGAGCAGGTCGAACACGGCGTCGCTGAAGCCGCCGACGTGCAGCACGTTGCTCGCAGCGCGAGTCTGGCTCGTCGCGTACGGCTGCAGGTCGATGCAGATCAGCCGCGCCGCCGGATTGCGCGCGGCGATTCCGGCCCATTCGGCCATCGTCGCGGTCGCCTTGCCCTGGCGCGTGTCGGCCCAGGACTCGTCGTCCGAGACGATGACGACGGTGTCGACGACGGCGCGCTCGCGGTTGAGCCTGGCCAGCGGCGCGCTGACCGTCGTGCTGCCGCCGCAGAGCGAGGCCAGCTCGCGCGCCTGGGTGATCACGCTGTCGCGCGGGTTCAGCACGAGCGGGCGCACCTTCGTGTCGAACGGCAGGATGCGCGCGGCCGGATTCTTGCGCAGCACGCAGGCGCCGAGCAGCGCGGCCACGTCGACGCAGCGCGCCTGCGTCGTCGCGCCCCTGCGGTAGCCCGTGACCGGCGAGGCCATGGAGCCCGACACGTCGATCGCGACGACGACGTTGCCCGGCAACGCCGGGACGTTTTCCGTCGCGATCTCCATCGCATCCTGCAGTGCCTCGCGTATCGCCGCCGGTATGTCCGCGGCCGTCGCGTTCCAGGCGCTAAGCAGCTGGTACGGAAACGCCCTCGCGCGGCGGATCGCTTCGGCGTCGCGCAGGGTCGCGGCCAGCCGCGCGGTCAGCGCCGCATCCTCGAACACGCCGTTGCGCTGCAAGGTGTTGAGGTTCATGCGCAGGGTCTGCCACGGCAGCCGCTCGGCGATCTGCTTCCATTCGCTCTTGCCGAGCAGCGCGGTCAGGTACTGGAAATGCATGTCGGGCACCGCGTCGATGCAGTCGCCGCGCTTGAACGCCTCGTAGTGCTGCAGCGCCGGCGGCAGCTCGGCCAGGTCGTACGGCTTGCCGATCAGCCAGGCGTACAGCGCGGCGCGCTGCGCGTCCTGCGGCTTGGGGTGCACCATCTGCACGACGTCGGCCAGCGACGGATGCGTGCCGACCGCGGCGTTGACGATCTGCGCGGCGCTCGCGCGCTCCAGCCACTGCCGCACGAGGCGCTTCGGGCGCGAGCCCAGCGAGCGCCGGCCGACAGCGCCGCTGCGCAGGATCTGCACGAAGTTGCGCAGCATGCGGCCGTTGTCGACGACGCGCGCGAACACGCGCTCGCAGAGCGCGCCGTCGTGCTGGGCCAGCCAGGCCAGCAACAGCGCCGGCATGTCCTTCATCTGGCCGCGCTCGCGGGCGTAGATCGCGGTCTTGGCGACGAATTCCGGCGCGACCTGCGCGCACTGGCTCAGCACCTGGTCGAGCTGGGTTTCGCCGTCGGCGTAGTAGACGTCGTTGAGGCAGCCGGTCGCCGCGTACAGCGCGAGCGCATTCTGCGGCGTGCGCGCATAGGCCGGGCCGCCGGCTTCGTTGCAGCAGTCGGCGGCCGGCAGGCTGGCGCCGCGGCGGCCGGTGAAGAGTCGGAAATTGGCCATCGTGTTCTCCCGTAGTGGCGGCGACGCAATCGCAAGCGGCGTGCCAGCCGGGCTCAGGCAAAGAAGGCGTTCGACAACAGCGGGTTGCGATTTTTCGCCGGTGCCGGCGACAGCTGGCCTGATACAGCCGTATCGCCGATTTATCGATTCCGATCGCCATGGTCGCGGGCGCAGTTTTCGCGTTTGGGGGACGTCACGGCGCATCGCGTCTATCGGCAGGCAAGCGTGTCGCGCGGCCGAATCCCGCGCGGCCGCGACGATCCGCATGCGGCGGCGGTCCGCAGATCTTTTCCGGAGGGCACATGTTCAGGACGATGCTGGTGCTGGTGTTGCTGATGCTCGGGGCCGGCGGCGCGAGGGCCGGGCTCTACGCCGACACGGATTTCGGCGACGCCGGCTTCGTCGACGTGGACCTCGACACTGCTCCGCTCTACCGCCGGCCGCAGCTCGCGGTGCTGCCGGACCGCCGCATCGTCGCCGCGCTGCTGCCGCTCGGCGAGATGCCGCGCTCGCCACAGCTGAAACTCGTACGGCTGCTGCCGGACGGCAGCCGCGATCCGGGCTTCGGCGGCGGCGGCGTCGCGACCGTGCCGCTGTCGGCGCTCGCGGTCGACTACGGCACCGTGAATCAGCTGCGCCTGCTGGCCGATGGCCGCTTTCTCGCGCTGGTCTCGACGATGCGGATCGAGCGGCCGCCGGGCGGCGATCCGATCTATCACGCCGAACTACTGTTGCTGCGGCTGGCCGCGGACGGCAGTCCCGATCCGTCGTTCAACGCCGGCCTGCCGCGCGCGGTCGGCGATGCGGTGTCGTCGTCGGCCCGGCTGCTGCCGCAGGCCGACGGCATCCTGCTGGTCGGCTTCGGCACGCAATGCTGCGGCAATCCGTCCGGCTTTCGTGCGCTGCGCCTGCGCGCCGACGGCTCGCCGGATCCGGCGTTCGGCAGCGGCGGCGAGCTCGTCGTCGCGCCGCTCGACACCACCAGCAGCGACGTCATGAGTGTGCCCGGCGGCGGCTTCCAGATCCTGCACAACCAGCCGCAGCGGACGTTCTGGCGCCGCTATCGTCGCGACGGAAGGGTCGACACGGCGTTCGGCATCAACGGCGAGCAGGACATCCCCAGGACCGAAACCTTCGGCATCGAGCGCCTGCAGGAGCTGGCCGACGGCAGCTGGCTCGGGTTTACAGGTTACTGTCCGCTGCGACTGTTCGACGCGGAAGGCCGCGTGCTGAGCCATCTGCCGGGCTGTGCGGCTTACGGTGCGCCGTTCAACATGTCGAGCAATTTCCAGGTGCAGCTCTACGGCGACCGCTGGCTGATCAGCGGCGAGCAGCGTTTCCAGGCCCTGCCGCCGCCGAGCGACGGTACCTATCTGTTCGCGACCGATCATGCGCTACGCATCGATCGCGAATTCGCCGGCACGCCGGACGGCCGCTTTCGCCCGCCGGACGTGCCGACCGCGAGCTACGCCGTCGCGGCCGACGGCGATTCGCGCGTCGTGATCGCGCGCAGCAGCGACAACGGCGTGCGCGTCTGGCGCTATCGCGAGCTGCGCGGCGGCGGCCCGCTGAGCCAGCCGGTGCCGGCGGCAGGAGCGACGACATTGATGCTGCTGGCCACGGCATTGGCCGCCGTCGCCGCCGTGCGGCTGCGCCGCGGCTCCCTCGCCTGAGAACTCCGCTCCGTCCCGGCGGGGCCGTGAGCGGGCCGGTGAAAGGCCCGCTGCACGGCCCAGCCGCGGTCCCGGGCCGCGGGGTGCGCCGCCAGCCGG
>NZ_JANFVR010000118.1 GCF_024609805.1 Tahibacter caeni | reverse complement strand
TACCTGGGGCGGGCGGCGCGGCCGCGGCGCCCCGGCGCCCGCGACGGCGGCGTTACGGCGTGCAGCCCTGGACGCTGACGTCGTCGATGGCCCAGGCCGGATTGGCTTCGGCGACCGACGAATCGTTGGCGTGGCGGAAGCGGAACTTCACGCTCTGGCCCGCGAGCGACTGGATGTCGACGACGGACTTGATGTACGGCGTGCCCTCGCCGCACCAGGCCTGCTTGCCGGCCAGCGGGTTGCTGTACTGGCTCGACACGGCGCCGTCGTACGGATCGGTCAGCAGGCCCGTCGTGACCTGGGTCCAGGTCGCGCCGTTGTCGGTCGAGCGTTCGAGGATGCCGCCGTCGAAGCAGCCCGTGCTCGCACTCTCGATCGACTGCTTGTTCCAGAACGTCAGGGTCAGGTTGCTCAGGCCCGACGGCACGGCGATCGCCGGCGACACGAGGCCCTGGTCGTTGACCGCGCTGAAGTTGTTCGCGGTCCAGGCCTTCGTGCCACCGTGCGGCGCCGTCGTCGTGTGTCCCCACGAGTCGGTGCCGGCCAGGGCGGCATGCGTCCAGCCGTTGTCGCTGCCTTCCATGTCGTCGTTGAACACCACGGTCTGCGTGCTGCCGACGGAACAGTCTCCGGGCTGCGGCTGGGTCGTGAAGTTGTTGCCTGCCACGCCGGCTTGCTCGAGGCCATTCGCGAAGATGCGATCGGCCGGCGGCAAGGTGCCGCCCGAACCGCAGGCGTTCGACGCATAGACGCGCCAGTAGAAGCGCCGGCCGCCCGGCAGGTCCGGCGTGACCGTCCAGCTGGTCTGGTCGGTCGTCGTCGACGCGAACACGGTCGAGAAGTCGGGCGACTGCGACACGACGACCGTGTAGCTCGCGGCCTGAGGGACCGCCGACCAGGTCAGGGTCGGATTGCCCGGCAAGTTGCTCGCGCCGTTGGCCGGCGCCGTCAACGTCGGCGTCGCCGGCGTGATCGTGTCGACCGTGATGCCGATGTCGAAGGTCTTCGTGATCGCGCCGGAGACGCCGGTCAGGGTCGTCGTATACGCGCCGGCCGGCGTGGCCGCGGTATTCGTCAGACTGAACGTCGCCGCGCCCGGCGGCGTGACCGTGGTCGGCGCGACGCTTGCCGTCGAACCGGTCGGCGCGCCGCTGACGCTGAGGTTGACCGGCGTGGTGTAGCCGGTGATCTGGCCGATCGCGACCGGCGTGCTGAAGGTGGAGCCGGCGCAGAGGCGCGTGCTCGCCGTCGTCGTGCTCAACGTGAACGAAGGCGAGCGCGAGCAGTTGAAGCAGGTGATCGCGAAGTCCTGGTCGGTCGCGTCGCCGACGTTGGGCACGCCGTCGCCGCCGATCGCCGTGCCGGTCACGCGGATCGTGACGTCGCCGGTCGTGCCGGCCGGCAGGAACACCGCCTCGTAGTTGTTCTTGGTGTCGGCCGTGCCGCCGGTGGTGCTCCACTGGTTCGTGAACACGTTGCCGAGGTAGGTGTTCGCGCCGTTGACCACGCGCAGGTCGAGGTTGTTGACCTGCGGCGCCGTCGAGTTCAGCGCGCCCGGCGCGTCGGTGTACGCCATGGCGACGCGCACCGGCTTGGTCGGATCGGCGACGCCGACGGTGATCTCGTAGAACTCGCCGGTGTTGTCCAGGCGCTGGCTCTGGTCGACGAGGACCTTCGGCGTCGCATCGAACATCAGCGACAGGTTCGGCATGCCGTAGCCCTGGTCGTTGCTCGGCAGGTTGTCGTTCGCGTCGGCGCCGGTCAGGTAGGTCGGGTGCGCGATCAACCAGGTCTTCATGAGCGCCGGGGTCGGCACACGCGAGCCGCCGACCTCGTCGATCGTGCCGGATGCCGCGCCGACGCCGCCGCGCTCGATCCACCAGTACGACAGCGACGCGACGCCGGCCACGGCCGGAGTCGAATGGCTGGTGCCCGAGGAGGCCGCGAACAGGGTCTGCGCCGGCGGGTAGTACTGGTCGCAGACGCCCGAGCCGCTATAGCCCGAATACAGGCTCGCGCGGGCCTGGATGTGCGTGCCCGGCGCGATGACTTCCGGCTTGGCGCGCTGGCCCGGCGCCGGACCGCGGCTGGAGAAGCCCGCGACGTCCATCGCGTTGTCGGCGTCGGTGGCGCCCGAACCGCAGCCGTCGGTCCAGCCCGGCCGCACGTTCTCGGACGCGCCGACCGTGATGACGTTCTTGCCGGCGCCCGGCGAGGACACCGTCGAGGCGCCCGGACCGTCGTTCGCCGCGGCGAACAGCTGGATCAGTTCCTGGTTGCCGGCCA
Source organism: Tahibacter caeni (assembly GCF_024609805.1). GTDB lineage: Bacteria > Pseudomonadota > Gammaproteobacteria > Xanthomonadales > Rhodanobacteraceae > Tahibacter > Tahibacter caeni. Next base: position 11,439 of record NZ_JANFVR010000118.1, on the reverse strand, counting down.
GGGTCGTGTCGGCATCGCGAGTGCCGATGTCGTAGGCCTGGTCGGAGTCGTCGTAGACGGTCGGCGGGACCGTCGCGCCCCAGGAGTTCGTGTTGATGCGGCCGCCCTTGGTCCAGACGCTCTTGATCACGCCCGCGTCGGTGTTGCCGCAGCCGGCGATGCTGTAGCCCGGCACGAAGATCGCGGTGCTCGCGACGCGGCCGAACGGATTCACGCCCATGCCGAGCTGGTAGCCGTCGGCGTCGCGGTTCGGCGACGCCGCGGTGACGTCGTAGCCGGCGACGATGCCGCCGTTCAGCGCACCGTGGCCGTCGACCGCGCCGACCGAGGTGCTGGCCGTGCTCGAGCAGTTGTTGAAATAGGCCACGCGGCTCGCATTCGAGCCGACGCCTCCGACGTGCAGCATCTGGTCGGCCGTGTTGACGACGGTGACGCCGGTGCCGCCTTCGTGGATCGGGCTGTCGGTCACGTCGACGATGGGGTACTGCGTATGGTCGGTCGAGAAACCGCGCGCGGTCAGCCAGCTGATGTAGTTGGACGCCGGCGCCGGCGCCGGCGGCGGGACCAGGCCGGTCAGGATGAAGTCCTGCTTCTCGTCGAGGCGGCGGAACACGTTCTGCGGCAGCACGGCGACCACGTCGGCGCGCTCGGCGATCGCGGCGACGTCGCTCAGGCGCACGCGCAGCTTGATGTTCTGGAACGCGAGCACCGGATGCCACTGCAGATTCAGCTTGCCGTCGCCGAGCGGGCCCAGCGAGTCCGGCGAGAGGCGCGCGCGTTCGGCGATGAACTTCTGCGTCTCGGAAGCGCCGGCGTGGCGATACATCTGCACCGTGACGTCGACTTCCTCGCTGCCCGCACCGGCTTCCACGCGGGCGGCCAGGCGCGGCTCGACCTTGAGATAGCCGTAGAACGGCGCCGAGAACTGCAGCCACTCGGCACGGTTGCGCAGGTTGTCGAGCCGGCTGCGGCCGGCGGCGTCGGCCCAGACGATGTAGCCGTTGCTCGCGATGTACTGCAGCGGCGTGATGCCGTTGGCGACGAGCTCGTCGAGCCAGCGCTGCTGCACCGGAGCGTTGAATTGAATCAGCTGCAGCGACGCGCCGGTCGGCGCCTGCAGCGAGAACGGAGCGGCAGCGCGCATGGTGTCGCGCTGCGTGTCGAACGGCCGCGCCAGGAACAGCACGTTCGCTTCGGCATCCGCGACGGCCGCCGTGGCGGCCTGGACAGCGGGTACGGGCAAACCGGCGACGCCGGCCGCACCCACGAGCGCGGCTAGGATCGCCGCCGTGATTGGCTTACGCATGGAACCCCCACAAGTGAAAAAACGGACCGACCCCTGATTGGCGAGCGCCCCGCATACGGTTCCCTGGCATGCCGCAGCGACGAGGCCACAACGGCCGCGCGACGGCGAAAGCGGCCGCGCGCGGGCCGCGTTGACTGTAGCAGCTCCGAAATGAAGGCAGTGCATAAGCCGACGCAACCTTCGTAAAGTCGCACAATGCGCCGGCGCTTCGCATGGCACCCGGCGCCTAGCCACGCAGCCTGCCGAATGCGCCTTCAGTCCGAATCAACTACAACCAGAGACCTATGCGCCGCCATCTCCTGTCCACGTTCGCGCTGACCTTGCTGCTGCCGCTGGGCGCGCAGGCCAAGACCTGTCTCGTGCTCGGCGGCGGCGGCGCGCGCGGCGCCGCGCACATCGGCGTGCTCAAGGTGATCGAGCGCGAACGCATTCCGATCGACTGCATCACCGGCACCTCGATGGGCGCGATCGCCGGCGGGCTCTACGCGGCCGGCTACGATGCCGACGCGATCGAAGCCGTGCTCAAGGGCATCGACTGGAAGGACATGTTCCGCGACGACCCGTCGCGCGAAGAGCTGCCGATGCGTCGCAAGGAAGACGAGCTGCGCTTTCTCGGCGGCATCGAGCTCGGGCTCAAGGACGGCAGCATCGCGCTGCCGCGCGGCCTCGTGCAGGGCCAGAAGCTGCAACTGCTGCTGCGCCGCCTGCTGCTGTCCACGGCCGATCTCGCGGACTTCGACGCACTGCCGATTCCGTTCCGCTCGGTCGCGACCGACATCGGCAACGGCGAGAAGGTCGTGTTCGGCGACGGCGACCTCGCGATGGCGATCCGCGCGTCCATGTCGGTGCCCGGCGCGTTCGCGCCGATCCGCTACCGCGGGCGGCTGATGGTCGACGGCGGCATCGTCGACAACGTGCCGATCGACATCGCGCGCGAGATCGGAGGCACGCGGCTGATCGTCGTCAACGTCGGCGAGCCGCTGCTCAGGGAAGACCAGCTCAACTCGCCGTTCAGCATCGCCAACCAGATGCTGTCGACCCTGATGAAGCGCGAGACCGACATGCAGCAGTCGACCCTGAACGCCGACACCGACCTGCTGCTCGTGCCGGACATGGGCGACATGGCCAGCGCCGATTTCCATCGCGCCGACGAAGCCGTCGCCGCGGGCCTGCGCGCGGCCGAGACCGAGATCACCGCGCTGCGCCGCTACAGCGTCGGCGAGGCCGAATACGCCGCGTTCCGCGAGCGCCACCGCCAGCGTCCGTTCGACCCGCCGCTGGTCGCCTTCCTCGACGTGCTGCGCGGGCGCAGCCGCACGGCGGCCTACGTGGAGCAGCGCCTGTCCGACATCGTCGGCAAGCCGCTCGACACGCAGCAGCTCGAAAAGGACATCGGCCTCGCCTACGGCGACGGCAGCTATGAGCGCATCGCCTACGATCTCGAAAAGCGCGACGGGCAGGTCGGCGTGTCGGTGCAGCCCGTCGACAAGGGCTGGGGCCCGAACTTCCTGCGCTTCGGCCTGCGCCTGTCCGACGACTTCGCCGGCCGCAACAGCTACCAGCTGCTCGGCGAAATCAATTTCACCGGCCTCAACGAGCGCGGCGGCGAGTCGCGCAACCGCCTCGAGCTCGGCCGCGTGACCGGCGTGCACAGCGAGTTCTACCAGCCGTTCGGCGATGCGGGCCAGTTCTACGTCGCGCCGTACCTGGACTATCGCGCCTACAACTTTCCGATCGGCGCCGACAACGCGCAGGCCAACGACGCGCTGGCCGAATATCGCCGCAGCCGCTCGAGCATCGCGGTCGAGCTGGGCTATACGCCGAGTTCGGCCTGGCGCCTGTCCGGCACCGCGGGCTACAGCTACGACGAAGCGCGCCGGCGCGTCGGCACGCCGGATCTGCCGAACGTCCTGAGCAACACCTATTCCAGTTTCCTGCTGCGCGCGACGCGCGACAGCCTCGACGACTCGGGCTTTCCGAGCCGCGGCACCCGCCTGGACCTGTCGCACGAATTCCTGCTCGGCGACAGCAACGGCGCGAACTCCGACGTCTCGCGCCTGAGCTGGGACACGGCGTTCTCCTCCGGTGCGAACCGCTGGCTGCTCGGCGCGCGCGTGCATTCGGCCGGCGGCAACGGCGAGCTGCTGTCGACCTTCGGCACCCTGGGCGGCCTGGCCAACCTGTCGGGCTATACCGAGAACCAGCTGCTCGCGAACCAGATCGCGCTGGGCCGCCTCGTCTACTACCGGCGACTGACCGATGCGACGCGGCTGATCTCGGTGCCGGTCTATCTCGGCGGCAGCCTCGAAGCCGGCGGGGTCTGGGATTCGCGCGAGGCGATCAGCCGTGACGACCTGATCGGCGCCGGCAGCGTGTTCGTCGGCGTGGATACGTTCCTCGGACCGATGTTCCTCGGCTTCGGCCATGCGGGCGGCGGCAACAATTCGTTCTACCTGAGCTTCGGCTCGCTGCTGCGTTCCGATCCGTAGCCGAAAGGCGCGCGCCCGTACGCCGGCCGGCCGGCGCGCGCCTTCCCGGAAGTACAATTGCCGGTTCCGGCGCGCGCGTACTACGCTCTCGCCGATTTCGCCGGCCGTACGGCGCCTGCGGCGCCGGCGGCGATCCATCGTTCGTTCCCGCCGAAAAGGACGCCCCGTGAAAAAGGTCTACAACTCCGCCGCCGAAGCCCTGGAAGGCCTGCTGTTCGACGACATGACCCTCGCCGCCGGCGGCTTCGGCCTCTGCGGCATTCCGGAAAATCTGATCCAGGCGCTCAAGGATGCCGGCACCAAGGGCCTGACCATCGTCGGGAACAATGCGGGCGTCGACGACTTCGGCATGGGTCCGCTGCTGAAGACGCGGCAGGTCAAGAAAGTCATCGCCTCCTACGTCGGCGAGAACAAGGAATTCGAGCGCCAGGTGCTGGCCGGCGAGCTCGAACTCGAACTGACGCCGCAGGGCACCCTGGCCGAGCGCCTGCGCGCCGGCGGCGCCGGCATTCCGGGCTTCTACACGCGCACGGCCTTCGGCACCAAACTCGCCGAAAAGCGCGAAACGAAAGAATTCGACGGCAAGGAATACGTGCTCGAACCGGCGATCCACGCCGACGTCGCGATCGTCAAGGCCTGGAAGGGCGACACCTTCGGCAACCTCGTCTATCGCAAGACCGCGCGCAACTTCAATCCGATGATCGCGACCTGCGGCAAGATCACCGTCGCCGAAGTCGAGGAGCTCGTCGAGGTCGGCCAGCTCGATCCGGACCAGATCCACACGCCGGGCATCTACGTCGACCGCATCGTGCAGGGCCGGAACTACGAGAAGCGCATCGAATTCCGCACTGTGTCCGGCGGCGCGCCGGCCGGCAAGGAAAGCCCGATCCGCGTTGCGATGGCCAAGCGCGCGGCGAAGGAATTGCGCGACGGCTACTGCGTGAATCTCGGCATCGGCATTCCGACGCTCGTCGCGAACCACATCCCGGCCGGCGTCAACGTGACCCTGCAGTCGGAGAACGGCCTGCTCGGCATCGGCCCGTTCCCGACCGAGGACGCGGTCGATCCGGATCTGATCAACGCCGGCAAGCAGACCATCACCGCGATCCCGGGCTCGAGCTTCTTCTCGAGCGCCGACTCGTTCGCGATGATCCGCGGCGGCCACATCGACCTGTCGATCCTCGGCGGACTCGAAGTGTCCGAGAACGGCGATCTCGCGAACTGGATGGTGCCCGGCAAGATGGTCAAGGGCCCGGGCGGCGCAATGGACCTCGTCTCCGGCGTCAAGCGCGTCGTCGTGCTGATGGAGCACACCGCCAAGGACGGTTCGCCGAAGATCCTGCGCGAGTGCGCGCTGCCGCTGACCGGCAAGAACGTCGTCAACCTGATCATCACCGACCTCTGCGTGTTCGAGGTCAAGGACGGCGGCGGCCTGCGCCTGATCGAGCTGCACGACGGCGTCGCGCTCGACGACGTCAAGGCCAAGACCGGCTGCGCGTTCGAGATCGCGCCCGGACTGGGCTGAGTCGCCGCGCGGCGCGCGACAGGCGCACCGCCGGCTGAGCACCCGCACGACCGCGCCGACGGCGGCGCGCGTTCGTGCGCCGCCTGATAGCGATCCACGTCGCCGCGTTGCACGCCGACGTGGCCGAGGCCGACATGGCGGCGTTCGTCACAGCACTGCCGGTCGCGCTGCGGCATCCGTATCCCGATCCCGCGACGACCTGGGACGGCGCGCGCGGCGTTCTCACGGCGCCGACCGTCGTCGACGGCCTTTACGATCAAGGTCGCATCGACCTGCGCTATCGCGGCGCGACGCGAAGCGGCAACGTCGCCGGCCGGCTGCTCTTGAAAGCGCGGCCGTTCCGCCCCACAGGCGGACGATCTCCCCGACGGATGCCGTCATGATCGAGATCTACTACTGGCCTACGCCGAACGGCCACAAGATCACGCTGTTTCTCGAAGAGGCCGGGCTGGACTACACGATCAAGCCCGTCGACATCGGCAGCGGCGAGCAGTTCAGGCCGGACTTCCTCGCGTTCTCGCCGAACAACCGCATGCCCGCGATCATCGACCGCGCCCCGGCCGACGGCGGCGAGCCGATCGGCGTGTTCGAGTCCGGCGCGATCCTGCTGTACCTGGCCGAGAAGACCGGCCGCTTCCTGCCGGCCGACGTGCGCGGCCGCAAGAGCGTGACCGAATGGCTGTTCTGGCAGATGGGCGGCCTCGGTCCGATGGCCGGGCAGAACCATCACTTCGGCACCTATGCGCCGGAGAAGATTCCGTACGCGATCGAGCGCTACATCAAGGAGACGAACCGGCTCTACGGCGTGCTCGACCGGCGCCTGGCCGGCCGCGATTTCATCGCCGGCGACTACAGCATCGCCGACATGGCCTGCTATCCGTGGATCGTGCCGCACGCGCGCCAGCAGCAGGATCTCGACGACTTCCCGAACCTCAAGCGCTGGTTCGAGACGATCGCGCAGCGGCCGGCGACCGTGCGCGCATATGCGCGCGCCGAGCCTTTCGCGAACCGGCCGACGATCACCGACGAAAGCCGCAAGATCCTGTTCGGCCAGACAGCGCAGAACACGGCGCGCTGAGGCGTCGCGGCAACGACGAGCACGCGGCGCGGCCGCGTGACCGCCGTGGCAACAGACCGGCGATTTCGTCGTCGCGGCAGCTGGCGGACGCCGGCACGGTTCGATGGCTCTCCGGTTTCGCGCTTTGCATTCCTGGGAGCACAGTCCTTCGCACCCTCGATTTCCGCGACGCAGCCCACGCTCCGTTGCGTCGCGGCCGCTCCGTCGCCGCCTACAATGGCCGCCCGCTTCCGGCCAGGACTTCGCCGTGCTGCCTGCTCTCGCCCTGCTGTCCGGCCTCGCCCTGCCCGCCGCCGGCGACCACGCCTTCGTCGTCGACATCGCCAAGGCCGATGCGGCGCGCGTGGAAGCGCTCAAGCACGGCGACGGCGCGCGCTGGTGGCTGGAGCTCGGCGACCGTCTCGTCGTCGCCGGCGCGCGCGAACCGCTCGCGCGCCTGATCGGCGAACGCGACCGCCTCGGCGAGATCGCCGACGTCACTCCGGAACAGCTGGCGCTGCGCGCGCGCGGCTGCAAGGAACACGATGCGGCCGTCGGCACCTTGCTCGCGCGCGGCGGACGCTGGGAACTGCGCCGTCTCGCGGCCGGCGAAGCGCTGCCGGCGCCCGACAGCGACGAGCCGCATGCGCAATGGCGCGCGGTGCAGCCCGACAGCGTCGTCGCACGCCAGTACCGGCTCGATCATGCCGTCGCGGCCGCGCCCGACCCGCTCGTGCAGCCGCTCGTCGACGCGGTCGATGCGGACCGCTGGTTCGCCGACGTCACGACCCTGGCCGGCTGGGACCGTTCGAGCTACGGCACGACGTCGCTGACGCAGGCGCGCGACTGGATCGGCGACCGCTTCGCCGCGCTCGGCCTCGCGGTCACGAAGCCGGCATTCACGTTTCCGGGCAGCGGCGGCAGCGTCACGCGCAGCAACGTGATCGGCACCTGGACCGGCACGCGCCTGCCGGACGAATGGATCGTCGTCGGCGGCCACTACGATTCGCGCAACACCAACCTGTCCAGCACGACCAACGCGCCCGGCGCCGAGGACAATGCGACCGGCTGCGCCGGCGTCATCGAACTCGCGCGCATCCTCGTCGCGAACCGCCCGGAGCGCAGCGTGCTGTTCATGTGCTACGCCGGCGAGGAACAGGGCCTTTACGGCAGCAAGGCCCACGTCACGCAGCTGCAGCAGACCGGCGACCTCGCCAGGGTCCGCTCCGTCGTCATCATGGACATGATCGGCTACAGCACCGATACGACCTTGAACGCCGACTACGAAACCTATCCGGCGTTCGCCGCCTACATGAACGGCTTCGCCGCCGCGGCGGCGACCTACGTGCCGCAGCTGCAGGTCACGACGAGCGCGAACGCCTGGGGCTCCGACCACGTGCCGTATCTCGACGCGGCCAAGCCGACCGTGCTCGCGATCGAGTCGGACTACGACGTCTATCCGCACTACCACCGCAGCACCGACCTGCCGGCCAACATCGGTCCGAACGCGCGCGCGATGGGTGCGGCGATACTGAAGACCAACGTCGCCGTGCTGGCCAACGAGGCCGGTGCCTCGGACCGCATCTTCGCCGACCGCGAGTGAGCGGGCACGCCGCGGTCCCGGCGCAGCGGTGCGTGCCGCGATGCCGGTGCTCGCTCGGCCGCCGCGGCCGCGTCTGCCGCGCGCATGAAACCCATCCTCGCCCTGCTCCTTGGCTGACCGGCACCGCTGCCCGGGCCGCACCGCCGTCCTGGGAGGCGCTGAACGACCGGCCAAGGTGCATTACCAGGACGGCCGCTACGCCGAGGCCGCCGCGACCATGCACGAGGCGCCGGCCCTCGTCGAAAAGCAGTACGGCCGCGACGACACCCACGTGGCGCAGAACCTCAACAACCTCGCGCTGATCTATCGCGCGATGCAGCGTTACGGCGAGGCGGAACCGCTGTACCGGCGCGCGGTGGTGATCGCCGACAGGACCCCTCGCATGAAGAGCGCCGGCGATCTGGCCCGAATGTACGTGGCCGCGGGCAATTACGGCGCCGCCGAACCGCTTTATCTGCGCGTGATCGCCTGGCAGCACCGGCACGTCGGACCGCAGTTCGGCGTCGTCGCCAACACCGAAGGCCAGCTGGCCGAGGTCTATGCCAAGCTCGGGCGCACCGAGGACGCCGACCGGCTCGCGCGGCGCTCGCATAGGTCGCCGCGCCGGCGCGCGCAGGGGCTGGTTCCGCAGCCGGTCGACGCCTGCGCCGACGCGCAGAAATCCGCCGCCGTGCGCATCGATCTCGCGCGCCCCACGCTCACGCTGGCGATTTCGTGCTCGTAGCCGGCGTCGCGGAAAGTCAGCGGGATGCCGGACGCGCAGGACTTGGATTCCCAGCGCTTCTCGCCGCCGAACAGCGGCTCGCTGAGCTCGACGTCCATGGCATAGACGCGGCGGCATTCCTCGATACGCCCCGACTCGGCGGCGAGCGCGACGGCAAACAGTGCGGATAGCCGCATGGAAAGCGCCTCGGCTGGAGTACCGCGCGCGGCGGCTGTCGGGAATCGCGGGCGCGGCGCGGCCGTTCGTCGGGCAGCGATCGCGGAACGGCGACCGGCAAGGCCGATTCGCCGGCCCAGCAACGCTCGCGCTGTCGGTGGGGCCACGGTCGGCACGCCGATTGCAAAGCGGTGAACGGACACGCCGACCCGTCCACCGACACCAGCCGCGCCGCGCGGCCGCCGCGAGAAATTCCATGGCCCATTTCGTCACCGGTCTGATCGCCCGTCATGCGGCGCTGCGCGCGCTCGCCGAAGCCCGCGGGCTGCCGGCGCCGGTCGTCCTGACCGAAGTCCTGTCGCTGCTGCCGCTGGGCTCCGACGAGCTCGAACGGCTGCAGCCCGAGGACGCGGACAGCTTCCATGCGGGCTTCAATTACCTGTCGCCGGCGCTGACGGCGGTGCTGCAGGCGCTGTCGGCGCGCAGCACCCTGCTGTATTTCGAGACCGAGTATTTCGGCGGCATGGGCACCCAGGGCGCAGCCGTGTTCCGCGACGGCGAGCTCGTGTTCGGCCCGCAGGCCGCCGAGCTCGGACCGATCAACAATGCGCTGGCCGTGCTCGGCGTACGCACGGTGCCGCCGGCCATCGACGAATTCGAGACCGTCGGCCTGCATCGCCACGGCAGCGTCGAGGAGTGGCGGGAGGCAGCCGGCGACTGACTCCGACCGCCGCCGCAAATGCGATCCGCGGACGCCCCGCGGCGGCGCGGACCGGGCCGCGCGCCGCCGGGTCGGAATCTCAGTTCAGCCGGAAGCGCGTGACCGTCTTCGTGACGCTGCGACCGCCGATCGTGTAAGTGAACCTGGCTTGGTCCTCCTGGCCGGGCTTCATCGCGAAATCGATCGTCGCGGTGCCCACGCCGCTGTACTGCGCGCCGTCGGCCGGATAGCTCGGGCCGGCCCAGGGCGGGCCTTCGCTCTTGACGACCTGACCGCTCCAGCGCGTCGAGGTCTGCCACTGGCCGGCCTGCAAGGTGTACCACTGCGGCTGGCGCGTATCGTCGAACACGTACAGCGCGCCGAAGACCTGGTCCGTGGCGCCCTGCTCCAAGGTGAGGCCCCAGCCCGGCTCCAGGCTGTTGCCCCAGAGGCCGCTGTAGTCGGCCACGGGGAAGGGCCGGTCTTCCTCGCCGGGGTCCAGGGTGCGCGCGGCCACGTCGAACGGCAGGCGCAGCAGCGGTTCGCGGTAACCCTTCAGGTACAGCTGGACCTCGTACTCGCCGGCCGGATAGGCGCCGAGCTCGATGTCGACGACGGCCGGCGGGCCCGGCACGATGCAGAGCCTCGGCCGGAACGAGGCGACGATCAGGTGATCGCGCAATTCCACGTTGACCGTGCTCGCGTCGAAGGTGCAGCTGTCGAGCGTAGTGCGCAGGTGCAGCGGCTCGAACTGGCTCGGACGGATCGGCACGACCTGGGATTCGTCGGCGGCGGCGGCGACAGCGGCGAGGCCGAACGAGGCGATCACCGCGACTGACTTCAACAACGCATTCGCTGGATACGGCATGACGGTACTCCGCGACTACGAACAGGGGATGACTGGGACGCGCGCGCGGCGGATTTCGTCGCAGGCGCATTGTGCGCTTGTTGCGTTACGCGCACGTGGATGCAGGCTCAGCAGCCGGTGAGCGCCTGTTGCGCGACCGGGCCGACCAGCGCACCGGGCTGCGCGGCGCCGGACAGGAACAAGGTGGGGCGATCGAGGTTGTAGTGATCGCTCGTGTCGATGACGAGATCGACGCGGCCGTCACGATCGAGATCGCCGGCGAACGTGACCGTCACGACCGCGTCGTCGAACACACGGCCGTCGGCTTCGGCGCGCTCGCCGGCCGTGCGGTGGATGACCTGCGTGCGCGCGCCGTCGCTGAGCGTCACCTGGCAGATCGACGTGTCGGGCGCATCGTCCGCGCCGACGGTCTTCGCGCACTGCACCGCGAGCTGCGGTGCGGCCGCTCCGGTGCCCAGGCGCAGCGGACGTTCCACGGAAACGGTCTGGGCGCTCGTCACGAAACCGTCGACGTCCCCGGGTTTCAACGCGGCGATGCCGCGCAGAAACACGAGCGCCTCGACACCGGGCGCCGCGACACTGCGCGCGCTGCGGTCGCCGGGATCGTCGGCGAGCGGATCGGCGACCGCCTCGACCTTCAGCCGCACCGACTGCAGCCGCGCCTTGCCGTCCGTGACGGCCAGGGCCAGCCAGGTCTCGCCGTCGCGGGCCGGCACCTCGTCGCCGTGGAAGGCCTCGCCGGGCAGGACCAGCTGCGGCGCAGCGGCCGCCGTCGCGGTGATCGCGGAACTGAAGAGCAGGAACAAGGCGGTCGTTTTCATGCGGCGAGCATCGAGGGATTCGGGGACGGCGGAGAGGCGCGATTCTGGCGTTCCACAGGCGGGCCACCCGCCTGCGGAACATTCGACGGACGGCGCAAGGAACGCGCGGACGCGGCCGGACGAACACGCGGCTGCGCGCCGTGCGGCGGGCGCCGTCGCCGCGGCGCCGTCCCGCTCCGGCCGGCGGCCT
>NZ_JANFVR010000117.1 GCF_024609805.1 Tahibacter caeni | reverse complement strand
GCTCTTCCGATCTGCCACCCTGGCCTGGCTGCGCGCGCCGGACCGCTCGCGCATCGACGCCGACCTGACCTGGCTCGCGGCCGGCGGCCGCCACCTGCTGACCTGGCTCGACGCAGACTACCCGGCCCTGCTGCGCGAAGCCGGCACGGCGCCGGCCGCCCTGTTCGTCGACGGCGACGCGAGCAGCCTCTGGCTGCCGCAGATCGCCGTCGTCGGCGCGCGCAGTGCGACGGCCGGCGGCCTGGCCAATGCGCGCAGCTTCGCGAGCCACCTCGCCGCCGCCGGCCTGGTCGTGACCAGCGGCCTCGCCGACGGCGTGGACGCCGCCGCGCATGCGGCCGCGCTCGACGCGGGCCGTGCGACGATCGCCGTGATGGGCACCGGCCCGGATCTGGTCTATCCGCGCCGGCAGGCGGCGCTGGCCGAGCGGATCCGCGGCCGCGGCGCGCTGGTCAGCGAGTTCCCGCCGGGCGTACCGGCCCGGCCGGATCATTTTCCGCGCCGCAACCGCATCATCGCCGGGCTCCCGCTCGGCGTGCTCGTGGTCGAAGCCGGCGTCCAGTCGGGTTCGCTGATCACGGCACGGCTGGCCGGCGAACAGGGCCGCGAGGTCTTCGCCCTGCCCGGCTCCATCCACAACCCGCTGGCGCGGGGCTGCCACCAGCTGATCCGCCAGGGCGCGCGTCTCGTGGAAACCGCGGACGAGATCGTCGAGGAACTCGCGCCGCTGGCACGGGCGCTCGGCGACCGCCTGCGCGCCCGCCTGGCCGAACCACTGCAGGCGGCGACCGCGGAGCCGCCGGACGGCGCGACCGCCGCGCACGACGCCGAATACGTCAAGGTGCTGGCCGCGCTCGGCTACGATCCGGTCAGTCTGGACGAGCTCGCTTCTCGCACCGGCCTCGGCGTCGCGGCGCTGTCGTCGATGCTGTTGCTGCTCGAACTCGAAGGCGAGGTCAGCAACAGCGGAGGAGGCCGCTACCAGCGCCGCTGAGGCCGGCAGCCGCAGCGGGCCGGACCGGATCGCGCTGTCATTCAGATTGGCTTGACAGCACCGAGCGGCCTGTGTGCAGGATGAAAAAAGAGGACGCCGCGGCTGCGTCCACCCCCATGCAATCGACCCAGCGGTTGCCGGCAGACCGGCAGCCCGCGCAGAGGACGCGCCACCCGCAATGGCCAAGAACCTACTCATCGTCGAATCGCCGGCCAAGGCCAAGACGATCAACAAATACCTCGGCAAGGATTTCACCGTCCTGGCCTCCTACGGCCACGTGCGCGACCTCGTGCCCAAGGAGGGCGCGGTCAACCCCGACCAGCAGTTCGCCATGAACTACGCGGTCATCGACAAGAACGAGAAGCACGTCGACGCGATCGCCAAGGCCGCCGCCAAGGCCGAAGCCCTCTATCTCGCGACCGACTTGGACCGCGAAGGCGAGGCGATCAGCTGGCACATCAGCGAGATCCTGCGCGAGCGCGGCCTGCTCAAGGGCAAGGACGTGCACCGCGTGGTGTTCTCCGAGATCACGCCCAAGGCGATCAAGGAAGCCGTCGACCATCCGCGCGAGCTGTCGCTGGATCTCGTCAACGCCCAGCAGGCTCGCCGCGCGCTGGACTACCTCGTCGGTTTCAACCTGTCGCCGGTACTCTGGCGCAAGGTCCAGCGCGGCCTGTCCGCCGGCCGCGTGCAGTCGCCGGCGCTGCGCATGATCGTCGAGCGCGAGGAAGAGATCGAAGCGTTCAAGCCGCGCGAATACTGGAGCATGGACGCCGAGCTCGCCCATGCGACCACGCCGTTCCGCGCACGCCTGCTGCGCCTGAACGGCAAGAAGTTCGAGCAGTTCGACCTGACCGAGGCCGGCGCCGCCTACGCGGCGCGCGATGCGCTGTACGCCGCCGCCGGCGCGACCCGCGTCGCCGGCGCCGACACGCCGTTCGACACCGACCAGCCGGCCTGGCGCGGCGGCCGGCTCGTCGTCGCCGACGTGCAGTCCAAGGAACGCAAGCGCCGCCCGGCCGCGCCGTTCACGACCTCGACCCTGCAGCAGGAAGCCGCGCGCAAGCTCGGCTACACGACCAGCCGCACGATGCGCCTCGCGCAGCAGCTGTACGAAGGCATCGCGATCGGCGACGAGGGCGTGGTCGGCCTGATCACCTACATGCGTACCGACTCGACCAGCCTGTCCGACGAGGCCATAGCCGAGCTGCGCCAGGTCATCCGCCGCGACTACGGCGCCAAGGCGCTGCCCGAGACGCCCAACGTCTACAAGACCAAGTCCAAGAACGCCCAGGAGGCGCACGAGGCCGTGCGTCCGACCTCGGCGCTGCGCACGCCGTCCAGCGTCGCCAGCGCGCTCAGCGACGAGCAGCGCAAGCTCTACGACCTGATCTGGAAGCGCACGGTCGCCTGCCAGATGCAGCATGCGACGCTGAACACCGTCTCGGTCGACCTGGCCTGCGGCAAGGACTCGGCGTTCCGCGCGAGCGGCACCACCGTCGTCGATCCGGGCTTCCTCGCCGTCTACGAGGAAGGCAAGGACCAGAAGGCCGCCGAGGACGACGACGAAGGACGCAAGCTGCCGCCGCTGAAAATCGGCGACACCGTGCCGCTCGCGGCGATCCTCGCCGAGCAGCATTTCACCGAGCCGCCGCCGCGCTATTCCGAAGCCAGCCTCGTCAAGGCGCTCGAAGAATTCGGCATCGGCCGCCCGTCGACCTATGCCAGCATCATTCAGACCCTGCTCTCGCGCGAATACGTGACGCTCGACGCGCGCCGCTTCCGCCCGACCGACATCGGCCGCGCGGTCGGCAAGTTCCTGAGCGGGCATTTCACGCGCTACGTCGACTACGATTTCACCGCCAAGCTCGAGGACGAGCTCGACGCGGTCAGCCGCGGCGAGGAAGACTGGGTGCCGCTGATGCAGCGCTTCTGGTCGCCGTTCAAGGAACTCGTCGAGGAAAAGAACGAGACCGTCGACCGTTCCGAAGCCACCGGCGCGCGCGTGCTCGGCGACGATCCGGCCAGCGGCAAGCCCGTCTCGGTGCGCCTGGGCCGCTTCGGGCCGTTCGCCCAGATCGGTACCAAGGAAGACGAGGACAAGCCGCGCTTCGCAAGCCTGCGCGCGAACCAGAGCATCCACACCATCACCCTGGCCGAGGCGCTGGAGCTGTTCAAGCTGCCGCGCACGCTCGGCCAGCATCCGGACGGCACCGAGATCACCGTCGGCGTCGGCCGTTTCGGGCCCTTCGTCAAGCACGGCTCCACCTACGCCTCGCTCAAGGCCGACGACGATCCGTACACGATCGAGCTGCCGCGCGCGCTGCAGCTGTTGCACGAAAAGGCCGAGGCTGCCGCCAACCGCGTCATAAAGAGCTTCCAGGACGGCGCGATCCAGGTGCTGCGCGGCCGCTACGGTCCGTACATCACCGACGGCAGCAAGAACGGGCGCATTCCCAAAGACCGCGAGCCGGAAAGCCTGACCGAGGCCGAATGCCTGGAACTGCTCGCCGCCGCGCCGGACAAGCCCGCGCGCGGCCGCTTCGGCAAGGCCAAGGCCGAGCCCAAGGCCGCCGCCAAGAAGGCCGCCGCCGCGAAAACCGCCGCCGAGCCCGTCGCGAAGAAAGCCGCGGCCAAGAAGGCCGCGAGCAAGAAGCCTGCGGCGAAGAAGGCCGCCGTGAAGAAGGCCCCGGCCAAATCCGCGGCAAAGAAGGCGATCGCCAAGAAACCCAGGTCCTGAGCGAGCCGCCATGCCGTCCGCCGACCTGCAAGCCGCCGCCGACGCCCTGCGTCGCGGCGGCGTCGTCGCCTATCCGACCGAGGCCGTCTACGGCCTCGGCTGCGATCCACACGACGAAGCCGCGCTGCGCCGCCTGTTCGCGCTGAAACGCCGGCCGCCGCAGCAGGGTGTGCTCCTGATCGCGGCCGATTTCGGCCAGATCGAGCGCTACGTCGCGCTGGACCAGCTGCCCGAGCAGGCCCTGCAGCGCGTGCGGGCCAGCTGGCCGGGACCGCATACCTGGATACTGCCGCGCTCATCCACCGTACCGCCCTGGATCAGCGGCGGCCACGCCGGCATCGCGCTGCGTGTGACCGCCCATGCACCGGCCGCGGCGCTGTGCCGCGCATTCGGCGGCGCCCTGGTCTCCACGAGTGCCAACCGCCACGGCGAGCCGCCGACGCGATCCGCCGCCGAAATACGTACTGTGTTCGGCGACGAGCTCGATGCGATCGTCGACGCCCCGGTCGGGGGGCTTGAGCGGCCGACCGCGATCCGCGACGCTATCAGCGGGGAATTCGTTCGACAGTAAAGGCCGGAGTGTGGCGCCGAGGCCTGGGCGGGGGGCTATGTCTGCAGTCATACAGGGAGCAAGGGCCGACGCGGCAGGCTTGCCGCTGGTCATCGGGGATCCACAGCGCATCGTCGCCTGGCTGAACGGCCGGCCCGTGCGCCAGGCCGAGTTCCTGCACCACGTCGTCGCCGTCGCCGCCGAACTGCCGCGCGCGCCGGCCGCCGTGAATCTCTGCGAAGACCGCTACCACTTCCTCGTCGCGTTCGCCGCCGTCGCGCTGGCCGGCCAGACCAACCTGCTGCCGCCGTCGCGCGCGCGCCAGGCCGTCGACGAAGTCATGGGCGCGCACCCGGGCTGCTACGCGATCAGCGACCGCGAGCTCGACGCGTCGCCGCCGCAGCTCTGGCGCCTGCCGCGCCTCGATCCGATCGACGCCGCGCCGGCGCTGCCGGCGCCGTCGCTGCCGGGTGAACGGATCGTCGCGATCGGCTACACCTCGGGCTCCACCGGCTCACCCAAGCCCAATCCCAAGACCTGGCGCAGCTTCTGCGCGAGCACCGCACGCAATGCCGAGCTGCTGGCCGAACAGGCCGCGGCCGGCGCGAACGTCGTCGCGACCGTGCCGCCGCAGCACATGTACGGCATGGAAACCTCGGTGCTGCTGCCGCTGCTCGCCGACGTGGCCGTCGACACCGGCAAGCCGCTGCTGCCGGCCGACATCGCCGCGGCGCTCGCGGCGCTGCCGGCGCCGCGCCTGCTCGTGACGACGCCGGTGCACCTGCGCGCGCTCGTGCAGTCGGCCATCGCCCTGCCCGAGCTCGCCGGCATCCTTTGCGCGACCGCTCCGCTGTGCCGCGAGCTCGCCGCGACCGCGGAAACGCGCTTCGCCACGCGCGTCACCGAAGTCTTCGGCTCCACCGAGACCTGCGTGATCGCCCACCGGCGCAGCGCGCTCGAAGACGCCTGGCGCCACTATCCCGGCGTCGCCCTGCGTCCGCAGCCCGACGGCACCCTCGTCGCGGCCGACTGGTTCGACGCGCCGGTCATCCTGCAGGACATCGTCGAGCTGCTGCCGGAACGCGGCTTCCGCCTTTGCGGTCGCAATTCCGACCTGCTGGAAATCGCCGGCAAGCGCGCCTCGCTGGCCGATCTGAACCGCCGTCTGCTGTCGATAACCGGCGTCGTCGACGGCGTGATCTTCCAGCGCGACGGCGAACAACCCGGCGTGCAGCGTCTCGCGGCCCTCGTCGTCGCCCCGGAGCTCGGCGAAGCCGCCATCCTCGACGCGCTGCGCGGCGCGATGGATCCGGCCTTCCTGCCGCGGCCGCTGAAGAAAGTCGACCACCTGCCGCGCAACGAGACCGGCAAGCTGCCGCGCGCGGCGCTGCTGCAGGCGCTCCGGTAAGAATCGTCTGAACCGACGGCCCCGGCGGACGCCAATCGGTCGCCGCCGGGCGCGCCGGCGTCGACGCGCTGAACGAATCGCGAAAAATTCAACGCGACTGGAGTCACGCCGGCGCCGCGTCTACAGCCCCTCTCCGCGAGGGAGAGGGGCGATTCCGAGGTTTGCGGCCGCAGGCGGCTCACCTCACGCCGCCTGCGGCAGCTCCGGTTGCGCGTCCTCGACCGCGTCGGGCGCGAACTTGCCCTGGTCGGCGAGCTCGGCGAACAGGCCGCCCCTGGCGACGAGTTCGTCGAAGCGTCCGCTTTCGACGAGGCGGCCCTGGTCGAGCACCAGGATCAGGTCGGCGTTGCGCACGGTCGACAGGCGGTGCGCGATCACGAAGGTCGTGCGGCCGCGGGACAGACCGGTCAGCGCCTTCTGGATGCGCGCCTCGGTGCCGTTGTCGAGCGCGCTCGTGGCCTCGTCGAGGATCAGGATCGGCGCGTCCTTGAGCATCGCGCGCGCGATCGCGAGCCGCTGGCGTTCGCCGCCGGACAGCGAGCGGCCGCGTTCGGCGACCAGGGTGTCGTAGCCCTCGGCCTTGGCGCTGATGAAGCCGTGCGCCTCGGCCGCGCGCGCGGCGGCCTCGATCTCGGCCTGGGTCGCGTCCGGATCGGCCACGCGCAGGTTGTCGCCGATCGAGCGGTAGAACAGGCCCGGTTCCTGGAACACCACGCCGATGTTGCGGCGCAGGGAGTCGAGCCCGATCGAGCGCAGGTCCTTGCCGTCGATGCGGATCGCGCCAGACTGCGGATCGTAGGCGCGGTAGAGCAGGCTCAGCGCCGTGGTCTTGCCGGCGCCGGTCGGGCCGACGAGCGCGATCGTGCTGCCCGCCGGGGCGCGGAAGCTCAGATGACGCACGGCCGGCACCGTGTCGCCGTCGCTGCCGGCATAGCCGAAGCTGACGTCGTCGAATTCGACCTCGCCGCGCGCGCGGCCGAGATCGACCGCGTCGGCCGTGTCGGCGATGGCCGGGCGCGTGTCCAGCACCTCGAAGAAGTTGCGCAGCGAATGGGTCTGGAAGAACAGACCGGAAATGAAGCCGGCGAACTGCTCCAGACGGCCGATCAGCATCAGCGAGAAGCCGACGAAGCTGACGATGTTGCCGACCGTGACCTCGCCCTTGGCGTGCAGGCTCGCGCCGAGCGCGAAGATCGCGACGATGGTCAGGGTGCTCGCGGCACGATTGAGCACCGACAGCACGGCCCAGCCGCGCAGCACCGGATACTGCGCGGCGAGCACGCGCGCCATCATGTCGCGCAGCGCGGCGAGCTCCTCGCGCAGGCGCGTGAAGCTCTGCACGACGCCGACGTGGCCGAACACGTCGCTCGCGCGCGTGGAGATCTCGTGGTGCAGCTCCTCGACGTCGGCCTGGGCCTTGTGCGTGCGGCGGATCGCGATTGCGTTGAACACGGCGAAGCTCGTCATCAGCCCGACCATGAGCAGGGCGAGCTTCCAGTTCATGTACAGCGCGATCGGCACCATCACGAGGATGGACAGCAGCGTGGCCAGGTGCTCGCGGAAGAAGCCGAGCCAGAGGCCGAACAGATTGCCGACGCCGCCGTTCATGACGCGCGCGAGGCGGCCGGTATGGTTTTCGCCGTGGAACGACAGCGGCAGCGACGCGCCGTGGGCGAAGAACTGTTCGATCGCGGCGAGACGGCGGCGATGCGCGAGGCGGTCTGCGTGCAGCGACACCCAGACGCTCGCGACGACGCCGCCGAAGCCGGCCAGCGCCCAGCAGGCGATCAGCTTCGGCGCCTGCGCGGCGCCGGGCGCGGCCAGCGCGTCGACGACCTGGCCGAACAGCATGGGTTCGAGAAAGTACACGCCGGCCAGCGCGAGGTTGGCGAGGGTCAGGGTGATGGCGAGCGTGCGCTCGGGCGCAAGGAATCCGATGACGCGCAGGTACAGGCGCAGGATGTTCACCGACGTGGAGCTTCCCCGGAAGCGCAGGATTGCGCGGTGCGCATTGATGCACCCGCCCGCCTTCGCGTGCCTGAACGAAACCGCCGCTACGGCCGGGTCCACAAAACGTAACGATCGGCGGCCGGGACGGCGCGTCGCGGCGGTCGCGAGCAGAACCCGCGCCGCGGTGCGCGCGCCGGCTGCCCCCGGCACCGCGGCGGCAATCGTCATTTCCGGGCCGGCGGCGGCAGCAGGCTACAATCGCGTTCCGTTTCGCGTTTTCCTCAGGGTTGCCATGAAAGTCCTCGTCATCGGTTCGGGCGGGCGTGAACACGCGCTGGCCTGGAAGCTCAAGCAGTCCGCCCGCGTCGTCGAGGTCATCGTCGCGCCGGGCAATGCCGGCACGGCGCGCGAGCCCGGCGTGCGCAATGCCGCCGTCGCGATGAACGACATCGACGGCCTGCTCGCGCTGGCCAGACGCGAGCAGGCGGACCTGACCATCGTCGGACCCGAGGCGCCGCTCGTGGCCGGCCTCGTCGACAGATTCCGCGCTGCCGGCCTGCGCTGCTTCGGGCCGCGTCGCGTCGCCGCGCAGCTGGAAGGCTCCAAGGCCTTCGCCAAGGACTTCCTGGCCCGGCGCAACATCCCGACGGCGCGCTATGCAGTGTTCACCGAGCTCGCGCCGGCGCTGGCCTACGTGCGCCGCCACGGTGCTCCGATCGTGATCAAGGCCGACGGCCTGGCCGCTGGCAAGGGCGTCGTGGTCGCGCTGACCCTGGCCGACGCCGAGCAGGCGCTGCACGACATGCTCGGCGCGCATTCGCTCGGCGACGCGTCGGCACGCGTCGTCATCGAGGAATTCCTCGACGGCGAGGAAGCGAGCTACATCGTGCTCAGCGACGGCCAGCATGCGCTGCCGATGGCGACGAGCCAGGACCACAAGCGCCGCGACGAAGGCGACAACGGCCCGAACACCGGCGGCATGGGCGCCTATTCGCCGGCGCCGGTCGTCACGCCCGAGGTGGAGAAGCGCATCCTGCGCGAGGTCATCGAACCGACCCTGGCCGGCATGGCCGCCGAAGGCGCGCCGTTCATCGGCTTCCTGTATGCGGGCCTGATGATCGACCGCAGCGGCGCGCCGAAGGTCATCGAATTCAACGTGCGCTTCGGCGATCCGGAAACCCAACCGATCATGCTGCGGCTGAAGTCCGATCTCGTCGAGCTCGTCGAAGCGGCGCTCGACGGCCGTCTCGACCGCACGACGGCCGAATGGGATCCGCGCCCGGCGCTCGGCGTCGTGCTCGCGGCCCAGGGCTATCCGGGCACCGTGAAGCTCAACGACCCGATCGGCGGCCTCGACGCGCCGGCAGCGGCCGACACGAAGGTGTTCCAAGCCGGCACGCGCCTGGACGAGCAGGGCCGCACCGTGAGCGCCGGCGGCCGCGTGCTGACGGCTTGCGCGCTCGGCAAGGACATCGCGCAGGCGCGCGAGCGCGCCTACGCGGCGGCGGCCGGCGTGCATTTCGACGGCATGTTCTACCGCCGCGACATCGGCCACCGCGCCCTGCGCCGCTGACCCGTCACCGGACAAAACTGCCGGGACGCGCGCGTCCCGGCGCCGCATCATCGCTGCGCCTTTCCCTCACCGAGTTACCGCCATGCGTCTCTTCGTCGCCGCGGCCGCCCTTCTGCTGGCTGCCGACCTCCATGCCGCCGTCTACAAGTGCCGCAACACCAGCGGCGCGATCGAATTCAAGGACAAGCCCTGCGCGCCGGGCACCGGCGGCGAGATCGCCGTGAAGGGCGTGCCGGGCGCCGACGAAGTCACCGCACGCTATGCGCCGGACGCAGACGCCGACGAATCCACAAGCAGCGACGGCGCGACGGCGCGCAGCGGCAGGACCGGCCGCGGCAGGGCCGCCGGCGACAGCAGCGTGCTGCGCGGCACCTGGTGCGAATACGCCGTGTCGGCGGACCTCGACGGCGAGAAGGACGAATCGATGCCGGCCAGCTGGATTTTCGACGGCGACGCGCTGGAATACCGCATGAAGCGCGGCGGCAGCACGATCAAGACGCGCATCCAGCGCGACGGCGCGAGCTTCCGGCTCGACAACGAGATGCTCGGCGGCACGCAGCGCAGCTGGGAGATCGCCGCGCAGAAGGGCGATACCGTCGTGCTGCGCGGGCCGCTCGGCGGCTATTTCCACCTGCGCCGCGGCGGCTGCGGCTGAATGCCGCCGCGCAGCACCGCAAATCGTCGCGGCGCTGCGCGGATATCGCGGATCAGCGCGCCGGCGCGGCCGCGGGCGCCGGACGCGGCGGCAGCGGCTGCAGGCGCGCCGGCTTGAACAGATTGCTGTCGGCCGGCCACGGCCGCTCCGGCATCTGCCGGGCTTCGAACTTCTTGAAGAACTCGCGGAACGGGTCGGCCGCTTCGTTGCCGCCGTCGCGCACGGCCGCGAACATGGCCGAGCCCTGCATTTCCGAGGCGACCGTGAAGTTGTCGGCCGCGGCATTGGTCAGGGCCACCGCTTCGATGACCTGCGGAATCGGCCGTTCGACGTAGAGCCGGCGCGCGTAGTCGGTCGCCTTCCTGTGCTGCTCGTCCGTCGCGCCGCGGCAAGTCGCGGCGACGCGCACGTAGACCTGCGCCGCATAGCCGTGGCGCTGGTTGGCCTGCAGCGCCGCTTCGAGATCGCGCAGCGCGTCGGTGCAGCGGCCGTCGGCGAACTGCGCCGCGGCCAGGCGTCCGTAGTGCTCGGGCACTTTCGTGTCGAGCTTGATCAGCTGGCGATACTGCTCGGCCGCCTGCGCGTAGCGGCCCAGGCGCATGTAGCGGTTGCCCAGCAGCAGGCGCGCTTCGGTCAGCTTGCCGTCGAGGCCGATGGCCTTCTCGTAGTCGGCCTGGGCCGCGGCCTCGTCGCCGCCGGTCTCGGCCACGACGCCGCGCGTGACGAGCGCCGACGGATCGTTCGGCGACAGGCGCACGGCCTCGTTCGCGCGCGTCGTCGCGAGCGGGCGGTTGCCGAGCAGGGCTTCGACGCGTGCCGACAGGCCGAGCAGGCCGGAATTGTTCGGTGCGCTCTTGAGCGCCTGGTTCAGCGCCGCGCGCGCCGAATCGTATTGCTGCACGCCGATGAAGAAGCGCGCCTGGGTCAGCGGATCGTCCTTGTCCGCTGCCGCTGCCGCGCCGGCCGGCGCCGTTGCCGGCCGCGAGGTGTCGATCGAGCGCGCGCCGAGGAAACCGGCGAGCAGGACGTCGAGCTGCTTGGCCGCGACGGTGCCGGCCTTGGCGCGGGCCGCGTCGGCCGCGGCCTTGTTGCCCTGCGCCGCGTAGATGTCGGCCTGCACCGCATAGAGCTGATTGGCGCCCGGATCCAGCCGCAGCGCGTCGTTGATCGCGTTCAGCGCGTCGGCGTGACGCCCCTGGCGCAAGGCGACGCGGCCACGCAACGAAGCCAGCACGGCGCTGTCCTTGCCTTCTGCGCCGGCCTGGTCGGCGGCCTGGCGCGCCGCGTCCACGTCGCCGCCGGCAAGGCGCGACTCGATCACGGCGATGCGTATCGGCAGATACTTGCGATCCAGGCGGAACGCCTGTTCGAGAAAATCGGCGGCCTGGGTCTGCTGGTTGCGCATGCGCGCGAGCATGCCGCGCAGGTAGAGCCAGCGGGCGTCGTCGGGCGTGACGACGAGGGCATTGGCGAGCGCCGCGTCGGCCTCGGCATAGAAGCCGGCCTGGGCGTAGCTCGAAGCCAGCAGTGAATACGCCTTGGCGAGCTGCTCGCCGGCCAGCGTCGGCTTGGTCTTGTCGAACTCGGCGCGCATCTCCACGAGCTGGTCCGCTTCGGCCTTAGTCAGTTTGCGGAGGTCGGGGATCGGCACCGGGCGGATGACGTTCTGGGCGAGCGCCGCGGTGGACAGCAGCGCGAGCGCGCCGGCAAGGACTAGGCGGTTCAGTTTCATGGAGCTCCGGGCGCCCTCGCGGGCGGCATTGCGGGGAAAGGCGGAAGTTTACGGGACGCCGCCGCGGAAGCGTCACGGCCGCCGGGGCCCGTTAAAGCCCGGTTACGGCGGGTGGACGACCGGCCCCGGCGGGCGCCGGCCGCGACAACGTCGGGTCTGCTAGATTGCGGAAGACTTTCCAAGGTTCCCGCCATGTCGAGCAGCAACCAGTTCGCACTGCTGAAATCGCGCCGCTTCGCGCCGTTCTTCTGGACCCAGGCGCTCGGCGCGTTCAACGACAACGTGTTCAAGAACGCGCTCGTGATCCTCGCGGTCTACCAGATCGCCGCGCACGATCCGGTCCGCGCGGCCAACTACACCAACCTCGCCGCCGCGCTGTTCATCGCGCCATTCCTGCTGTTCTCGGCGACCAGCGGCCAGCTCTCGGACAAGTTCGACAAGGCTCGCCTGGCCCAGCTCGTCAAAGTGCTCGAGCTCGTCATCATGGTCATCGCGCTGTTCGGCTTCCTGGCCAAGAGCATTCCGCTGCTGATGACCCTGCTGTTCCTGATGGGCCTGCATTCGACCCTGTTCGGCCCGCTCAAGTACGGCCTGCTGCCGCAAGTACTCGATTCGCAGGAACTCGTCGGCGGCAACGGCCTGATCGAGATGGCGACGTTCCTCGCGATCCTCGTCGGCCAGATCCTCGGCGCAACCCTGATCAAGGTCCCCGATACCGGCGCATGGCTCGTCGGCGCCGCGACGATAGGCACCGCCCTGATCGGCCTGGTCACGTCGCTGCGCATGCCGCCGGTAGCCGCGCCCGATCCGAACCTCGTCATCAACTGGAACCCGTTCAGCGAGACCTGGCGCAACCTCGGCTACATCCGCGGCAACCGCCCGGTGCTGCTGTCGTGCCTAGGCATCTCCTGGTTCTGGTTCTTCGGTTCGGTCTTCATCACCCAGCTGCCGACCTATGCGCAGCTCGTTATCGGCGGCGACTCGACCGTCTACACTTTCCTGCTGACCGTGTTCTCGCTCGGCATCGGCATCGGCTCGCTGCTCTGCGAGCGCCTGTCTGGCCACAAGGTCGAAATCGGCCTCGTGCCGTTCGGCTCCATCGGCATGACCCTGTTCGGCGCCGACCTCCATTTCGCCAAACCCGACCTAGCGGCCGTGCAGGATCTCTCGATCGCCGCCCTGCTCGTGCAGCCGTGGATCTGGCGCGTACTCGCCGACCTGCTGCTGATGGCGATCTTCTCGGGCTTCTTCATCGTGCCGCTGTTCGCGCTGATCCAGACGCGCTCGGACCCGGCGCGGCGCTCGCGCGTGATCGCCGCGAACAACATCCTCAACGCATTTTTCATGGTCGTCGCGGCCGGGCTGTCGGCGCTGCTGCTCAACGCGGCCGGCCTGTCGATTCCGCAGCTGCTGCTGGCCACCGCGCTGATGAACGCCGTCGTAGCGATCTACATCTACACGCTGGTGCCGGAATTTCTGATGCGCTTCCTGAGCTGGATCCTCGTCAACACGCTCTACCGCATCCGGCTCGACGGCTTCGAACGCATACCCGAGGAAGGCGCCGCGCTGCTCGTCTGCAACCACGTGAGCTTCATGGACGCGCTGATCATCGGCGGCAGCGTGCGCCGGCCGGTGCGCTTCGTCATGTACTACAAGATCTTCAACATCCCGCTGCTGAGCTTCATCTTCCGCACGGCCAAGGCGATTCCGATCGCCGGCTACAAGGAAGATCCGCAGCTGCTGGCGAAGGCCTTCGACGAGGTCGACAAGGAACTCGCCGCGGGCAACCTCGTCTGCGTCTTCCCGGAGGGCGGCCTGACCAAGGACGGCGAGATCGCCGAGTTCAAGACCGGCATGGAAAAGATCCTCGAACGCCGTCCGGTGCCCGTCGTGCCGCTGGCGCTGCGCGGGCTCTGGGGTTCGATCTTCAGCCGTCGCGACAGTGCGCTGGGCCGCGCGCGCCTGCCGCGGCGCTTCTGGTCGCGCATCGGCCTTGCCGCCGGCGATCCGGTGCCGCCGGCCGAAGCCAGCGCCGCGGCGCTCGAGGCCCAGGTGCGCGCGCTGCGGGGCGCCGATGCCTGAGATCGCCGCGAAGCCGCGCCGCCTGCTGCTGCTCAGCGTATCGGCCGGCGCCGGCCACGGC
>NZ_JANFVR010000116.1 GCF_024609805.1 Tahibacter caeni | reverse complement strand
CAGCGGCGCCTGCCGCGCCCAGCGCCGCTGATGCCGGGCCGCCGGCGCCGCCGTCCGGCGCCGGCACTCTCCGATTTTTTTCCCGACCCTGCCGCGGCGGTGCGAACCGCCGCGGCCCGCTGCCGGAACCCGATGCTCCATGACGCTGGACTACGAACAACTCGCGCAGGCCACGGCGCAGGCCATCGCGACGCGCGTCTGCACCATCCGCCGCGCCGCCGCCGCGGACGCGGTCGACCTGGCCGACTTCGGCGCGCGCACTTTCATCGACACCTACGGCAACTTCAGCGCCGACGATCTGCGCCTGCATCTGGAGCGCACGTTCGCGCCGGCGCTCCAGGCCGCGGAAATCGCCGACCCCGACGTCGCGACCCTGCTCGCGCACGGCGGCGGCAAGCTCGCCGCGTTCGTGCAGGTGCGCCGCGGCGCCGTGCCCGGCTGCGTCAGCGGCGCCGCGCCGGTGGAGCTGCACCGGCTCTACGTGGACCGTACCTGGCAGGGCCGCGGCGTCGCGCAGCGGCTGCTTGCCGCGGCCGGCGAAGCCGCGCGCGACTTCGGCGGCGCGACCCTGTGGCTCAAGGTCTGGGAACGCAACGCGCGCGCGATCGCGTTCTACCGCAAGTCCGGCTTCGTCGACGTCGGCGTCGCCGAGTTCGCCGTCGGCAACGACAGCACCACCGACCGCGTGCTCGTGCTCGAGCTGCGCCGCCCGCCGCGCGCCGTCGCGGCCTTCCCCTGACCGCGCGTCGCGGAGACCTTCCATGCGCAAACCGCTGACCACCACCTTGCTCGCCGCGCTGCTCGTCCCGGGCGCCGCGTTCACGACCCGTGCCGACTTGCTGCGTTTCGACGCGGCCCACTTCGATCCGCGCGAAGGCGCGCCGGCGACGCCGGCGCCGTTCGCCGCAGCGGCGGCCGATGCGGCCGGCCTGCGCCTGATCCAGTTCGCCGGTCCGCTGCAGCCGCAGTGGCTCGACGCGCTGAGCGCGCGCGGCATCAAGCCGGTGCAGTACGTGCCCGACTACGGCTACCTCGTCTGGGCCGATCCCGCGGCGCAGCCGCGGCTCGCGCAGCTGCGCGCGGAAAAATCCTGGCTCGTCTACGACGCGCCGCTGCAGGCCTTCCTGAAGGTCGAACCGGCGCTCGCGCGGCAGCTCGCCGGCGGCGCGGAGATCGACGTTGTCGTGCAGATCTACGCGCACGCCGGCGACGGCGAAACGCGCCGCTTCGTCGAAAGCCTCGCGCGCGTGCCGACCGGCAGCCTCGGCCCGCTCGGTCCCGGCACGGTCGAGCACGTCTGGGCGCCGATCCTCGGCTTCCGCAATCTCGCGCTGCGCCTGCGCGCGGCCGACGTGGCGCTCGTCGCCGAACGTCCCGACGTCAGCTTCGTCGGCCTGCGCACGGCCGCACGCCAGCTCGACGAGAAGCAGGCGCTGGTCCTCAGCGGCGATTTCGCGCCGGGGCCGAGCTCGGCGAGCTACCTGCAGTTCCTGCTCGATCACGGCTTCAGCCGCGATCCGGCCGACTATCCGGTCGTCGACGTCTCCGACAGCACGATCCACGAAGGCGGCAGCGGCGTCACCGCGGTGGCGACGTCCGACGAGATGCTGCATCGCGACGGCGAAGTCGCGCAGCCCTCGCGCGTGGCTTATTTCAAGAATTGCTCGGGCATGAGCGACGCGCAGGTCGGCGCGGCCGACGGCCACGGCACGATCAACGCGAGCATCATCGGCGGCTACGACCAGCGCAGCGGCTATCCGTACACCGACGCCGACGGGCAGCGTTCCGGCCTCGGCATCAACCCGTTCGTGCGCGTGGGATCGACGACGATCTTCGTGAACTCGCCGGCGAGCTGGAGCATCGCCGGCTGCGGCGACACCGACCAGGGCATCGTGCGCGCGAACGCGGCGAACGGCGCGCGCATCAGCAGCAACTCCTGGGGCTATCGCACGAGCGGCAGCTACAGCGACCACGACCAGATCTGGGACGCCGCCGTGCGCGACGTCGACGTGGACGCGCCGGGCTCGCAGCCGATGATCTACATCTTCGCCGCGGCCAACGACGGACCCGGCATCGGCACAGTGTCTTCGCCGGCCGCCGGCAAGAACGTCATCACCGTCGGCGCATCGGAGAACCTGCGTCCGTTCGACAGCAAAGCCGACCGCTGTCCGAACGACGGCGCCGCGGCCGGCGACGACACGCAGGCCATCGCCGGCTTCTCCAGCCGCGGCCCGGTCGCCGGCAACCGGATCAAGCCCGAAGTCGTCGCGCCGGGCACGCACATCCTCGGCAGCGCGAGCGTCTACGCGAACTATCAGGGCGGCGGCGTCTGCATCCAGTACTACCCGGATTCGCCGGCACAGACCGAGTTCGCCGCATCCAGCGGCACGAGCCATTCCACGCCGGCGGTGTCCGGCGTGGCCTCGCTGGCCTACTGGTGGATAGCCCAGGGCGGTGCGGGGGCCAACGCCGGCACGCTCGACGAGATCGGCGGCGCGCGCGCGCCGAGTCCGGCGCTCATGAAAGCCTGGCTCATCGCGCATCCGAGCTATCTGAGCGGCTACGGGGCGAACGACGACCTGCCGAGCAACAGCCAGGGCTACGGCATGCCGAATCTCGGCGACATGTTCGGCCCGACGCCGAAGGTGCTGCTGGACCAGAGCGAACGCTTCGACGCGAGCGGCGAGGCGCGCGACTACGCCTGGGGCGTGGTCGAGCCGGGCCGGCCCGTGCGCATCGCGCTGACCTGGACCGACGCGCCCGGACAGCTCGGCGCGAGCCCGCAGGTCAACGACCTCGATCTCGTCGTCGTCGCGAACGGCCAGACCTATCGCGGCAACCGCTTCTCGCGCCAGTGGAGCGTGCCCGGCGGCAGCGCCGACACGCGCAACAACTACGAGGCGGTGTTTCTGCCGGCCGGCGTCTCGGGCGACATGAGCATCCGCGTCGAGGCGAGCAACATCGCCGGCGACGGCGTGCCCGGCGTCGGCGACACGACCGACCAGGACTTCGCGCTGGTCTGCAACAACTGCAGCCAGCGGCCGTCGTTCACCGTGTCGGCGCCGGTGCCGGCCGTGCAGGTCTGCCGCGGCGGTACCGCGACGTTGCCGCTGCAGCTGCAGGGCATAGTCGGGTTCTCGGACCCGGTCGCGTTCGCGGCCAGCGGCCATCCGGCCGGCAGCACCGTGACGTTCGCGCCGAATCCGGCCACGCCGCCGCAGCAGCAGCCGGTGCTGCAGGTCGCCGCCAATGCGGCGGTCGCGGTCGGTGACTATCCGCTCGCCGTCAGCGCGACCTCGGGCGCGATCGTGCGCCGGCTCGATCTGAACCTCGGCGTCTACGACCAGGCGCCGGCCGCGCCGGCCGGCCTGCTGCCGGCCGACGGCGCGAACGCGGTCGCGGCGACGCCGACCTTGAGCTGGCACGCGGCCGAGCGCGCCTACGGCTATCGCGTGCAGATCGCCGCGGATGCGGCATTCACGCAGATCGTGCGCGAACACGACACGACCGACACCGCCTGGACCTTGAGCAGCGGCGAGGCGCTGGACACGAGCGCGCGCTACTGGTGGCGCGTGATCGCGCGCAATCCCTGCGGCGACAGCGGCGACGGCGCGGACGACCGCGTGTTCGCCGACGGCTTCGAGAAGACCGCGGCGACCGCCGCGCAGAGCTTCACGACCTCGGCGCTGCCCGGCGACTGCCCGGTCGACACGACCACGGTGAACCTGTTCGACGACGACCTCGAAAGCGGCGCCGCGGGCTGGAGCCACGGCACCGCGGCCGGCAACGTCGACCGCTGGACGCTCGGCGCCCAGGCCAACAGCGGCACGCACGCCTGGCAGGCCGAAGCGCCGGCCTCGGGCGCGGCGAACCGGCAATGGCTGATTTCGCCGCCGGTCGCGATTCCGGCCGGACTGTCGAGCGCGAGCCTGAAGTTCTGGAGCCGGCAGAACCTCAAGTCCGGCGGCGCCGGCTCGGCGGTCTGCAACGACGCGGCCGTGGTCGAGGTGTCGCTGAACGGCGGCACGAGCTGGAGCCCGCTGAACGCGGTGCTGACCGATCCCTTCGACGGCGTGGTCAGCGGGGCGTTTTCCAATCCGCTCGCGGGCCGGTCTGCCTGGTGCGGCGATCCGCAGGACTTCCTGAACTCGGTCGTCGACCTCGGCGACTACGTAGGCCAGACCGTCCGGTTCCGCTTCCTGCTCGGCCACGACCGCTTCCCGCACCGGACCGGCGTCAACTGGGCCGTCGACGACGTCCGCGTCAGCGGGTGCACGCCGTAGGGCGCCCGGAGCGCGGCTCCGCTGTGCGCCGCTTCCACCACCTCGCCGGACGTCTGCGCGGCAGGCGTCCGCCGATTCGGGGCAGTGCGGCAACGCGCCGGCAAGACTCGGTCCCGAAACTGCGCACGCATCTCCTTTACCGCCGGCAGGAACTTGAATAGAGTGATGTTACCGGTGTCATTCTTTGATTTGATTGGCTATTTATTAATGCCTCTCGACTCCGGTGAAGCACGCTCAGACGTGTAGCAGACGCGGGGGGAAACCGAATACAGCAATGGCGTCATCCGATGAAGCTCACCTTCCGCCAGCTCAGCTATGCCATCGCTGCTGCACGCTACGGCAGCCTGACCGCCGCAGCCGAGGCCCTGCACATCTCGCAGCCGTCGATCTCGACCGCGATCACCCAGATCGAGGAATACTTCGGCCGCCCGCTGTTCGTGCGCCAGCGCGGCTCGGGCATCGCGCTGACCGCATTCGGCCAGACCGTGCTGGCCAAGGCCAGGGAAGTGTTGTCCAGCGTCGAGGCGCTCGAAGCGCTGGCCGACGCCGGCGCGGCGCCGCACGGCGAGTTCGTGCTCGGCTGCTTCGAGGACCTGGCGCCCTACTGCGTGCCGCCGATACTCGCGCGGCTGCGGCAGAACTATCCGGCGATCAGCGTGACCGTGCGCGAGGAAGGCTTCGACGACATCGGCCGCCATCTCGACGAAGGCGTGACGGATCTGGCCATCACCTACGACCTGGGCCTGTCCAACAGCATGGTGCGCATCATCCTCTGCGAACTCGCGCCGCAGGTGCTGCTGCCGGCCGACCACGCGCTCGCCGCGCAGCCGGCCGTGACGATGGCCGACATCGCGCGCCATCCGGTCATACTGACCGACCAGGCGCAGAGCTGGCAGCACATGCTCGAGCTGTTCTACATGCGCGGCGTGCGGCCGATGCGCGCGGTGCGCACGGGTTCGTTCGAGCTGCAGCGCGGCATGGTCGCGAACGGGCTCGGCGTCGCCATCGCCTACTCGCGGCCGTTCAGCGATTTCAGCTACGACGGCAAGCCGCTCGTACGCCGGCCGATCGCCGACCCGCTGCCGCTGCAGCGCATCCTGCTCGCGCGCAACGAAAAGAGCGTGCGGACCGCGGCCCACGCGGTCTTCATCGAGGAAGCGCGCGCCTGGTTCGCCGAGACCTGGCCCGAGGTCAAGGTGGCGGCGTGAGGCCCGGCGTGGTGACGGGTAGCTGCACCGGTGCCGGCCGCTGCAACTCCCGATCCTGCCCGTCATGGCGGCCGATGGTGAAGTACGCGACCGCGGCGAGAAAGGCGATCAGGAGCGCCATCCCTACGTAGGGCGCGTATTTTTCCAGCAAGGCCAGCCAGCCGCGGCCGGCGTCGTCGTCTCCGCTGTCCATCGACGCGGTTGCCGGCGCGATGCCGTTGCCCTGCGTTGCGTGACGGAGCCGGAACTCGATCTTCTGCAGCCGCTCGTCGATGCTGGCCAGCCGGCGGACCAGGCCGGCCGACTCGGCGCCGGCCGGCCGGGCTTCCACTGCCCGCGCCGGCACCAATGTCGGCATCGGCTGTGTTGCGGCGAGCGGAAGTGCGTCGACCTGGGACTGAGCGGCCTCGGCGACGATTCGGCGCAGCCGCTCCTCGATGCGCTCCCAGAACGTAGCCGACTGCCGCTCCTGCAGGTCGATCCCGCGCATCCGCGCGTCTTCGTCGGCCGCGTGGCGTTCCAGATTCACCGTGGCGGCCGCGAGCGCGGCCTGCAGCCGGCCGCGTTCTGCGTCGAGTTCCGCATGACGGCGGTTGGCGGCGTCGACTTCCTGTTCCAGCGCCTGGGCGCGGCTGCCGAGTGCGGCCAACGCGGCGAGCTGACCGCGCAAGGTCTGCTTGGACAGGCGAATGCCGCCGAACAGGCTGGCCAGGCCGCTGCCGCGACGCACCGGGTCCGTGCGCGAATCGAACTCCACCTCTCGGCCGAAGACGAACAGCAGGCGGCCGGGCTTGAGCTCCAGACTGCCGAGCAGCAACGTATCGAGTGCGTCGGCCATCTGCCGGTGCAGTTCGGAACCGACGCTCCAGTTTTCCTCGAAACAGATGTAGCGTGCCTCGTCGGCGAAGCTGCCGGCGAATGCGAGACCGCTCCCCGGCACGGTGGCTCCCACGACGTGATCGGCGAGGTACTGCGACGCGCGACGGCAGTTTTCGGCGATGCGCGCATCGACTTCCGCCGGTCCGGCCGGCGGTACGGCGCCGTTGAGCAGGCTTATCAGGGCCGTCAGCGTCTGCAGCAGCAGGTGGTGATCCGGTACCAGACCGTCGGGCAGCCATACGCCGACACCGCAGAAATTGCCGCGCGCGCCGTAGAGATCCTTCGCATGGCCGTACAGGCCTATCCAGGTCACCCGGCGCGTGCCGTCGGCGCCGATCAGGCGCGAAAAGTCGATGACGGACTGGCCCGGTTTCAGATAGACGTCGTTCTGCAGCCCAATCCGGTCGATCGACGGCAACCAGTCCGGCCGCGCGTCGCAGCCGTAGAGCCGCGACTTGAGGCCGCTGGAGACGTACAGCACCTCGATCAGCAGAGTCGTTGGGGCGGCGCCGGCTACGGAACTCATCCCCGTCAGACTCCGAATACGCGTTCGAGCAGCGCTGCCAGCCGCTGGCGCAAGGTCGGCGCGGGCGGCCGCGGTTCGTCGTAGAGCGGCGGCGGCGATCCGCCGTTCTGGCTCAGCGCGCCTCTGTAGATCCAGTTCCAGAGCGTGCGCGGATAGCGCCGCAGCTGCGCCTCGACTTCGGCATCGCGGCCGAGTATCTGGCGGCCGCTGATCAGGCCCGAGCAGTACTGCAGGATCTGCTTGGCGTGGTTGTCGCCGCCGGCATTGAGATTGGCGAAGGCGGCATAGGCCAGCGGATATTTGGTCCTGGCGACTTCCTTGACCTCGAGCAGAGCGGGCTCGCTGAAGCGGTTGCTCGGGTCCTGCGGGGCGACGTGATCGTCCCATTTGGTCACCAGCAGAAGATGGCGATCGTGGTGCTTGAGCGCGCGGATGTCGCGATACGAATTGATGCAGCCGACCAGCGCAAGATCGGCGGCGCCGCGCAGCTTCTCGTTCTTCTCGCGATCCCCGTCCTGGGACTCGCGGTACTGCTCGAGCTGGGTGACCGGCGCCAGATGCAGGAACGAAACGCCGCCGCCGAAGCTGCGCAGCAGCCCGGCGATCTCGGCGCGCATTTTCTGGAAGTAACGGTCGCTGCCGGTGTCCGGGTTGTACCACTCGCCATTGCTTTCCAGCAGCGCGATCTTGACCGCCGGACGCCCCTTGCCGGGCTGCAGCACGACCGGAATGAAGAACGGGAACTGTGTGCGTGTGGCGGCCTGCGTGCGCTCGTTGATGTGCTCGTGCACGGCGCGGAAGAAGAACGCCGCGGCTTTCTCGTGCGCCCAGCGGCCGTATTCGCTGCTCAGCGCGAACTCCTCGCCGAGACTGATCTCCGCGCCGGCTCCGGCATCCTTGCGGATGTAGGACAGCAGCGAGCAGAGCAGAGTGGTCTTTCCCGACGACGTGGAGCCGAATATCACGACCGGGTGATAGCCGAGCTCCTGCATCTGCTGCGCGAGCTGCCGGCCCGCTTCCTCCTGGTCGTCGCGAGATTCAGTCGGTGCCGCGACTGCCGTTTCCTCGGCGGTCGGCGGCGGGAGCGGCGGACGGCCTCCCGGCGGCGTGACTTCGAACAGCGGTTCTTCTTCCATCCTGCTCACGGGTCTTCTCCGGTCTGCGGCTGCTGGGCCAGGCTCACCACGGGGTGCCGATTTCGGGGGTCGAGTCCCGGCGCGTCGGCGCGCGCGCGGGCAGACGCCGGCGTTGAGCGGCCAGCCGCGCGAACAGGGCAATCAGGCCCACGTCGGCAATCAGCGAGGCGCCGATGTAGAACCAGGTCTGGAGCTTGTCCACGCGCGAGAGCACTAGCGGCACCAGATGGCCGAGTTCGCCGACGTTGCGCGCCGATTCGATCTCGATCTGCAGCGGGAACGCGCTGTCGGCCGCGGCAGCAGGCACGGCCTTCTTCACGTCCAGCGCGAGCGACTGATACTTGCCCGCGATCTCCTCGAGCCGGGGACGCACGACCTGGAACAACGACGCGCCGTTGTTGAGTTCCGTCCGCAATTGGTCCAGACGCGCGAGTTCGTTTTTGGCTTCGCTGTCGACACGGGCGGACAGCGCTTCCATTTCCGCGACGTTGTTGCGCAGATAGACCGGCGAGCCGCGCATCAGCGTCTCGATCTGGTCGAAATACATGTCGATGATGGCTTTGTTGTTGCTGCAGTCGCGCACGTTTCCGGAATAACGCACGAGGCCCGGCAGATCCCTGCGGATCTCGTCGATGATGCGCACGGCTTCCGGACCTTCGCCGCAGTTGCGCGGATTCAGGATTTCCTGCTGCAACTGGGTACGCAGCGGCGCGATGCGAGCGCGCAGCGCCTCGACTTCCTTGTTCTGCAGGGCCTGCCGCATGAGCACGGGCAGGTCGCCGAAGCGCCGCGTTGCGCCGTCCAGGGCTTCGTTGAAGATCGCCTTGCCTTCGAGCTGGATGATGGCCGTATTCAGCACGCCGAGCGCGCTGATCAGCATCAGCATCGTGAAAAAGATAGCGTTGCCGGCGACGCCATGGGCATCCAGCCCTATCGTGCGTGCGAGATTCCAGGCCGACGCGGCCAGCGCCAGCGCGACGATCAGGGCGCCTATCGATCCTACGGAACCATGGACCAGGTGGTACCAGCCGTAGCCGACCAGCAGCAGGAAGATGATGGAATACGGAACCAGCGTGGCCCGCGTCGCGCCGAACTCGCGCCCTTCGGCGGTTTCATGCAGAGCGCTCATGTCAGCGCTCCCTTTTTCACGCGTCCGCTTCGAGAAGCCGGAAGGCGGCAACCGGAAATGCTCATGAGCAGGCTCCTGCAGTCGGTGAAGGCCATGCAGAGCTGTCGCGAGAGTGCGCCGGCTCTCAGCGCAATGCGGCTTTCCGGTGCGGGGCTTGACTCGCGTTCGCGTTGCGGCGGCAGACGAAATCTCGCGACTCCATGGTGCAATGGTTGCCAAAAAAGCACCAAAAAGATGCAAGCTATCGCCCCGAACCTGATGACGCGTGACTCAATCCTTTGATAGGAAAGGTTTTGTTGCACTGGCACAACCCTTGCCATAGCAAGCTCATCTCCTACCCCACAGAGGTTGTACCCGCATGTCCGCCGAACAGGTTCTGCAGCTGATCAAGGATGAGGGCATCGAATTCGTCGACCTGCGCTTCGCCGACATGCGCGGCACGCAGCATCACGTGACCTTCCCGGCGCACGCGGTCGACGCCGGCACGTTCGAGGACGGCAAGATGTTCGACGGCTCGTCGATCTCGGGCTGGAAGGGCATCAACGAGTCCGACATGGTGCTGCTGCCGGACCCGGACTCGGCCTACGTCGATCCGTTCTTCGCGCACAAGACCTTGGCCATCGCCTGCGACGTGCTCGAGCCCAGCACCATGCAGGCCTATTCGCGCTGCCCGCGTTCGATCGCCAAGCGCGGCGAAGCCTTCCTGAAGTCCACCGGCCTGGCCGACACGGCGTTCTTCGGTCCGGAGCCCGAGTTCTTCATCTTCGACTCGGTGCGCTGGCAGAACGACATGGGCAAGGTGTTCTACGAGATCGAATCGCAGGAAGCCGCCTGGAGCTCGAAATACCGCTATGAGGAAGGCAACTCGGGCCTGCGCCCCGGCGTGAAGGGCGGCTATTTCCCGCTGCCGCCGGTCGATTCGTTCCAGGACCTGCGCGCCGAAATGTGCCTCGCGCTCGAAGCGCTGGGCCAGGTCGTCGAGGTGCATCACCATGAAGTGGCCAACGCCGGCCAGTGCGAGATCGGCACGCGCTTCGCCACGCTGGTCAAGAAGGCCGACCAGCTCATGCAGCTCAAGTACGTGATCCGCAACGTCGCGCACAAGAACGGCAAGACCGTGACCTTCATGCCCAAGCCCATCGTCGGCGACAACGGCTCGGGCATGCATGTGCACCAGTCGCTGGCCAAGGGCGGCCAGAACCTGTTCTCGGGCGACCTCTACGGCGGCCTGTCGCAGACCGCTCTGTACTACATCGGCGGCATCTTCAAGCACGCGCGCGCGATCAACGCGTTCACCAATTCGACGACCAACAGCTACAAGCGCCTCGTTCCGGGCTTCGAGGCGCCGGTCATGCTCGCCTACTCGGCGCGCAACCGTTCGGCGAGCTGCCGCATTCCGTTCGTGACCAATCCGAAGGGCCGCCGCATCGAGATCCGCTTCCCGGATCCGATGAACTCGGGCTACCTCGCGTTCACGGCGCTGATGATGGCCGGCCTCGACGGCATCCTGAACAAGATCGACCCGGGCGCGCCGATGGACAAGGACCTCTACGACCTGCCGCCGGAAGAGGAAAAGAACATCCCGACCGTCTGCCACAGCCTCGACCAGGCGCTCGACGCGCTGGACAAGGACCGCGACTTCCTGAAGGCCGGCGGCGTGTTCTCCGACGATTTCATCGACGCCTACATCGAACTCAAGCTGCAGGAGGTCACCAAGTTCCGCGCGTCGACCCATCCGCTCGAATACCAGATGTACTACGCGATCTGAGGTTGCCGGCAATCGAACCTTTCCCCCAGGCGCATGCGCCTGGGGGAAAGGGAGCGGTAGCGGCGCTTGCACGGCAATGACCAGAGAAAGAAGAAACACGAAAAAGCAACAAAACAAAAACTAGAAACACGCAAGGCCGCGCAGGGCGCGCGGCCGTTCGGGAAGGGCGGTGCGCGGGCTTTCGCGAGGCCTCGCGCGCCGGCCGCAGGATGCGGCGAACGAGGTCCGTCCATGCCGCGAGCCAGGCGCGGACGGAACCGAGGGGCGGCACAGCCCCGGGTTACCCGGAGTGGAGCGGCAGGGACTGCCACCGCTGCGCGCAGGCGCGGCGGCGACCAACTCACCGAACGGGAATCACCGACATGCCTCGCTCATACGCCACGCTTTGCGTGGGCGCCGCGCTTGCGTCCGCGTTTCTCCTCGCCGCCGGTCCGGCCGCGGCCGCCGTCAGCGGCACGCTCGCACTGACCAACGACTATCTGTTCCGCGGCCTGTCCCAGACCAACCAGGAGCCGGCCCTGCAGGGCGGCGTCGAATACGCCCACGACAGCGGCGTCTACGCCGGCGTCTGGGGCAGCAACGTCAGCTGGCTGTCGGACTATTCCAGCGCGTCGCTGCCGATCAGCAGCAGCGTGGAGCTCGACGGCTACGTCGGCTGGCGCGGCAACGTCAGCGACGCGCTCAAGCTCGACGCCGGCGTCTATACCTACTACTACCCCGGCGACTATCCCACGGGGTTCGTGCGGCCCTACACGACCGAGGTCTATCTCGGCGCGAGCTGGGGACCGGCCTCGCTGAAGTACTACCACGCCGTCACCAACCTGTTCGGCTTCGCCGAGTCCGACGGCTCGGGCTATCTCGATGCGAGCGTCAACTACGAATTCAGTCCGGGCTGGGTGTTCAACGCCCACGCCGGCCGGCAGCGCGTCAAGGGCACGTCGATCGCCTCGTACACCGACTGGAAGCTCGGTCTCACGCGCAACTTCGACGGCGGCTGGTCCCTGGCCGCCGCGTACGCCGACACGAACGCGGAACGCAGCGTCTACACCAATGCCTTCGGCAATTTCCTCGGACGCTCGACCGGTACCTTGACCATCACCAAAGCCTTCTAGGCGGGGAGATCCGATGAAACTGATCGTTGCCATCATCCGGCCGTTCAAGCTCGACGACGTGCGCGAAGCCCTTTCCGAGGCCGGCGTCAGCGGCATCACCGTGACCGAGGTCAAGGGCTACGGCCGGCAGAAGGGCCACACCGAGCTCTATCGCGGCGCCGAGTACGTCGTGGACTTCGTGCCGAAGATCCGTATCGAGGCGGCCGTTCCCGACAGCCTCGAAGACATCGCGATCGAGGCGATCACGACGGCCGCACGCACCGACAAGATCGGCGACGGCAAGATTTTCGTGCTCGAGCTGCAGCATGCGGTGCGCATCCGCACCGGCGAAACCGACGACGAAGCGCTCTGAGGGGGGAATGCCATGAAAACACTTGTTCCATTCTGCAAGACGTCGTCGCTGGCCGCTGCCTTCGCGCTGCTGCTGTTCTCCGGCGAGCTGTTCGCGCAGGCCGCCGCGCCCGTGCCGAACAAGGGCGACACGGCCTGGCTGCTGGTCAGCACAGCCATCGTGATCTTCATGACCCTGCCGGGCCTCGGCCTGTTCTACGGCGGCCTCGTGCGCTCCAAGAACATGCTGTCGGTGCTGATGCAGTGCGTGCTCGTGTTCGCGCTCGTCGCGGTGCTGTGGACCCTCTACGGCTACAGCCTCGCGTTCACGCCGGGCAACGCGTTCTTCGGCGGCTGGGACCGGCTGCTGATGAAGGGACTGACACCCGAGGCGAACGCGGCGACCTTCTCCAAGGGCGTGGTCGTACCGGAGCTCGGCTACTTCGCGTTCCAGGCCGCCTTCGCCTGCATCACCTGCGCGCTCGTCGTCGGCGCGTTCGCCGAGCGCATCCGCTTCTCGGCGGTGCTCGTGTTCACGGCGATCTGGTTCACCTTCGCCTACGTGCCGATGGCGCACATGGTCTGGTTCTGGCCGGGTCCGGACGCGTTCACCGACCAGGCCGCGGCCGACGCGGCGACGGCGGCCTCGGGCTTCCTGTTCAAGCGCGGCGCGCTGGACTTCGCCGGCGGCACGGTCGTGCACATCAACGCGGCCGTCGCCGGCCTCGTCGGCGCCTGGCTTGTCGGCAAGCGCATCGGCTACGGCCACGAAGCGATGCGCCCGCACAACCTGCCGCTGACCATGGCCGGCGCGTCGATACTCTGGGTCGGCTGGTTCGGCTTCAACGCGGGTTCGGCGCTCGAAGCCAACGGCTCGGCCGCGCTGGCCTTCGTCAACACCCTGATCGCGCCGTGCGCGGCGATCCTGGCCTGGACGCTCGGCGAGTGGATCGGCAAGGGCAAGCCGTCGATGCTCGGTGCGGCCTCGGGCGCCGTGGCCGGTCTCGTCGGCATCACGCCGGCAGCCGGCTTCGTCGGTCTCGGCGGCGCGCTCGTGATCGGCTTCGTCGCGGGCCTGGCCTGCCTCTGGGGCGTCAGCGGCCTCAAGCGCCTGCTGCGCGCCGACGACGCTCTCGACGTGTTCGGCGTGCACGGCGTCGGCGGCATCGTCGGTGCGTTGCTGACCGGCGTGTTCGCGGCGCCGTCGCTGGGCGGCGTCGGCATCTACGACTACGTCGCGAACAAGACGGCCGAAAGCTATTCCATCAGCGGCCAGCTGCTGATCCAGGGCACCGGCGTCGTCGTGACCCTGATCTGGTCCGGTCTCGTCGCGTTCATCGCATTCAAGCTCGCGAGTTTCCTGCCGGGCGGCTTGCGCGTCGCGGCCGACGAAGAGCGCGAGGGCCTCGACATCACCTCGCACGGCGAATCGGCTTACGACCGCTGAGCCGAATCGCGCCTGCGTCGCCGACGAGGCGGCGCAGGCGCCTGGGTGCGGCGTCGCCGCAGCGCCCGCGCCGCGGCGACGCGAGGCTTCAGCGCAGCGGCACGCGCCGCAGCATGATCGGCGACAGGCGCGCGCCG
>NZ_JANFVR010000115.1 GCF_024609805.1 Tahibacter caeni | reverse complement strand
GCGGCGGGCGCCGCGCTCGCGGCGGCGCCGGCGCGCGCGGTGCCGCGGCTCGCGGCGTCCTTGACGTCGTTCATCGTGACCACGCCGCCGGCGCCGCTCGGCGCGACGCGCGACAGGTCCACGCCGAGCTTCTTGGCCAGCGCGCGCACGGCCGGCATCGCCTTGACCCCGCCGACCGAGATGGCCTGCTCGGCGACGACGCGGTCGCTCGCTTCCATCGCGCCGACGACGGTGCCGGCGTCCTCGCGCGGCTTGGGCTGGCCGGTCTTGATCTCGCCGCCTTCGTCGGAGGCGATGACCTTGTCCGGCGCATGCGACGGCACCGGTTCGCCGGCGCCCTTCGGCAACGTGGGTTCGGGCGCCTTGGCCGGCGCGCCGTGGTGATGGCCGGTGTCCTGCGCTTCGGCGCGCTGCGGCAGGTTCGGATCGAGCTCGATCTCCACGAGCGCCGCACCGGTGTTGATGACGTCGCCGTTCCTGCCGTGGAGCCTGACGACCTTGCCCGAGAACGGCGACGGCACTTCGACGACGGCCTTGGCCGTTTCCATCGACACCAGCGGCGCGTCGAGGCGCACGACGTCGCCTTCCTTGACGGCCCATTCGACGATCGTCGCGTCGGGCAGGCCTTCGCCGAGATCCGGCAGGAAAAATGTCTTGATCGTGCTCATGCGTCGCCTCGTTCCTGTGCCGTAGGTGCCGCGCGGAGCCGCAGCCGGCCCGGCGCTGATCGTGAGTCAAGCGGAACGCCTCGCGGCGGCGCGGCCGGCGCGGGGCGGAATGTTCGGTCGGCGCGGCGCATGGCGTCAGGCCGCATCATTGCCGGTGACGCGCAGGTCGCGCGCCGGCAGCCAGCCCTGGGCGCCCTGCGCGTTCTCGACCCACCACCAGCCGCCGGCCTGTTCGATCAGGCGCACGCGCTGGCCCGCGTCGGCGTCGAGTTCGCGCGCGCTGTAGTCGCGCACGGCGGCGACGTCGCCGCTGTCGCCGTCGAGATAGCTCTGGTGCACCCAGCCGCTGCGGCCGGCCGCGTCGGTGGCCCAGAGGAATTCCGGCCACTCCGTGTCGCGCGCGCCGACCGTCACGCGTTCGCCGCGCGCGAAGCGCACGGGGTCGCGGTACTGCGTGCGGTAGTCGCGCAGCAGCACGGCGTGCATGTCAGCTCGCCGCCAAGGTGCGCTTGGCCGCCGCGACGATGCGCTCGACGCTCGGCAGGTATTTCATTTCGAGGCGGAACAGCGGGATGTGCGTGTCGTAGCCGGTCACGCGCTCGACCGGCGCGACGAGGTCGTACATCGCGTGCTCGGCCAGGCGCGCGGCGATCTCGGCGCCGAAGCCCGCGGTGCGCGGCGCCTCGTGCACGACGACGCAGCGGCCGGTCTTCTTCACCGATTCGTGGATCGTGTCGAAGTCGAGCGGCTTCAACGTCGCGACGTCGATGACTTCGGCGCTGACGCCTTCCTTCGCGAGCGCCTCGGCGGCTTCCAGGGTTTCCTTGACCTGGGCGCCCCAGGTCACGAGCGTCACGTCCGAGCCGTCGCGCAGCACGAAGCAGACGTCCAGCGGCAGCGCCTCGCCGTCGTCGGCGACTTCTTCCTTGTACTGGCGGTAGATGCGCTTGGGTTCGAAAAAGACGACCGGGTCCGGATCGCGGATCGCCGCGAGCAGCAGCCCGTAGGCGCGCGACGGCGACGACGGCAGGACGACGCGCAGGCCCGGCACGTTCGTGAACGTGGATTCGTTGGCCTCGGAATGATGCTCCGGCGCGCGGATGCCGCCGCCCCAGGGCACGCGCAGCACGAGCGGGCAGCTCAGGCGGCCGCGCGTGCGCGTGCGGAAGCGCGCCGCGTGGCAGACGATGTGGTCGACCATCGGATAGACGAAGCCGTCGAACTGCGCCTCGGCGATCGGCTTCATGCCCTGCGCGGCCATGCCGACGGCGATGCCGGCGATCGTCGTCTCGTCCAGCGGCGTGTCGATTACGCGCAGCGGGCCGAACTTGTCGCTGAGGCCGACGGTCGCGCGGAACACGCCGCCGTTGACGCCGACGTCTTCGCCGAGCACGACGACCGAAGGGTCCTTGGCCATCTCGTGCGCCATGGCCATGGTCAGGGCTTCGATCAGGGTTACTTGCGCCATGAAAAACGCTCCGGAATCTATTTTTCTCCTTCTTCCCCAAGCTCGCTTGGGGGAGAGGGTCGGGGTGAGGGGGAGAAGTCTCCGGTTTCTGCAGACCGTGGTTCTCGCCGATCTCTTGTCTGATTCTTCTGCTCGTATCGTCGCGATGGGCGGCTGAGGTATGCGGAGGTTTCTCCCCCTCACCCGACCTCCTCCCCAGCGCATTCGCGCTGGGGGAGAGGGCTTCGGGCATCAGTGCTTGCGCTGTTCCAGCGCCAGCACCTGCGCGCGCTGTTCCTGCAGATCGGCCGGCAGCTCGGCGTAGACGTAGTCGAACATCGCCTCGACCGGCTGCACCTTGGCCTCGAGATAGGCGTTGACTTCGACGTCGACGATCTTCTCGCACTCGGCCTTCCAGGTTTCCTCGTGCTTGTCGCTCCAGGCGTTCTGCGCGACGAGGTAGTTGCGCAGGCGCTTCAGCGGCTCGCGCTCCCAGGCGGATTTGACTTCGGCATCGGGGCGATAGCGCCGCGCGTCGTCGGCCGTGGTGTGGTCGGACAGGCGATAGGTGACGGCTTCGATGACCATGCCGCCGTGGCCGTGGCGCGCGCGCTTGATCGCGTAGTCCATGGCCGTGCGCATCGCGATCAGGTCGTTGCCGTCGACCTGCAGGCATTCCAGTCCCGCGGCGATGCCTTTCTGCGCCAGGGTCTTGGCGCCGGTCTGCGCCGAGCGCGGCACCGAGATCGCCCACTGGTTGTTCACGATGACGCTGACGTAGGGTAGGGTCTGCGCGCCGGCCATGTTGATCGCGGCGTAGAAATCGGTCTTGGACGAGCCGCCGTCGCCGACCACGCTGACCGCGACGCGCGGTTCCTTGCGGATCTTGAACGCCATCGCCGCGCCGGCCGCGTGCAGGCACTGCGTCGCGATCGGCACGCACCACGGGAAGTCGTGCGCCGGGCCGGAGAAGTCGTTGCCGCGCTCGTCGCCGCCCCAGTACATCAGCACTTCACGCGGCTTCACGCCGCGCACGAACTGGGCGCCGTACTCGCGGTACATCGGCGCGAACACGTCGTCGACGTGCATGGCCGAACCGATCGCGACGTGGGCGGCCTCGTGGCCGAGGCAGGAGGCGTAAGTGCCGAGCTTGCCGGTGCGCTGCAGCGCGACGGCCTTGCCGTCGAACACGCGCACGAAACTCATGGTCTTGTACAGCTCGACGAGCTGGCGCGTGTCGCGCGCGAAC
This sequence comes from Tahibacter caeni, assembly GCF_024609805.1. Taxonomy (GTDB): domain Bacteria; phylum Pseudomonadota; class Gammaproteobacteria; order Xanthomonadales; family Rhodanobacteraceae; genus Tahibacter; species Tahibacter caeni. The sequence continues at coordinate 10,640 of NZ_JANFVR010000115.1, read as the reverse complement.
TCGGGCAGATCGTTGCGGACGAGCTTGCCGTCCGCGTCGAGGTATTGCAGGTATTCGATTTCGAAGCTGGCGGCGATGGACACGAAAGCCTCCGCAGATCTGGTGCAAAACGAACGCACAGCGGCAACAGCCGGCAGGAACGCGGCGGCGCGGGGCCGCCGGGTCGTTGACCGGTGCGGGCGCAGATCCAGTGCTGCGACGGACCGCGCCGGTCGAGGGGCTGCCTAGATAGCAAGGCAACCGCGGCGAAGCAAGTTCGGGCGCAGCAATGCGGCGGCGGCGCGCCCGGACGGCCCGGCATCATAGCCGGCCCGGCCGTTACGATGGCGTATGCTTGTCCGGATTTCCTGGGACAGCAGCGACAGCGACCGTGACCGATACGATCAAGCGAGAACTCGAAGCCGGCATCACCACCGACCTGAAGGACCGGGTCAGCTACGGCGGCTACCTGCAGCTGGACACCTTGCTGTCGGCGCAGCTGCCGCTGTCGCAGCCGGCGCATCACGACGAACTGCTGTTCATCATCCAGCACCAGACCTCCGAGCTCTGGATGAAGCTCATCATCCACGAGCTCAAGGCGGCGATCGCGCACCTGGCTGCCGACGACGTCGACCCGAGCCTGAAGATTCTCGCGCGCGTCAAGCAGATCCAGCGCCAGCTGTTCGAGCAGTGGGCCGTCCTCGAAACCCTGACGCCGTCGGAATACCTGCAGTTCCGCCACGTGCTCGGCCCGGCCTCGGGCTTCCAGTCGCACCAGTACCGCGGAATCGAATTCCTGCTCGGCAACAAGAACGCCGACATGATCGCGGTGTTCGCGCACGCGCCGGAACTGCAGGCGCAGCTGCGCGCGGCACTGAATGCGCCCAGCCTCTACGACGAATTCCTGCGCCATCTCGCGCGCCAGGGCCATGCGGTGCCGGCCGACTGCGTCGAGCGCGACTGGTCGCAGCCGTACCAGCGTCATCCCGAACTCGTGACCGTGTTCCGGCGCATCTACGAGAACACCGACCAGCACTGGTCGGCCTACCACCTGTGCGAACAGCTCGTCGACGTCGAGGAAAGTTTCCAGCTCTGGCGCTTCCGCCACATGAAGACGGTGGAACGCATCATCGGCTTCCGCCGCGGCACCGGCGGCTCGTCCGGCGTGGCGTTCCTCAAACGCGCGTTGGAGCTGACGTTCTTCCCCGAATTGTTCGAAGTGCGCACGGTGATCGGAACCTGAGTTCTGCGGAATCGCCGGCGCGAAGCCTCTCTCCCTCGAAGCCTTCCCTTCGCTGAAGCCCTCCCCTTCAAGGGGAGGGTTGGGTGGGGATGGGTTGAGAGACCCCGCAGCAAACCCATCCCCATCCCGGCCTTCCCCTTGAAGGGGAAGGGGAAAAGCCCGGCTTCGCTGCCGAAGAGGCAGGGAAAATCAGCACGGCCCGGTGTCTGCCGTTCTCCTCCGCAGCCCCGCAGCCCCGCAGCCCCGCACGACGCTCGCGCAACGCCCGGCGATACGCTCGTGCGCACTGTTCGGCCGCTCCATTGAGTCGAGCGCTCCGTCGCGCACTGACGGTTCTCCGTGTTCCCTTGGGTGCGCCGGAATGGCGCAGCGCAGCATTTCCCGTGTTTGACTTGAGGCCGCAGCGGCGGTTAAACCTTGCGCGCTTTTGCGCCGGGCCTGCGGCGCTTTCTTTTGTCCAGCCTCAGCCCTAGACCGGCGCCCCGCGCCGGCCGGAGAACACCATGGCGTCCAGCAGTACCGCACCCGCTCCCTCGCAGCCACCGGCCTTCACGGACATGTTGGGTCACCCGCGTCCGCTCTGGATGCTGTTCATGACGGAGTTCTGGGAGCGCTTCGCCTTCTACGGCATGCGCTGGGCGCTGACCCTGTACATCGTCGCGCAGTTCTTCGGCGGCGATCCGTCGGGCGAAAGCTATGCGAGCCGCACCTACGGCGCCTTCCTCGCGCTGGTCTACGCGACGGCGATCTTCGGCGGCTACGTCGCCGACCGCATCATCGGCTACCAGCGGTCGATCCTGCTCGGCGCGGTGATCTCCGCGGTCGGGTACTTCATGATCATGCTGCCGAACCAGCAGATCTTCCTGGCCGGCCTCGCCGTCATCATCGTCGGCAACGGCCTGTTCAAGCCGAACATCTCCACGCAGGTCGGCCAGCTCTACGCGACCGGCGACGCGCGCCGCGACCGCGGCTTCACGATCTTCTACATGGGCATCAACGCCGGCGCGCTGGTTTCGCCGCTGCTGACCGGCTGGCTCGCCAGCGTGATCACCGACACGCCGATGCAGCAGAACTACAAGATCGTGTTCCTGACCACCGGCATCGGCATGCTCGTCAGCATGGTGTGGTTCTGGTTCGGCCGCAGCCAGCTCAAGGGCCTCGGCCAGCCGCCGGCCGGCCGCAACGGCGGCAAGGACCTGCTGATGGTGCTGGGCGGCAGCCTGCTCGCCGTGCCGGTCGTCTACCTGCTGATGGCCAAGGCCGGCGCCGACGTGCTGGCCTGGATCCTCGGCCTGCTGTTCATCGCACTGGCGGTCATGCTGCTCGTCGAGGCGCTGCGCGAAGGCGCCGTGCAGCGCGACAAGGTCATCGCGATGCTGACCCTGTTCGCGTTCAACATCCTGTTCTGGTGCTTCTTCGAACAGGCCGGCAGCTCGTTCAACTTCCTCGCCGAGAAGATCGTCGACCGCGAGATGTTCGGCGGCTGGATCTTCCCGGTCGGCTGGTTCCAGTCGGTCAACCCGACCGCGATCGTCGTGCTCGCGCCGATCGTCGCGATCGCGTGGGGCGTGCTCGCCAAGCGCAACGTCGAACCGTCGATCCCGCGCAAGTTCGGCCTCGGCCTGATCTTCAACGCCGTCGCGTTCCTGCTGCTGATGTACGCGCTGACCCACCTCGTCACCGCCGAGCAGATCCCGTTCTGGCCGCTCGTCGTGGTCTACGTGCTGCAGACCGTCGGCGAACTCTGCCTGTCGCCGATCGGCCTGTCGATGGTCACCAAGCTCGCGCCGGTGCGCTACGTCGGCCTGGCCATGGGCGGCTGGTTCCTCTCCACCGCGATCGGCAACAACCTGTCCGGCATCTTCGCCGGCCACGTCAGCGGCGAAAGCGGCATGACGGTCGCTTCGGCGCTCGAAGGCTTCACCTTCAGCTTCTGGCTGCTCGCCGGCGCGGGCGTGTTCCTGTTCCTGATCGCGCCGCTGATCAACAAGTTCATGCATGGGGTGAAGTAAGCGCAGCGGCGACGCACGGCACGCGCTGTCGTGTCGCCAGCTTATCTGCAAGCAAAACGGCCCGGAGCGATCCGGGCCGTTTTGCTTTTGCTGATTTCACTGACTCGCGGCGTGCCTGCGTGCACCCGGTTGGTAAGCTACGGCGACGATCACTATGCCCGCAGGCAGCTTGCAGGGTGCGGGCAGTGATTCACCGTGCAAATGCAACTCAAGCGACTGCATGGCGGTGGACGATGCGGTACTGGCTTGACGTCTTGCTACGCGTGCATTCCGAGTGTTACGAAGATCCCGTCGCCAGTGGAAACTGACCACGATGCGCAAGATCCGCACACCGCACCCATGAGGCCTACGAAGGACGAACCATGCGCCACGCCCTGATCCGTTCCGCCGTCGGCGTTATGCTGGCGGCGCTGGCATTCGCCGCCACCGCCGACGCCGACCCGGCGAAGTCCCGTCTCGAGCAGCTCATGGGGCCCAAGTTCCGCGAGGCCGGACTCGACCGCGCCACGCCGGCGGAAATCGCGGTCCTCGAGCGATTCATGATCGAACATGCCGACGATCTCCGCGCACTGACACCCGCCTCCGACATTCCCTCCGCGACCGCCGCCGCCGCGGAACCGGTGCACAAGCGGCGCGCCGAAAAGGTCGCGGAAGCCAGCGACGAGCGCGTGTCGAGCCGCATCGCCGGCACGTTCAACGGCTGGCGCCCGGGCACGACATTGACGCTCGAGAACGGGCAGCAGTGGCGCGTCAGCGACGAGAGCTCGCTGGTCACGCGCGCGCTCGACCGTCCCGCCGTCACGATAGAACGCGGATCGTTCGGCCAATGGTGGCTGCGTGTGGAGGGCTACAACTCGGCGGCGCGGGTGAAGCCGGCGAATTGAGGCGCGGTTGCCGGCTTCGGTCCGCAGATGAACACCTTGTGCCGCAGGGAGTCATCGGCAAGCAAGACGGCTCGGGCGATCCGGGCCGTTTGCTTTTGCGGCTTCCCCGACTCGGCGGCGCGACCACAGGTCCGGTCGGTGGGCCATGGCGATGAACGCCATGCCTCCAGACGCTGCTTGCCAACCGGCGCCTTACGCGTTCGTATCGTCTGTGCTCATGACCGAGAGCAATCCTTGCGCGTCACGAGCGAGGATGTGAACGGCTTCCAGCAATACCGTATGACTCCAGGGGCCGTGTGCCTCGACCTTCGCGGTCATCAGTGCATCGCTCAGCGCGGTGGCCGCGCCGAGGCGGTGCAGCGCCTCGTCATGGATCGCGCGGCGCTGGAGGGCGGTATCGGCGGTGAAGACGAACAGGACGCTATTGGCGTCTGCACTTTCTGCAATGAGGGGATGGAATGAGCCAGTTGCTTCCATGTCTGCAGCCCTCGGAGTGAAGCTGCAATCAAGTTACCTCGCGTCCCTACCAGCCATCCAGAGACTAAAGTACGAGTTAGTAGGTTGCCGTCGTTACTTTGCTCTTTGGGAGGGCAGATTCATTATCCCTGGGGCGGGTCAGGTTCACTTTCAGCGGGCTCGTCGAAGGGTAAGAAGTGAACCTTACCTCCGTCTCCGGTCCTCCAGAGCTCCCTGTAGGCGGGGCGGAAGAGAAGCCAATCACCTATCGAAGTGTTCACGATTTGCGAGGAAATCGCCCCTATGCCCATGTGCGGACTGTGCCTAGCAAATGTGCCGAAGCTCGCGAAGTCCCACCTGTTCCCTCGAGCTCTTGGGGCTACCCTGGTGGCAGAAGGTCCGTTGGCCAAACTCGCAACCGGCCCCCAGAGTCGCGTCAACAAGTCGCCAGACCTGGGCTACGTTCGCGTCGTCTGCCGACAATGCGAGGCAAGTTCTCAGCTCGCAGATGAAGAGCTAATCCGTTTCTCACGCCATGTCGAGTCATCGCGGATTGCCGCAGGTGAAGGCGCGTCACAAACGATCGTCGAAGCGCCGGCGGATGTTTCACTCCTGCATCGTGCATGCGTCCAGATGCTCTTCCGAGCACACCTTTCTGAGCGACCAGAACACAAAGAGATCCGAGTTGACGAGAAAGCCGAGTCGATTCGGCTATCCCTGCTGAAGCCTGGAGACGCATGGGCGACGGGAATCCAAGTCAGCATTCTCAGCAGGGTGGATCTTCTTGGTCAGGGCGTGCTTTCGCCACTGAATGTATATATCGACAGCCGACCGTTTTTTGCCTTTTCGGTACCTGGCCTGGAAATCTACATGAGCAACGGAATGCTTCGCCTCCCCTTCGCCTTTCGGCGAGTCCGCCTGACAAAAGGCGCGAACGTGACGGTTGTCCCCACCACCATCGCGCCCTATCAGATGGAGCGGATCACACAAGCCATCGAAGACAGCGGCGGGATGCCGGCACTGGACCAATATTTTGAAGCGATGGAAAAGAGAGGTCGATAGACGAACCGTACCTTCGGCACACGGCCGGCTCTCACGGCGCCAATGGCACACGTAGAATCAGGTGCGCGTGCGGTCGGTCAGCAGATCGAAGACAGCATACGCGTCGATCGAACGAAGCCCACGCCGTAACGCGTGCCGTTGCCGCACGCGGGTGCTGCGCATTGGATGCATCGAGCCGCTCCTTTGCTGCGGGTGTTGTCTGGTAACTCCACCTTGGCATTGCGAGCCGGCTTTGCTTTTCCAGTCAGGGGGCTTGGCGTTAAGCCAGTGCCATTCGAACCTGACCCCGTTCTATGTTTACTGCCGCCGAGAGTGTCGACCTTTCACAGTTGCTTCCGCATACGAGCGCCATTCGGGTTCGCAAGTTGTAGCGAGCCATTTAATCGAGGCGCAAGATACCGCCCGACGCTTGCCCGATAACCCAGACCTCAGCGAAACCAAGCGATCGGACCCACTCACCGTGGGCTGCCTTGAACGCGTGGACGACATCTGGGAAAGCCAGCGCCGATGTATCCAAGGCATTGAGAACTAGCACGATGCCTGGCCGATGCTCGTTGGGAATCCGGGTCTTCTTCGCGATGGATCCGCGAATCAGCTCCGCCAGGTCGGAGCAGCTGTGTTGACGCGATACCTGGCCTTCGTGGTCAGCTTCATGCCAGAAGTCGTTGGCAGTCATTGCCCGGACAACCTGAATGTTTACGCGTGCGCCATCGGCGCTTTCCGCAACGGCATCGGTATGGAGAGGCATCGGGTCGACGGCAACCAGCGTCCACTGCTGACCGCCCCGACTCCACCATTGCACCAGTAGCCCACAGGCTTCTTCGGTGCCGGTTTCGTTAGTGGGTGTCGGACCACTGAAGATGTAGGTCAATGAGCCATCGGCCTTACGATCGACAACGGTCGCGCGCCCATCTCGAACAGATTCCGAAAAGCCAACGATCTTGCCCTCTCGGATCTCCGTTCCGGTGACGTGGTCGCTAGCTCGTGCCGTAGAGGTGAGCAGATCTACAATGCGTGCCATCTCTGAGCTCCAGGCGTGCGTTTTCCGCCGCCGGATCCGGCGGCCTTGGTGACACCCTATTCCTGACAGCAGTACATGTCCACGGAGCTACCTCGAGTCGATTCATTGGGAGAAAAGGAGCGCATCTTCCTCGGGGGACAGGTCGCTACTCCGACCCAACCGCAACAAGTACTCGCCGCCATTCCTCCAGTAACCCATTACCCGTAAAGTCCCCCAGACCGGTTCGCAGGGGCGAGCCTCGGGGGACTCATGACGATTGCAACAGCGGAACAGCCGGCCAGCGTGCCGGCGATGGCATCGGCCGATTGGGCCGCAAGACTGATCGACGCGCTGGCGCCCGCCGCCGATGCCGACCGAAGACTGACGGAGACGGTCTCGCTCGCGGATATCGCGCGCTACGTCGCCGACGGCGAGCCGGCCGGGTTGCCGGCGAGGCTCGGCAGGCAACCCAAGCTGTCCGATCTGCTGATCGCCAACAGCGCCAACCATTACGCGCGCACCTTGGACGCCGTTTACGCGGACGTCGGCGCGATTGATCCGGCGGCATTGGTCCGCTGGGGCGAGATCGTCGCCGCGGTGCTGGAAAATTCGTATCTCTGGAAGGGCGCGTTGCAGGTGCCGGCGCGGGCGAGCTGGGCCGAGGCGTTGATTCATCAGATGCTCGGCTGGTCGCGGCTGTGGCCGGAGCGGGCGCTGTTCCGGAAGATCACGTCGGCGATGTTCGAGCGAGCGCTCGTCGCGGACGGCCTCGATCCGTCGACCCTCGTCGTCGCCGCGGTCGCGACGCCCTTGGAGCATCACAAGCACGTAGAGAGCTGTGCCCGGTCGGTCGGCGCGCTCTACGATTTCGGTGAGGCGCTGCTGCGCTATGCGGATCGGGTGCTGCCGCATCTCGCGCCGGCCGATGCGGCGCAGCGGCTGCATGTGCTGGCGCTGCTGGCGCCGTTGACGAGCGATTGCCTGAAGCCGTTCGCGGCGCCGCTGGCCGAGCTGGCCTGTGCGTCGAGCAAGCAGGTCAGCGCGCAGGCGCAGAGCCTGGTCTGGCGGGTCATCGACGAGGCGCTGCCCAGGTTGCGCGAGGTCGCGCGCAGCGCCAAGCCCGACCAGCGGCTGCAGGCGCTGCGGTTCCTCGACGACGTCGCACGGCGGCGCAACGATGCGGCCCTGCGTGAGTTCGTGCGCGATACCGCGCGCGCCGACAAGGCGGCGTCGGTACAAGCGCTGCTCGCGGAATGGGACGCGCGCGACGCGACGGTGCAGGAAGGGCCGGTCAATGCCTATACCGTTCCGGTCATCACGTGGGCCGTGCCGGACGATGCGTCGCTGGCGGCGCTGCTGGATGACTTCTGGCGTGAGGTCGACACGGGCATCGAACAGGCGAATGCGCGCATCGCGATCGAAGCGCATCGCGCGCCGGTCATGACCGCGGCGACGCGCGCGCAACTGCGCGATTACCTCACGGCGGCGGAGCCGAGTCCGGGGTCGACCGTCAAGCTGCACCACGTGGCCGAAAAGGTCGTCTATACGGCGCTGGAACGGCTGCCGGAGCGCGACGGCGTATCGCCGGTGCTGCTGCTGAAGCTCTATCGCTACTTCGGTCTGCTGATCAATCCGTCGGGCTGGCTCATGTATCAGGCGACCGGCGCGATCGAGCGGCTGCGCCGCCGCACCGGCCGGCCGGCGATGCTGGAATACGCGCTCGCCTTGACGGCGATGGGCGCGACGACGGGCAAGCTGCTGGAGTCGTTCGGCAACGTGCGCGAGCGCCCGCGCGCCGGCGATCGTAGCGCCGAGGATCTGTGGCCGTTCTTCGCGCACTATCTCAATGCGGTCACGCACGAGCTCAAGTGGAAGGTGCAGAACTATCCGACGGCGGATCACAGCGCGCGCTTCCGCGCCCTGGGCCTGCTGCCGCAGGTGCCGCCGGAACTGGTTACGTGGCTGCTCGAGCTCGCGCTGACCGGGCCCAAGGCCCAGCGCGGTCCGGCGCGCGAGGTGCTCGCGCGGCTGCCGCAGCGGGACGGTCTCGTCATCGCCGCGCTGACCGACGGCAAGGCCGACGTGCGCGCCGCGGCGGCGGGCTGGGTGCGCGATCTGAAACTGGAAGCTGCCGTGCCGGCGCTGGAGAAGGCCGCGAAAGCCGAGAAACAGGAAGCGGCCAAGGGCGCGCAGCTCGAAACCCTGATCGCGCTCGGCCGCAGCGCGGCGCCGTTCGTCGATCGCAAGGCGCTGGCCAAGGACGCGGAGAAAGCCTGGGCCAAGGGTGCCGGCAAGGAGCTGGACTGGGTCGACTGGGACGCACTGCCGCCGGTGGCCTGGGCGGATACGGCGCAGGCCGTCGATCCGGTGCTGATCCGCGGCATGGTCATCCAGGCGGTCAGGCTGAAGACGCCGGAACCGCATGCGCTGCTGCGCCAGTACTGCGCGATGTTCGAGCCGCGCACCCGCGAAGCGCTCGGTCAGCATCTGCTCGAGGCCTGGATCGCCGCGGACACCAGTCCGATCAGCCCGGAGCTGGCCAGGAAGGCGGCGCAGGAAAGCGCGCGCAGCACGCACCAGTTCATGACGCAGTATCCGCAGTATTACGCGAGCAGCCCGCAGAAGGACTACACCGTCGAGCAGCTGTACGAGGCGCTGCTGCCGAAATACCTCAAGCAGCCGGCCGGCACCGAGATTGCGAGCAAGGGCATCCTCGCGCTGGCAGCGGCGTGTGCCGGTGCGCGCGCCGTTCCGGTCGTCGCGCGCTATCTCAAGGACTACTACGGCACGCGCGCCGCACACTGCAAGGCGCTGGTCGCGATGCTGGCCTGGATTCCCGAGCCGGCGGCCGTGCAGCTGCTGCTCGCGGTCGGCAATCGTTTCCGCACCAAGGGCATCCAGGAAGAAGCCGCGCATCAGGTCGAGGCATTGGCCGAGCGCCGCGGCTGGACCGTGGCCGAACTCGCCGACCGTACGATTCCTGCAGCGGGCTTCGACGAGACGGGCACCTTGACCTTGAGTTATGGCGACCGCGAATTCGTCGCGCGGCTGATGCCGGACCTGACCATCGAGCTCAAGGATGAAACCGGCAAGAAGCTCGCCGCGCTGCCCGACCCGCGCAGGGACGACGACGAGGCGCTCGCGAAGGAATCGAAGAAGACCTGGTCCGACGCGAAGAAAGCCGTCAAGACCGTGCTCGCGCAGCAGACCGAGCGTCTCTACGAGGCGCTCTGCACACAGCGCGAATGGTCGTTCGAGGACTGGAACCGCTATCTGCTGCTGCATCCGATCGTCCGCCATCTCGTGCAGCGTCTCGTCTGGGCCGTCGTAGCCGGGGGCGAGATCCGCGCGACGTTCCGGCCGCTCGACGACGGTTCGCTGACCGACGTCGACGACAATGCCGTGACGGTTGCCGATTCGGCCCGGATCCGCATCGCGCACGAATTCACTCTGCCGGCGGAACTGGCCGAGCGCTGGCAGCAGCACTTGAGCGACTACAAAGTCATTCCGCTGTTCTCGCTGTTCGGCCGCGGCGTCTACCGCCTGCCGGCCGAACGGGCGCCGATGCAGGAGCTCAAGGACTTCGAGGGCTACGTGCTGCCGAACTTCACCCTGCGCAGCCGCGTGCAGAAGCTCGGCTACGCGCGCGCGAACCACGGCGAAAGCTGGTTCAACGATTACGAGAAGACCTATCGCGCGCTCGGCATCACGGCCGTGATCGAGTTCAGCGGCAGCAGTTTCCCGGAGGAGAACAAGCCGGTCGCCCTGCTGAGCCTGAAGTTCGTGCGCAACGAGGACGGCTATACCGAAAGCCTCACGCTCGACCAGATCCCGGGGCTGCTGCTGTCGGAGTGCTACCAGGATCTGCGCCAGCTCGCCGCCGAGAGCAAGGGCTTCGATCCGGAGTGGGCGAAGACCTGCGCGGCGTGAGCTGAGCGCGGTCCCGCGGTCTGCGTAGCGGCCGCGCGGCGTCGCGATGCCGCGCCGGCGCCGCCGGTGGTACG
>NZ_JANFVR010000114.1 GCF_024609805.1 Tahibacter caeni | reverse complement strand
CCGCCGCCGCGCGCGAGGCGGCCGGGATGCCGCACGCGGAGGACGTCGCGACGCTCGACGCGAGCCTGCGCATCGCGGTCTTCGCGGGCGACGCGGATGCCGTCCCGGCGCTGCGCCGGCGTCTCGCCGCTGCCGGCTATCGCCACCCGGAGTATCGACGCTTTCTCGCCGTCCATTGGCCCGAGGAGGGCACGCATGAGTGACAACCCGAAGCACATCCCCGTCAGCCTGACCGTCGCGCGCGTGCCCGAAGGCGGAAACACCGGCCACGAACGCTACTTCTTCGTGTTCGAGCCGCATCCGGTGCTGGTCCGGCTCAGCGACAGCCGGCTGACGTTCTCCCTGTCCGATGAATCGCCGAACTACATCATCGAGGACATGATCACGAGCGACGCGCGCGACCAGATCGGGCCGTTCGAAATCGCGCCGTCCGGCCGCGAGGTCACTGTCGCGGTCCGCAACAGCGTGGCGTATCTCGTGCAGGTCGCGCTGCTGCTGCGCGACAAGGAAACCGGCGAAACCGTGGTCTGCGATCCGCAGGTCGTGTGCCGGCCGCCGCCGCATACGGCCGGCGGTTGAGCGCCCGGCCGGCGTCGTTACGATCAGCGGCACGGATCGCGGCCGAGATTGCGCTCGTAGGTCGTGACGTCCTCGTCGCGTTCGTGTCCGGCGCGGTCGCTCGCGCTGGCCGCATGGATGCGGCGGCAGGCCTCGGCGCGCGCGACCGGGCGTCCGGCGACCGGAACGGTCTGCGCATCGCTGCGCCGGCGGCCGCGCGTCGCCGACGTGCGCTGCTCGAAATGGCCGGTCACCGCGGCCGGGCAGGGGCCGTGCTGGTAGAAGATCTCGCCGTTGGCGGCGCGGCATTCCCAGGATGAACCGGCGCCCGTCGCCGCCACGGCGGTGGCGCCGCGCCGGCTGCGGGGACGCATCGCCGATTTCATCGCTCGCGCGCTGCCGTTCTTCGCCGTCGCACGAACACGGCTGTCGACCTGCCGCTCGTTGCGCGTAACCGATGCCGCGGCGGACTCGACGGCGACAGGTTCGGCGCGCAGCACGACGACACCGGACTGCTGCTGCGGCGCGCAGGGGCGATCCTGGAACGCGGGCGTGCCGTCGCTGCCGGTGCAGCGATGGATGGTCAGCGCCGGCGCCGGCAGCGCCCAGGCGAACAGCAGCAACGACAGCGAAAGCGGCAACAGGCGATACGGCATGGCGGCAGTCCTCCGATGAGTTGCCGCCAGCCTGCGCCGGACCTTTTCGCGGCGCCTCGGCGCGGAGCCGGCATTCGCCTCGGAGTGTTCCGTCGTGCGCTGGGATTTCTCCGAGGGCGGCGACGCGACCGACCGTCGCCGGCCGCGTCGTCCCGACGTATCTCAGTAGAACCCGGGCTTCACGAGCTCCACGTGCGTCTCCTCGGCCTGCGCCTTGTCCTGGCCCGATTGCTGCACGAACAGGCCGGAGCTGGCGTCGTACACGAGCGTGAGGTCGGTGACATTGCCGCCGAAGCGGGCGACCGTCACGCGGCCGGTGATCTGGGTGACGATGGTGGAGCTGCCGAACATCGACTGCAGCCAGATGTACACCGAATTCGTCGGCGTGAGACTGAGCATCTGCGTCGCGAGTACCGGCCATGCCGACAGCGGCTTGTCGACGAGTTGAACGCCGTTCACCTGCGCCGACTGGATCAGGCCGAAGGTCAGCATCGGATAGCCGCCGGTCGGCATGTCGTTCTGCACGCGGTAGGTGCCCGGCGCGCCGCCCGGAAACGGACCGTTGAACGTCGCCGCCGCCGTGAAGCTGTAGGACGCGCCGCTTGACGCCGGCATGCCCGATTGCGCGAGCTGGGTGATCATCGCGCCGTACTGCACCGAGGTCGTGGAGGCGTAGAGACCGTAGTCCTCGGTCCATTGCACCGTGTTGCTCTGGAACGGATCGAACACCAGCCAGGCCACGTTCGGCGCACCGGAACTGGTCGTTTTCGCGAGCGTGATGCGCTGGCCGGCCGCGTACAGCATGGCGAGGTCCTGGGAGTTGATCAGCAGTTGCAGGCTGTAGACAGTCATGGATGGCTCCGGTGATGGCGGGCGGAATTCACGGCGTGCCGGCCTTCGGGCCGGTGCAGCACTGCAAGCTAGCGCTAATTTGTTGCGCCGGGCATCACTGTCGCTTTTTACCGATGTGCGCAGGTTGGCATGCCGCCGCAAGCGGCGTGCGGGCCGGCGCGAGTCGCCATGCCGTGCGACGGGCATCGAGCCGCCACTGTCGCGCACGCGCCTGCGGCACGGGATGGAGCCGTCGTAGTCCGCAGTCCGTAGCGGCACACGCGGGAAGCCTCGCCGTCGAAGGACCGTTCCGGCGTACGCCGCTTCGTGCCGCGCAGCCGCGAGCCTCGCGCACCGGCGCTTCCCGAGCGTCCGCGCTGCCGCCTGCCGCGGGGCCCGATCGTGCCGGCCGCGGCGCCGGCTGCGCCGGCGAGATCCCGGCGCCGCAGAACGAAGCCGAATTCGGATCAGTCGCCCAGCAACCCGCGATTGCGCAGGAACGCGAGCACCTGGTTCGCGATCGTGCCGGCGTCGGCCGCGGTCGTGTCGAACGCGAGCTCGGGATTCTCCGGCGCTTCGTAAGGATCGCTGACGCCGGTGAACTGCGGGATCTTGCCGGCGCGCGCCTGGGCATAAAGGCCTTTGCGGTCGCGGCTCTCGCAGACTTCGATCGGCGTGGACACGTGGATCTCGACGAACGCGCCGTGCTGTTCGACGAGCCGGCGGATCTCGGCGCGGGTTTCCGCGTACGGCGCGATCGGCGCGCAGACCGCGATGCCGCCGTGGCGCACGATCTCGCTCGCGACCCAGCCGATGCGCGTGACGTTGGCGATGCGGTCCTCGCGCGAGAAGCCCAGGCCCTTGGACAGGTGCTTGCGGACCTCGTCGCCGTCGAGCAGGGTGATCGGGCGGCTGCTGCGTTCGAGCAGCTTCGCGATCACGGCCTCGGCCAGGGTCGACTTGCCCGAGCCCGACAGGCCCGTGAACAGCAGCGCGACGCCCTTGCCGGCGCCGGCCGGATAGCGCTCGCGCAGGATGTCGACGACTTCCGGGAACGTGAACCACTCGGGGATCGCTTCGCCGCTGACGAGGCGCCGGCGCAGCTCGGTGCCGGAAATGTCGCGGACCTCGTCGTCGTCGCGCACTTCAGTCGACGGCAGGTAGATATCGCGGTTCGCCGCATAGACCATGGCCGGGAACGGCACGGCGCGGATGCCGATTTCCTGCTGGTGCCGCGCGAGCAGCTCCTGCGCCGCGAACGGCTCGTAGAACGGCCTGCCGCTCGCGTCGTTGCCGGGACCGGCGTGGTCGCGGCCGATGATGAAATGCGAGGCGCCGTAGTTCTTGCGGATGATCGCGTGCCAGACCGCCTCGCGCGGGCCGGCCATGCGCATGGCCAGCGGCAGCAGCGACAGGCTCGCGTCGTTCTTCGGATAGTGCTTCAGCAGCGCGCGATAGCAGCGCACGCGCGTGAAGTGGTCGACGTCGCCGGGCTTGGTGCGGCCGACCACGGGCTGGATCAGCAGCTTGGCACCGACCTGTTCGGCCGCGCGCAGGGTCAGCTCGCGATGCGCGCGGTGCATGGGATTGCGCGTCTGGAACGCGACGATGGTGCTCCAGCCCTGGCGCGCGAAGCGTTCGCGCAGCGCGCGCGGCGAATCGCGCAGCTCGGCGAAATCGTAGTGCTGCGGCGGCTGGATGCCGCGCAAGGTGCCGCCGAGGTAGACCGGATGGCTGCGCTGGAGCAGATCGGCGACACCCGGATGCGTCGTGTCGGTCGTGCCGAACACGCCGCGCGCCTCGACGAGCTTGTCGGGGAAATAGATGTCCTCGACGGTCAGCACGGCCAGCGGCACGCCCTGCGAATCGCGCAGCGCGACGTCGGCGCCGACCTGGATGCTCGCGGCGAACGCCTCACTGACGTCCAGGGTGATCGGGATCGGCCACAGGGTGCCGTCGGCAAGGCGCAGCTCCTGCACGACGCGGTCGTAATCGCGCCGGGTCAGGAAGCCGGTCAGCGGCGAGAACGCGCCGTTGAGCAGCAGTTCGAGATCGCAGAGCTGGCGCTGGTTCAGATCCCAGCCCGGCAGGGTCGCGCTGTGCTGCTTCAGCGCGTCGGCCGCATCGGCCGGCAGATAGAGTTCCTTGAGCTCGCCGCCGTGCGGCGGATTCAAGGTGTCGCGGAGATCGTCGAGGCGGACGGTGGCGGTGCTGGACATGGACGTGATCCTGGTACGAGCGCGGACGCTCGGTCGCGAACGGCGCGACGGCCTGGGGAAGAAGGGACTCGCGGGCTTGCGGGAGACGGCGCGAATCGGACAATGCATAGCTTTGCTGCAGCCCTGAAACGCGACGCCGGCTTACAACTTCGCTGAGCTACGCGGCTCCGGGGCTACATCGCTCCTGCCGGCAAAAATCGTAGTGACGCCTGCCTATTACGATGAAGCCCTGAATCTGGCTCGCTTTTCGGAGCCCCCTTGAGTCAAGGGGGCGGCCGAACGCTCGCATCGCGAGCGTTCGGCGGGGTTGTGGGGACGAGCAGCTGGGCATAACAGCGAAAGTGCGCACGATTTCAAAGGTCCACGTGTATGCCGCACTCGCGTTTGAGGCCGAAGAAGCGCGTGTCCTCTTCCTGCATGCCGGGTTCCCAGCGCGCAGTCGTGTGCGTGTCGCCGATCGAGATGTAGCCCTCGTCCCAGAGCGGGTGATACGGCAGGTCGAAGCGCTGCAGGTAGAGGTAGATGTCGCGGTCGGTCCAGTCAACGAGCGGCTGGAATTTCCAGCGGCCGTTGCGCAGCTCGAGCACCTGCGCGTCGCTGCGCGTGCGCGCCTGGGCGCGGCGCAATCCGGCGAACCAGGTGCGCACGGCCAGCTCGTCGAGCGCGCGGCGCATCGGTTCGACCTTGCGCAGCGCGTTGTACTGGTCCAGGCCTTCGACGCCGTTCTCCCAGAGCCGGCCGTGGCGCGCCTCCATCCAGGCGCGGCTGATGCTCGGCCGGTAGACCTTGAGGTTGAGCTGCAGCCGCTGCGCGAGTTCGTCGGCGAAGCGGTAGGTCTCCGGGAACAGATAGCCCGTGTCGACGAGGATCACCGGAATGTCCGGCGTCTGCCGCGTGACCAGGTGCAGCGACGCGGCCGACTGCGCGCCGAACGACGACGACAGCGCGCGGCTCTGCGGCAACGTGGCCAATGCCCAGGTCACGCGTTCTTCGGCCGGCAGCGCTTCGAGACGCCGGTTCAGCTCGGCCAGCGCGCGGCCGTCCTCGGCGGCGCTGACCAGATCGGGAAAGCTCATGTCCTCACCTCCAGCGGAATGCCGGGCTTCGCGGCGACGAGGCCGCTGCGTACGAGGAAATCGCCGAAGCGCTCGCCGTCGCCGCGTTCGCCCGCGTAGCGCGCGAGCAGCGCGTCGACCGTGTCGAGGATTTCGGCCTCGGCAATGTTTTCCTTGTGCAGCCGGTTCAGACGCTGGCCGCGGTGGTCGGCGGCCAGCATCAGGTTGTAGCGCCCCGGCGCCTTGCCGATCAGCGCGATCTCGCCGAGATACGGCCGCGAGCAGCCGTTCGGGCAGCCCGACACGCGCAGATGGATGGCCGCATCGAGCAGGCCGTGCGCCTGCAGCCGCGCTTCGAGCTTGCCGACGAGCTCGGGCAGATAGCGTTCCGCCTCGGCCATGGCCAGGCCGCAGGTCGGCAGCGCGACGCAGGCCAGCGCGTTGAGGCGCAGCGGCGAAGCCTCGCGGTACAGATCCAGGCCGTATTCGGCGACCAGCGCGTCGATCGCCGCGCGGGCCGCCGGTGCGACGCCGGCGATCACGAGGTTCTGGTTCGGGGTCAGGCGGAAGTCGCCTTCGTGGATCCGCGCGATCGCGCGCAGGCCCGACAGCAGGCGGCGTTCGCCGCGGTCGTTGATGCGGCCGGCCTCGATGCGCAGGGTCAGCTGCGCGCGGCCGTCCTCGCTGTCCACCCAGCCGAAGCGATCGCCGTTGTGCGCGAACGCGAACGGCCGCGCGGGCGTGAGCGCGAAGCCCGCGCGGCGCTCGACCTCGGCCTTGAACGCGTCCAGGCCGCGGTCGTCGATCGTGTATTTCAGGCGCGAACGCTTGCGCTCGGTGCGGTTGCCCCAGTCGCGCTGCGTCGTGACCACGGCTTCGGCGACGGCGATGACCTGGTCCGGCGTCACGAAGCCGATCACGTCGGCCAGGCGCGGATAGGTCGCTGCGTCGCCGTGGGTCGCGCCGAGGCCGCCGCCAATGGTCACGTTGTAGCCGATCACCGCGCCGTCCTCGACGATCGCGATGAAGCCGAGGTCGTTCGCGAACACGTCGACGTCGTTGAGCGGCGGTACCGCGAATGCGGTCTTGAACTTGCGCGGCAGGTAGGTCGGGCCGTAGATCGGCTCGTGCTCGTCGGCGCCGGCGACGAGTTCCTCGTCGAGCCAGATCTCGTAGTAGGCCCGCGTCTGCGGCAGGAAATGCTGCGACAGCGCGCGCGCCTGCGCGTGCACGGTCGCATGCGCCGAGGACAGCAGCGGATTGGCCGCCGCGAGCACGTTGCGGTTGACGTCGCCGCAGGCCGCGATCGTGTCGATCAGCGAGGCGTTGATCGCGGCCATGGTGGCCTTGAGCTCGCGCTTGACGACGCCGTGGAACTGGAACGCCTGGCGCGTCGTGATGCGCAGGCCGTTGCCCGCATAGCGCGTCGCGATCGCATCGAGCTGCAGCCACTGCGACGGCGTCGTCACGCCGCCCGGCGTGCGCGTGCGGATCATGAAGCTGTAGTCGGGCTCGAGCTTCTGCTGGCGGCGCTCCTCGCGCAGGTCGCGGTCGTCCTGCTGGTAGCTGCCGTGGTACTTGATCAGGGTCTGGTCGTCCTCGCGCAGGCTGCCGGTGGCCGGGTCGGCCAGGCTTTCGCGCAATGAGCCGCGCAGCAGGCGGCTGTCCGTCTTGATCCTCTCTACCGCTGAAAGTCCCGCGCTCATTTCAATAGACATCCCGGGCGTAGCGCCCTTGTTGCTGCAGCTCGTTCACGTAGGCGGTCGCGTCCTCGAGGCTCTTGCCGCCGTGGGTCACGGCGGCCTCGATCAGAGCCGCGTGCACGTCCTTGGCCATGCGCGTCGCGTCGCCGCAGACGTAGACGTGCGCGCCGCCTTCGATCCAGCGATACAGCTCGGCGCCGTGCTCGCGCAGGCGGTGCTGTACGTAGACCTTGCCGGCCTGGTCGCGCGAGAACGCGAGATCGAGCCGCGCGAGCTGGCCGCGCTTGAGCGCGTCCTGCCATTCGAGCTGGTAGAGGAAATCGCTGCGCGCGTGCGGATTGCCGAACAGCAGCCAGTTGCGGCCGGCCGCGCCGGTCGCGGCGCGTTCCTGCACGAAGCCGCGGAACGGCGCGACGCCGGTGCCCGGGCCGATCATGACCACGTCGCGCGACGTGTCGCGCGGCAGCCGGAAGCGCTCGTTGTGCTCGACGAACACCGGCACGCGGCCGGCCTCAGTCTGGCTCGCGAGATGGTGCGAAGCCGCGCCCCAGTGCGTGCTGCCGAACGCGTCGTAGGCGACGTGGGCGACGGTCAGGTGCGCTTCGTCGCCGACTGCCTTCTGGCTCGACGCGATCGAATACAGGCGCGGCGTCAGCGGGCGCAGCGCGGCGACGAATTCCTCGGCCGCCCAGGCCGCCGGCCAGGCGCGCAGCAGGTCGATGATCTGGTAGTCGGCGAGCAGTTTCTGCAGCTGCGCGGCGTGGTCCGGCGACAGCAGCCGGTTGAGTTCGGCCGCGCCCGACAGCGCCGCGTGCTGCGCGATCAGCGGCCGCGACAGGCGCGTGAGCTCGCGCTGTTCGCTGAGCCACAGGCGCAGCGGCTGGGTGGTCTCGTCGATGCGCACGGGCGCGTTGCCGTCGAGCTTGAGCTGGGCCAGCACCGCATCGACGAGCGCCGGCGGATTGCGCGGCCAGACGCCGAGCGCGTCGCCGGGTTCGTAGCTCAGGCCCGAGCCTTCCAGCGACAGCTCGACGTGGCGGATGTCCTTGTCGCTCTGCCGCGCGGTGATGCGCTGGTTCGCGACGACTTCGGCGGCGAAGGGCTTCTCGCGCGACCAGGCCGCCGTCGCGGCCGGGCGCAGCGGCGTGACCGTGGCCATCGGCGCGTGGGCCTTGGCCTGATCGCGCACGAGCTGCAACGCGCGCTCGGCCCAGGGCCTGGCGACGCGTTCGACGTCGACGTCGGCGTCGGCGCGGTCGAGCAGGCGCGTCGCGCCGAGTTCGGTCAGGCGTAGGTCGAGGCGGCGGCCGATCTCGCAGAACTGTGGATAGCTGCTGTCGCCGAGGCCGAGCACGCCGAACTTCAGTTCCTTGAGCTCCGGCGCACGCTTGCCGAGCAGGAATTCGACGAAGCCGCGCGCGTCGTCGGGCGGATCGCCGTCGCCCTGGGTGCTGACGACGAGGACGAGCAGGCGTTCGCTCTTGAGCTCGCGCGTCGGATACGCGTCGGCGCGCAGCAGGCGCACCTGCAGGCCGGCGGCTTCGGCCTTCTGCGCGAACTGCTCGGCCAGGCGCTTCGCATTGCCGGTCTGGCTGCCGTAGACGACGCTCAGGCGCAGCGCGGCGGCGGGTTCCCGGGCCAGCGCCGCGGACACGGCGCGCGCGACGGGCTGGCTGGCCAGGCCGGCCGCGTAGCCCGACAGCCACCAGAGCGCCGAGGCGTCCAGCCCCTCGACGAGGCGCGCGAGGTCGCCGGCCTTGGCTTCGGGCAGCGGGATCAGCGGCAGTGCGGGTGTTGCGGACATGGGATCACCGGCTTCGTTTGGACGTCCAAACGCCCAGTGACCGGCGATGCTAGGCGCGGCTGGGAACGCCAGGAAAGGATGGGGGGTTATTCGGTTATAGCGGTGCGGTATGTGCGGCGGAACGGGGTCGAAAATTCTGTCGAGGCAACGAGTTGCGTGGCGGCGTCGCGCCGCAGCCGGGCCCGGTCGTCGTCGCGGCCCTGCGTGCCGGGAACGGGACGTCGCGAGAATCGGAACGTGCGACGATCCGCGGCTGCCCTTGCCGGGTCGCACTCCCGCGGGGAGATGCGGGAAAAATGCGGCGGTTTCCGCGACTGGAAACGCGACGGCCGGCCGCGCAGCTGACTGCGGCAGATGGGTGATTTTCCACATGTCGCCGGTCGGGCCGGCGGCCGCAGGACCGGGCTCGGCCGCAGCCGGTGTTGCACCGCGGCGTGACCCTGGCGTTGCAATGGTCACAATCCGCCGGGCGCAGGCCCAAGAGTCTGCCGGGAGGGAACCCGCCGCTGCCCTGCAGCGGCGGGTTTTTTATTGGGCGATCGGCGCCTCGCCCTCGCCGGCATTGGCGGCGCGGACTCGCCGGCGGCGATCGCCGCCTGGCGACCGACACTGGTTCGTTGCGCCGGCGGCCACGCCGCGACACAGCCGCCCACGCGCGGCGCACTCCGCTCGTGCCCGATGGCCGCACCCGGACCACACCGTTGACCTTGCCTCGCTACGTGGCGCGCGGAGCGGCCGCCGCGCCGCGCGGTACTCAGTCCTGATGTCGCAGGCCTCACCCAGGCCCGCTGCCGTGCCGCGGCTCCGTGCGCAGACGGTCGATCGAGGTCCGTGGGACGGGGACACCTTCGGCCGCGAAGAGGGCAGGACCGCCCCGCCGCGTCGGCCGCGTTGCGGATTTCACCTTGCTGACCGCGCGGGAGAATGCGAATCGGTTGCGTGCCGTCTGGGGGCGTGCAGCCGCTTGCCGTTCACGCAGATTTGGGAGATCACCGTGCGAAAACTCTATGTACTCGGCATCGGGGCGATGCTGGGAATGGCCGTGGCCGGGGGCGCCATGGCCGAAGGCTTCAACGCGGACCGGAGCAAGGTCAGCTTCGATGCGCTGGACATGAACAAGCTCGCCGACGAGGACGCGCTGACCGACGTCAAGGGCGTCGGCCCGAAGCGTTTCGCGATCGGCCACGAGCTCAACGTCACGCCGGCCGCCGACGGCCGCTGGAGCACGCGCGCCGACGGCGCGCTGGTCTGGACCTTCGAGGTCGAGACGCCCGATGCGGCGCATCTGAACTTCGGCATGAATCCGTTCCATCTGCCCGACGGCGCCACCCTGACGATCGCCGCGCCCGACGGCAGCGCGTCGATCGGCCCGTTCACGGCCGAGAACAACAACGTGACCGGGCAGTACTGGACCCAGGTGCTCATGGCCAGCAGCGCCGTGTTCACCCTGACGGTGCCGGCCGGGCGCCAGGACGAAGTGCAGCTCGCGCTCGTCAAGATCGGCCACGGCTACCGCGGCTTCGGCGCGCGCACGAAGTACTGCAAATCCGGCGCCTGCAACATGGACGTGGCCTGCCTCGGGCCGAACGACCCGTGGAACGACAATCGCCGCGCGGTCGCGGCCTATACGCGCGGCGCGACCGACACCTGCACCGGCTCGCTGGTCAACAACACCGCGAACGACCATCGCCTGATCTTCGCGACGGCCGGCCACTGCGGCATGAATTCGAACGCGAACGCCGCGACGATCGTCGCCTACTGGAACTACGAGTCGGCGACCTGCCGCACGCCGGGTTCGAGCGCGAGCGGCTCGCCGCTGCCGAAGCCGAATACCACCTACAGCGGCGCAACCTTCCTCGCCAACAACGGCACGACGAGTTCGTCGGATTGGACCCTGCTCGAATTCGTCGGTCCGCTGAACCCGGCCTTCAACCACTACTGGGCCGGCTGGGACCGCAACGACGTCGCGCATACCTGCATACAGCCGGGCGATCCGACGTCGACCGCCGGCATGTGCGCGAGCATCCATCACCCGGGCGTGGACGAAAAGCGCATCACGTTCATCGGCCAGACCATGGACATCCGCCAGTACCTGCAGCCGACCGCCGGCAGCGGCACCACGCATTGGTACGTGCACTGGGATCCGAGCCCGCCGCTGCTGCCGGGCATCCAGCCGCCGCCGACCTCGGTCGTGCCGAACGTGACCGAAGGCGGTTCGTCGGGTTCGCCGCTGTACAACGCCGACCGCCGCCTCGTCGGCGTGCTCAGCGGCGGCCTGTCCGCCTGCGGCGCGACCGGTGAGGACCTGACCGACTACTACGGCCGCCTCGCCCGGGGCTGGGAAGGCGGCGGCACGACGACGACGGCGATGAAGACCCATCTCGATCCGGTCGGCGGCGGCACCGCGACGGTGCTCGACGGCATCAACGGCTGCGTCGCGCCGGCCGCGCCGGCCAACGTGACCGCGACCGCGTCGGCGGCCAACACGATCACGGTGAGCTGGACCGCCGTCGGCGGCATCGGCAAGTACCAGGTCCTGCGCTCCACGGGCGCCTGCCCGGGCTCCAACTTCACGCAGATTGCCGAAGTGGACAATGCGACATCCTACGTAGACGGTACGGTGTCCGGCGGCACGACCTACAGCTACAAGGTCGTCAGCGTCGACACGGCGCAGCCCTGCCAGTCGGTCGCCAGCAGCTGCAGCAGCGCGACCGCGACGGGCCAGTGCACCTTGTCGCCGACCTTCGCCGGCGCCGGCAGCGCCGTCTCGCCGGGCACGGCGTCCTGCGAGGTCGACCTGAACTGGACGGCCGCGACGCCGAACTGCGGCGCGAATCCGCCGCGCTACAACGTCTACCGCTCCACGACGGCCGGTTTCACCCCGTCGGCGGCCAACCTGCTGCAGTCCTGCCTGACCACGACCACGTTCGCCGACACCACGGTCGGCAACAACAGCTACCACTACGTCGTGCGCGCCGAAGACCCGAACGGCGCCGGCAGCGGACTCTGCGGCGGCGGCATCGAAGACACCAACGTCGTGCGGCGCTCGGCGCGTCCGTTCGGCCCGGGCACGGTCGACGGCTTCACCGACAATGCCGAAGCCGGCATCGGCAACTGGACCGCCGCGGGCAGCGGCGCCGGCGCGAACTGGACGGTCGCGACCACGCAGTCGCATTCGCCGGCGAGCGCGTTCTTCGTGCCCGATCCGTCCACGTCGAGCACGCGCACCTTGACCTTGGCCACGCCGCTGGATCTGGCCGCGACCGGCGGCAACAAGCTGGAGTTCTGGACGCGCTATGCGACCGAGGCGAACTACGACGGCGTGCTGCTGGAGTATTCGCTGGACGGCGGCACGACCTGGACCGACATCCTCGGCGCGCAGGGCTCGGTGCCGGCCGACCCGAACCGCTTCACCGAGGGCGGCTACAACGGCGTCATGAACGGCAACGGCGTGTTCGGCGCGCGCACGGCCTGGCACGGCTCGCGCACGACCTGGACCCGCGTCACGGTCGACCTGTCCGCGTTCGCGGGCAACACGGTCGGCCTGCGTTTCCGCTTCGCGAGCGACACCTCGCAGAGCGGCGACGGCTTCTGGCTCGACGACGTGCGCCACTATTACGGCGCGTCGTGCACGTCAGGCCAGGCAGACCAGATCTTCCGCAACGGTTTCGAGCAGTAGACGTTCCACCGGCCGTCCGCGGCCGGATCGCGACAGGCGGGGCCGGCCGGCAAGCCGGCCCCGCTTTCGCGGCGGCGCGCGCAATCGGCGCGCGAATCTGCTTGAATCGGCGGCCCATGACGACGACTGCCGCCGTGTCCTTCGCCGACTTCCTCGAGCGCCGCTACGCGCATCTGCTCGCGCGCTGCCGCGAGGCCGGCGTGCCGTTCTACGACGACGCCGGCGTGGCCGAGCGGCTCCAGCGCGTGCTGCTGGCCAGCGACTTCGCCTACGACTGCTTCTCGCGCGATCCGGCGCTGCTCGCGCCCGAGGCGCTGATGCTCATGAGCGACCCGCGCCCGGCCGACGCACGGGTCTGGCAGCTCGATCCGGGCGAACGCGACGAGGCGCGCCAGATGGCGCTGCTGCGGCGCTTCCGCAAGCGCGAGGCGCTGCGCCTGATCTGGCGCGACGTCAACGGCTTCGACGAGGTCAGCGACACGCTCGACGGTTCCACCGCGCTGGCCGAGACCTGCATCGAGGCCGCATTGCGCTATGCCGAGGCGCACCTGGGCCAGCGCCACGGCCGGCCGCGCGACGCGGCGGGCCGTGCGCAGCGGCTGGTCGTGCTCGGCCTCGGCAAGCTCGGCGGCGGCGAGCTGAATTTCTCATCCGACGTCGACCTGATCCTCGCCTATGCGGAAAACGGCCAGACCGACGGCGCGCGCGCCGTCGACAACGAAACGTACTTCGCGCGGCTGGGCCAGCAGATGGTCAAGCTGCTGGCCGAAGTCAGCGTCGACGGCTACGTCTATCGCGTGGACCTGCGCCTGCGCCCGTTCGGCAACGCCGGCCGCGTCGCGCTGTCGTTCGCCGCGATGGAGCAGTACTACCAGCGCGAAGGACGCAACTGGGAACGCTACGCCTGGATCAAGGCGCGGCCGGTCGCCGGCGACCTCGCCGCCGGCAAGCGTCTGTGCGAGAGCCTGCGGCCGTTCGTCTACCGGCGCTATCTCGACTACACCGCGTTCGCGGGCCTGCGCGAGATGAAGGCGCTGATCGACGCCGAAGTCGCGCGCAAGGACCTGACCGACAACCTCAAGCTCGGCCCCGGCGGCATCCGCGAGATCGAATTCATCGTGCAGCTGCTGCAGATGATCCGCGGCGGCCGCGAACCGAGCCTGCGCGTGCGCGGACTGCTGCCGGCGCTGGCGGCCTGTGAACAATTGGGCTTCGTGGAAAAGGCGCGCGCGCAGCTGCTGCGCCGCAGCTATCTGTTCCTGCGCCGCGCCGAAAACCGCCTGCAGATGCTGCGCGACGAGCAGACCCACGCGCTGCCGGCCGATGCGCTGCTCGTCGAACGCATCGCGCAGTCCCTCGGGCATGCGGACACGGCGGCGTTCGCCGCCGCGCTCGCGGTCGCGCGCGACGGCGTCGCCGAGGAATTCCGCGCGCTGCTCGCGCCGCTGGACAAGAGCGGCAAGCCCGCCGGCGACGACGGCTGGGTCACGCTGTGGCAGAACCTCGACCGCGACGACGGCGATGCGAGCGGGCTCGCCGCGGCCGGCTTCACGCCGGCCGAGCCCGTGCGGGAAGCGCTGCTGGGTCTCGCGCGCTCGCCGGCCGTGC
>NZ_JANFVR010000113.1 GCF_024609805.1 Tahibacter caeni | reverse complement strand
ACGGCGACGGCGGGTGCGGCGGCCGCCGGCGCGGGCGGCACGTAGGCTTCGCGCTCGAGGCGCCGGCGCAGGCGATGGCGCCAGCGCGCCGGTATGCGCCCGTACAGCGCGAGCGCCCAGCGCTGGCGGCAGCTCCAGTCGATCAGGGTCAGGCTCGCGGCGCTGAGCCGCGGCCAGGCGCCGGCGGCGCGCACGCGGCCGTGCGGATCCCAGTGCGCCGCGCTGCCGCCGTTGCCGCGGAACGCGGCGGCGACCGGCGCGATGTGCCGCGGCGGAATGCCGAACTCGCGCGCGGCCGCACGCAGATACCAGCGAATGAACGCCTCGCGGCCTTCGCGATCGCCGAGATCGAACGCACCGTGCAGATCGGGGCGCAGGCGCCAGGCGGCGTACATCAGCCGCGTGACCGGCGCGTCCGCCTGCGCGACGAGTTCGTCGCAGGGCAGGTCGTAGCGCTCGCGGCGCATCTGCCACGGCTGCGGCTCGGCCTCGGCGCAGCCCTTGTCGAAATACTGGCGGAACACCGCGCGCAGCGGCCGTGTCAGTGGCTCGCCGTCGGCGAATGCGCCGAACGCGTAGGGCTTGAGCCGGTGGCGCGCATGGCCGTTGTCGCGCAGGCGCTGCAGATAGTCCTCGTACAGCGGCCGCAGCGCGCCGAGGTCGGCCGCGCGGTAGCGGTCCTGATGGCGCGAGAACTGCTGCGGGTGATCGACGTCCACGCCGCTGAAATGCACGAAGGCCAGCGGCCGTGAATTCGCGGTCCAGCCGGCATCGGTGCGTTCGACGCGGCGCTGGGCCAGGTTCCAGTAGGCGAGGTTGCAGCCGTCGTCGCGCAGCACGTGCACGTCGTCGAACAGGCCCGGCACGAGGTCCATCCATTTCTGGTCGGTGAACAGGCCCGCGGCCGGATCGGCTGCGCCGCCGAATTCGAGCTTCGCGGCCCACCAGGCGATCAGCGCGTCGGTCTGCGCGTGTGCGCCGAGCGCGAGGAAGCCGAGGTTGTAGGTGCCACTGCGCAGGATGGCCAGTTCGCCCGGGTGGCGGTCGTCGTCGACCGGCGCGTTCAGATGCGGCGTCAGCACGGCCAGCGCGCCGGCGGCCAGCGCCTGCTCGACGCTGCGCAGCGGCGCGACCACGAACACGTCCGGATCGAGATAGACCAGCGCCTCGTCCGCATGGTGCCGGCGCAGCCAGCGGAACACGTAGGGCTTGATCGCCGTGTTGAGCTCGAGGATGTCGTAGCGGAACACGAACGCATCGAAATCGGGCAGGTCGAGGTCTTCTATCCGCACCAGCTCGAACAGCGGGTCGGCCAGGTCGGGGTCGTCGTCGGCCTGGTCGGCCAGGGCGAGATAGCGCCGGCTCTGCGGATGTTGCGCGGCCAGCGACTGCAGCAGGGTCAGCGCATACGCGAGATAGTTGCGCGAGACGATGGTGAAGAAGATCACGGGCGGTCGTTGGGCCGGAGGACCGCAGCCTTTTGCGCCCGGCGCGGCGGCGAGTCAAGAGGCCGCCGTATCCGTGTGCAGCCGCCGTGCGCGGCGCCGGCCGGGCCGCCGCCGTCCGTACCGTTGCGGCGGCGGCGCAGGGATGGGCTATGCTCGCGCCGCCTCACGCCGCGGGCCGCGCATGCGTCTGCATTTCCTCGAACTGCTCTGGTTCAGCACCTACGCGGAACTGCGCGCCGAGCGCTCGCGCAGCTATCTGGGCCTGCTCTGGTGGCTGGTCGAGCCGGCGCTGATGATGGCCGCATTCTGGCTCGTGTTCGACCGCATCCTCGGCAGCGGCGGTCCGGGCTATCTGCCCTTCCTGCTGATCGGTCTCGTGGTCTGGCAGTGGTTCAAGTCCAGCGTCGTGCATGCGGGGCAGGCGATCTGGATGAACCTCGTGCTGATCCACCAGGTGCGCGTGCCGGTGCTGATCTTTCCGTTCGTGCACCTGCTCGCCGATGCGATCAAGTTCGCCGTCGTGTTCGTGGTGCTGCTCGCGGTGCTCTGGCTCGCCGGCTATCCGCCGAATCCCGCGTATCTGAGCCTGCCGCTGCTGCTGTCCTGCATCGGCCTCTGCGCCGTCGGCGGTGGGCTGCTGCTTGCCGCGCTGATGCCGCTGCTGCCGGACCTGCGCTTCGTCGTCGAGCAGCTGCTCGCGGTGCTGATGTTCCTGTCCGGCATCGTGTTCGCGTTCGAGCGCGTGCCGGCGGCCTATGCGCCGTGGCTGGCCTGGAATCCGGTGCTCGTCCTCGTCGACGCGCTGCGCGGGGTTCTGCTGCACGGGCGCTGGCCCGACCCGGCGGCGCTGCTGCGCGTCGCGGTCATCGCGGTCGCGCTCGCGCTGGCCGGCGTCGCCGCGGTGCGGCGGCTCGCGGCGCGCTATCCGAAGCTCGCCGCATGAGCGACTTCGTGCTGCGGCTCGAGCGGGTCGGCGTCGCGTTCGACGTGCGCCGGCGGCTGCGCGGCGAGAAACACTGGGCGCTGCAGGACGTCAGCCTCGAGCTGCGCCGCGGCCAGCGCCTCGGCATCGTCGGGCGCAACGGCGCCGGCAAGAGCACCTTGCTGCGCGTGCTCGCCGGCATCCTGCGGCCCGACCGCGGCCGCATCGCGCGCGCCGACGCGAGCTGCCAGCTGCTGTCGCTGTCGCTGGGCTTCGTGCCGCATCTGTCAGGACGCGACAACGCGATTCTCTGCGGCCTGCGCCTCGGTTTGCGCCGGCGCGAGATCGACGCGCGGCTCGCCGCGATCCACGACTACGCCGAGCTCGGCGACTTCTTCGACCAGCCGGTCGCGAGCTATTCCAACGGCATGGTGCTGCGCCTGGGATTTTCGGTCGCGCTGCAGGTGCAGCCCGACGTATTGCTGGTCGACGAACTGCTCGCCGTCGGCGACGCGGAATTCCAGCGCAAGTCGGCGCAGGCGATCCACGAGCGCATCCACGCCGGCACGACCGTCGTTCTGGTCAGCCACGACGAGGATCGGATCGCCGATCTCTGCGACAGCGTGCTGTGGATGGAGTACGGCCGCAGCCTGCTGGTCGGCCGCGTCGACGACGTGCTCGCCGCATATGCGGCGGCGCAGGGCTGAGCGTGCGGCAGCGGGTTGCGTGCCGCGCGAGGGATCGAACGGCGCCGTCGCGCGCTACCGGAAGCCGTCGCTGAATATCGGATCCGGCCGCGGAATCAGAATGGTCAGATCCGACAGCACGCTGCCGTCGGAAACCGTCAGCGGCTCGACGGTGGTCGGCAGACAGGTCGTCCAGCCCTCCGCCGTGAAGCCGCAGGGCTGGTTGGACGGATAGAAGATGCCCGTTATCGCGCCCGTGTCATAGGCCCGCGGATGAGCCAGCAGATAGTAGGCGCCGGCCGGCAGGTCGTCGATGCGGAAGCGGCCTTCGGTGTCGCTGCGGACGAACTTGCCCCGGCGCGGAGTGTTCATCGGTATCACGAAGACCACGTAGTCCGGCTGCGGCGTCAACGTCGTCGTTTCGGCGACCCGGCCCAGCAGGGTTCCGCCATGTGCGCGGCTCAGGCGGAAGTCGATGCCGGCATGGTGTGCCTGGGTGTCGAAACGGATGCGCGGATAATCGCTCTGCAGTTCGCAGAACAGATTCCCGTCGGTGCACTCGATGTACTGCCAGGCCTGATCGAGCCAGCCCATGGCGTCCTGCCGCGTGCGGACGACGACGCTGGCGCTGTAGAACGCCTCGAGCTGATAGTCGCCGTTCGCATCGCTCAGGACGGAGCCGTGCTCGTCGAAGCCCGAGACCGGCGGCGCGCGCAGGTTGCCGGCCGCGACGCGCACGCCGGCGAGCGGTTGCCCGTCGGCCGAAACGACGCGTCCGCGTATCGTGCGCAGCGGGGCGATCGGCACGTCGGGCAGCGTGTGGATTCCGTCCTCGGCCGGTATCTCGACCGTGGCGGCACCGCCGAAGTCGCAGCTCCAGCCGTTGCAGGCGCGGTCCGGATAGACGACGGCGTTGTAGGACGATGCGGCGTCCGGATACAGCGCGACGTTGACGGAGCCGGGCAGCAGCGGTGCGACGACGGCGAAATTGTCGGGGAAGAAGCTGGTGGCTTCGCGGTAGCGTCCCGGTTGTCCCGGCAGACTGACGCGGGTGTATTGGCTGACGTACTGCCCGTTGCCGCTGCTGCGCAGGCGCGCGCGCAGCTGCGAGCCGCGCCGCACCCCTATCGCGAGATCGGCGATCTGCGCGGCTTCGCCCAGCACGATCGGCGTCACCGGCAGCGACGCGCAGAGCACTTGCACGTCGTTGCAATGAAGATCGGGCCAGTAGTAGCGCAGGTAGGGCAGATTCCTGTCGCCGCCCTGGGTGGCGCCGAAACTCAGGCGATAGGCGCCGGCATGCAGCTCGCCGACGCGGAAGTTTCCGTCGGCGTCGACGGCGATGGAACGGCGCAGGCGGAAATCCGCGGGGTCGACCGGTTCGAGGTTGCCGCTGACGTAGTACGGGCGGGATTGGTCGTCGCGATCGAAGACGCGGCCGCTGACGACGGCGCCGGGGCTCAAGGCGAAATCCGCGACGACGTTGCCGGCGGCGTCGGGCGTGATCCGGCTGTCGTAGCTCAGGCATTCCGCGTGCGATTCGCAGCGGCTGTCGTCGCTGGCGCGCGCTGCGTGTCCGGCGGCGGCCGCGACGCCGTAGAACGCGCTGCCGAAGTTCGGCACGATGCGGTAGCGCCCCTCGGCGTCGGTCGTCGTCCTGCCGACGAAGTCCGGAAACTGGAAGATGCCCGGGGTGTAGAAGCTGACCTCGGCGCCGGCGATGGGCGCCTGGCTAGTGCGGTCGCGAACCTGTCCGGCGATGGTGACGACGGCGTTGCCGGCGCGGGCCGCGCCCGTCCGGGTCGCGGCGGCGGGCTCGGCAGAGGTCCGCGAGGGCGCGCCGGCAGCCGAAGCCGGTGCGCCGAGCTGGGCGAGGCACAGCACGACGAGCGTGAGATAGCGCATGGAAGTGCGGTCCTGGAAGCGGGAGGGCGACAGTTCTGTTCGACAGGATGCCGGTGAATCCGCAGCCGCGCCATCGCGCACAAAAAAACGCCGGCACGAGGCCGGCGCAGGAGTGATGTCGCGAAACAGGCGACGGAGTGACCGGCGTCGCCTGCGCGGCAGCGTGACGCTGCCGGGTCTCAGTGCTTGAGCGCCTTGCGCAGGCGTTCGAGCGCCTGCAGCTGGGCCATGGCCTGGGCCAGTTCGGCCTGGGCCTGGGCGATCTCGAGCGCGTCGGTGCGGTTGGCCAGCGCGCGTTCGGCCGCTTCCTTGGCCTTGGTCGCGGCGGCTTCGTCGAGGTCTTTCGCGCGGATCGCGGTGTCGGCGAGCACGGTGACGACCTGCGGCTGCACTTCGAGGATGCCGCCGGAGACGTAGAAGAACTGTTCGTCGCCGTTCTCCAGGATCACGCGGACCTGGCCCGGCTTCAGGCGCGTGATCAGCGGCGCATGGCGCGGCGCGATGCCGAGTTCGCCGATCTCGCCGGTGGCCACGACCATCTGCGCCGCGCCGTGGAAGATCTCTTCCTCGGCGCTGACGATGTCGCAACGGATGGTGCTAGTCATGTCTGCCTCGCTGGAGCGCGCCGCCGCAGCGGCGGCGCGATTCCGTCAGTGTCGTTGCAAGCGCGATCAGGCCTTCTCGGCCATCTTCTTGGCCTTCTCGATGGCCTCGTCGATGCCGCCGACCATGTAGAACGCCTGCTCCGGCAGGTGGTCGCATTCGCCGTCGACGATCATCTTGAAGCCGCGGATCGTTTCCTTCAGCGAGACGTACTTGCCCGGCGAACCCGTGAACACTTCGGCGACGTGGAACGGCTGCGAGAAGAAGCGCTCGCACTTGCGCGCGCGCGCCACGGCCTGCTTGTCCTCTTCGCTGAGCTCGTCCATGCCGAGGATCGCGATGATGTCCTTGAGTTCCTTGTAGCGCTGCAGCGTGCCCTGCACCTTGCGCGCGACTTCGTAGTGCTCGCTGCCGATCACGTTCGGATCGAGCTGGCGGCTGGTCGAGTCCAGCGGATCGACGGCCGGGTAGATGCCGAGCGCGGCGATGTTGCGCGAGAGCACGACGGTCGCGTCGAGATGGGCGAAGGTCGTCGCCGGCGACGGGTCGGTCAGGTCGTCCGCGGGCACGTAGACGGCCTGGATCGACGTGATCGAACCGGTCTTGGTCGAGGTGATGCGTTCCTGCAGCACGCCCATTTCCTCGGCCAGGGTCGGCTGGTAGCCCACGGCCGACGGCATGCGGCCGAGCAGCGCCGAGACTTCGGTGCCGGCCAGGGTGTAGCGGTAGATGTTGTCGACGAACAGCAGTACGTCCTTGCCCTTGCCCGACGCATCCTTCTCGTCGCGGAAGTACTCGGCCATGGTCAGGCCGGTCAGCGCGACGCGCAGACGATTGCCCGGCGGCTCGTTCATCTGGCCGTACACCATCGCGACCTTGTCGAGGACGTTGGAGTCCTTCATCTCGTGGTAGAAGTCGTTGCCCTCGCGGGTACGCTCGCCCACGCCGGCGAACACGGACAGACCGCTGTGCGCCTTCGCGATGTTGTTGATGAGTTCCATCATGTTGACGGTCTTGCCGACGCCGGCGCCGCCGAACAGGCCGACCTTGCCGCCCTTGGCGAACGGGCAGACCAGGTCGATGACCTTGATGCCGGTTTCGAGCAGTTCGTTGGCCGCGGCCTGTTCCGCATAACTCGGCGCCGAGCGGTGGATGACCCAGCGATCCTGCTCGCCGATCGGGCCGGCTTCGTCGATGGGGTTGCCGAGCACGTCCATGATGCGGCCGAGCGTCTTCGCGCCGACCGGCACCTTGATCGCTTCGCCGGTATTGCGCGCGATCAGGTTGCGCTTGAGGCCGTCGGTGGAGCCCAGGGCGATCGAGCGCACGATGCCGTCGCCGAGCTGCTGCTGGACTTCCAGCGTGATGTCGGTGCCGTCGACCTTCAGCGCGTCGTACACCTTCGGCACCTGGCCGCGCGGAAATTCGACGTCGACCACGGCGCCGATGATCTGAACAACTTTGCCCTGGCTCATTTGGGTAACTCCGATGCTTGAAACTGTTCGCCGGTTCGCCGCGCGGCGGCGCCCCGGCCTAGATGGAATAGGGAACCGCGGCGGTCGTCAGACCGCCGCCGCGCCGCCGACGATTTCCGAGATTTCCTGCGTGATCGCGGCCTGGCGCGCCTTGTTGTAGATCAACGACAGCGTCTCTATGGCCTTGGTCGCGTTGTCGCTGGCCGACTTCATCGCGACCATGCGCGCCGCGTGCTCGCTCGCGAGGTTTTCCAGGGTGGCCTGGTAGACCAGCGATTCGATGTAGCGCGCCAGCACGTGGTCGAGCACGACCTCGGGGCCCGGCTCGTAGATGTAGTCCCACTCGTGCGTGTTGGTCAGCCCGTTCGACGGCGGCAGCGGCAGCAGGGTGTCGATCGTCGGCTTCTGCGTCATCGTGTTGACGAAGTCGTTGTAGGCCAGCTTGAGCTGGTCGATGCGGCCGTCGGTGTAGGCGTCGAGCATGACCTTGATCACGCCGATCAGCGAGTTCAGCTGCGGCTTCTCGCCGAGGTGCGTGGCCGAGCCGACGAGGTTGACCTTCAGGCGCTTGAAGAACGCGTTCGCCTTGGAGCCGATCGCGACGACGTCGATCTGCACGCCGCGGTCGCTGAGCTCGCGGATCTCGGCGATCAGGCGGCGGAACAGGTTCGAGTTCAGTCCGCCGCAGAGGCCGCGGTCGGTGGACACGACGATGTAGCCGACGCGCTTGAGTTCCGTGCGCGCGACCATGAACGGGTGCTGGTACTCGGTGTTCGCCTTGGCGATGTGACCGATCACCTGACGCATCAGGCGTGCATACGGACGCGAGGCCTTCATGAGGTCCTGCGCCTTGCGGATTTTCGAGGCCGAGACCATTTCGAGCGCGCGCGTCACCTTGCGGGTGTTCTGCACGCTCTTGATCTTGGATTTGATTTCTCTGCCGCCTGCCATGTGTTCGCTCGCTTTGCTGGTTCAGTAGTGCGGATCGCCGTCCGGCGGAGCGGCGCGCGCGCAGCGGCGCGCGCCGTGCCCGTTACCAGGAACCCGTCTTCTTGAACTCGGCGATGCCGGCCTTGAACGTCGCTTCGATGTCGTTGTTCCAGTCGCCGCTGTCGACGATCTTCTTCATGAGATCGCCGTGGTTCTGGTGGAAGAACGCATGCAGTCCCTTCTCGAACGGCAGGATCTTGGCGACCGGCAGGTCGTCGAGATAGCCCTTCTCGGCCGCGTAGACGGACAGCGCCAGTTCCGCGATCGACAGCGGCGCGTACTGGTTCTGCTTCATGAGCTCGGTCACGCGCTGGCCGCGCTCGAGCTGGGCGCGCGTGGCGGCGTCCAGGTCCGAGGCGAACTGGGCGAACGCCGCGAGCTCGCGGTACTGCGCCAGCGCCAGCTTCACGCCGCCGGACAGCTTCTTGACGATCTTGGTCTGCGCGGCGCCGCCGACGCGGGACACCGAGATGCCGGCGTTGACGGCCGGGCGGATGCCGGCGTTGAACAGGTCGGTCTCGAGGAAGATCTGGCCGTCGGTGATCGAGATCACGTTGGTCGGCACGAACGCGGACACGTCGCCGGCCTGGGTCTCGATGATCGGCAGCGCGGTCAGCGAGCCGGTCTTGCCCTTGACTTCGCCGTTGGTGAACTTCTCGACGTATTCCTCGCTGACGCGCGCGGCGCGTTCGAGCAGGCGCGAGTGCAGGTAGAACACGTCGCCCGGATACGCTTCGCGGCCCGGCGGACGGCGCAGCAGCAGCGAGATCTGGCGGTAGGCGACGGCCTGCTTGGACAGGTCGTCGTAGATGATCAGCGCGTCTTGGCCGCGGTCGCGGAAGTATTCGCCCATCGCGCAGCCGGAATAGGGCGCGATGTACTGCAGCGCGGCCGATTCGGACGCCGAGGCGGCGACGACGATGGTGTGGTCCATCGCGCCGTTCTCTTCGAGCTTGCGCACGACGTTGGCGATCGAGCTCTGCTTCTGGCCGATCGCGACGTAGATGCACTTAATGCCGGTGCCCTTCTGGTTGATGATCGCGTCGATCGCCAGGGCGGTCTTGCCGGTCTGGCGGTCGCCGATGATCAGCTCGCGCTGGCCGCGGCCGATCGGGATCATCGAGTCGACCGACTTGTAGCCGGTCTGCACGGGCTGGTCGACCGACTTGCGCCAGATCACGCCCGGCGCGACCTTCTCGATCGGCGAGAGCAGCTTGGCGTTCAGCGGACCCTTGCCGTCGATCGGGTTGCCGAGCGAGTCGACGACGCGGCCGAGCAGTTCCGGACCGGTCGGGACTTCGAGAATGCGGCCGGTCGTCTTGACCGTGTCGCCTTCGCGCAGGTGCTGGTACTCACCCAGGACGACCGCGCCCACCGAGTCGCGCTCGAGGTTCAGCGCGAGGGCGAAGGAATTGCCCGGCAGCTCGATCATTTCGCCCGACATCACGTCGGCGAGACCGTGGATGCGCACGATGCCGTCGGACACCGAGGTGATGGTGCCTTCGTTGCGCGCTTCGGCCGTGGCCTGGAACTGCTGGATGCGGCTCTTGATGAGCTCGCTGACTTCGGACGGGTTGAGCGTGGTTTGCATGGGTTTTCTCGCTAGAGGCGGATCGCACGGATCCGCCGACATGACGACGATTTTTTAGTGAGTCAGCGACTGCGCAAGACGTTCCAGACGACCACGCACGGAGCCGTCGATGACGGTGTCGCCGGCGTCGATGACCGCGCCGCCGATGACCGATTCGTCGATCGTGCTCGTAAGCTCGATCTCGCGGCCGAAACGCTTGGCCAGCGCCGCCTTGAGGGCGTCGGCCTGGCCGGCTTCGAGCGCCACGGCGGCGCGCACGTTGACCTTGAGCACGCCTTCGGCCGCGCGCTTGAGCGCGGCGAAGCCGTCGGCGACGTCGGCGAGAATCGGCAGGCGGCGGTTGGCGGCCAGGGTCGCGACGAAGTTCGCGAAGGTCGAGTCGGCCTTCTCGCCCTGCGGCAGGAACAGGCCGGCGAGCTTGTCGCCGCCGAACGCGGGATTGCCGATCAGGGTCTGTACCTGCGGATCACGCGCGACCGCGGCCGCGAACTCGAGCTTGGACGACCACTCGGCCAGCGCACCGGCCTCGCGGGCGAGGTCGAACGCGGCGCGGGCATACGGACGGGCCAGACTTTCGGCGCTGCTCATGGATCAGATCTCTTTGGCCAGGGCGTCGAGCAGGTCGCGGTGACGCGACGCGTCGATCTCGCGCTTGAGGATCTTCTCGGCGCCGGACACGGCCAGCGCGGCGACCTGCTGGCGCAGGACTTCGCGGGCCTGGTGCGACAGCGAGTCGATCTCCGCCTGGGCGACGGCCTTCTGGCGCGCGCCTTCGGCGATCGCATCGGCCTTGGCCTTGTCGACGATCTGGTTGTACTGCTGGTTCGCGCGGTCGACGATGTGGGTCGCTTCCTCGCGGGCCTTGCGGATCTCGTCGGCGACGCGCGAGTCGGCGTCCTTGAGCTCCTGGCGCGCGCGCTCGGCGGCGGCGAGACCGTCGGCGATGGTCTTCTGGCGCGATTCGATGGCCGCGTTCAGCGGCGGCCAGATGAACTTCATCGTGAACCAGACGAGGATCCCGAACGAGATCATCTGGCCGAAGAAGGTCAGGTTGATATTCATGATGACTCCTCAGGCGAACGCGATGACGGCCGCGAAAGACGCCGCGGCCTGCACGTCACGCCGGCGGTCGCCGGCGTGGGTGACGGTTACGCGGTTGCTTAGTGAGCCGCCTGCAGCGCGCTGAGCAGCGGGTTGCCGGTCGCGAAGTACAGGGCGACGGCCAGGCCGATGATGAACGCCGCGTCGATCAGGCCGGCCAGCAGGAACATGCGACCCTGCAGCATCGGCACGAGCTCCGGCTGACGCGCGGCCGATTCCAGGAACTTGGAACCCATGATCGCGATGCCCAAGCAGGCGCCCAGCGCACCGAGGCCGATGATGATGCCGATGGCGATGGCGGTCAGGCCCTGAACGTTGGCGATGAATTCCATGGTGGATCTCCTCAGAAGTCAGAAACGGATAGTCGGGAAACGGGGTGCAGCGACGAAAAAAATCGATCAATGGCCTTCGCGGGCGCCGGCGATGTAGACGACCGTGAGGATCATGAAGATGAAGGCCTGCAGCAGGATGATCAGGATGTGGAAGATCGCCCAGGCGGTGTTGGCGATGATGCCCGGGACGAAGGTGACCCAACCTGCGAGGAGGCCGGCGATCAGCATGAAGACGAGCTCGCCGCCGTACATGTTGCCGAACAGTCGCATGGCCAGCGAAACCGGCTTGACCAGCCACTCGATGATGTTCATGAAGAGATTGACCGGCGCGAGCACGAAGGCCAGGAAGCCGTGCGCATGGAACGGCGCGGTCAGCAGTTCCTTGCCGAAGCCGAAGCCGCCCTTTGCGGCGAGGGCATGGCCGATCAGGATGAAGAACACGGAGACCGAGAGGGCCAGCGTCGTGTTGAGGTCCGCGGTCGGGACCAGGCGGAAGTAGGTGTGGTGCGCGGTTTCGGCGCCGGCCGTGGTCTGGACGAGCCAGCCCGGCAGGTCGAGCGGGATCAGGTCCATCGTGTTCATGAACACGATCCACATGAAGATGGTCAGCGCGAGCGGCGTCACCGAGCGGCGGTCGCCGTGGAACGTGTCCTTGACCTGGCCGTCGACGAACTCGACGATGATCTCGACGAACGCCTGGCCCTTGCTCGGCACGCCGGCCGTGGCCTTGCGCGCCTTGAGGCCGAACCACAGCAGGAACAACAGGCCCAGCACGAGGGAAACCAGCCACGTATCGAGGTGGAAGCCCGTGCCCAGCTTGACCAGATTGTGGGTCAAGTGGTGGGTGATGTATTCGTTCAGACCGCCCGTCGCTGCCTCGGTGCTCACAAGAACTCCGCTATTCCTTGAACCGCAGTCCTGCCAGATGTACGAGCAGTGCTGCAGTGAAACCCGTGATCACCGCCGTCGGCGGCAATCGCCATACGCCGAGCAGGCTGATGAGTCCGCCTGCCAGCAAGATCCATTTCAACAGCGTGCCGAGCAGCAAACCCCAGAACGCCATCGGTCCGCTGATCGCATCGCCGCGGAACATGCGCGCCGCCAGCAGGATCGTTCCCGCCGCCACGAGCAGGCCGCCCGCCAGGGCGCCTGTCGCCGGACGCGATCCCTGCGCCAGAAACAGCAATGCCATCAGAAGGGAAACTCCCGTCTGGGCGAACACGATCCGAGTGGCCAGTCGCCGGCCGGCGGCGATGGAATTTCTCACTGGATTGCCCTGACGGTTGCCCGGAATTGCGCACCGCGCGGTACGCGCACCGGTCACAAAGCAGCGAGATTATATCAGCCGCTTTTGACGCGTCGCAACCAAAAAGGGGGCCATTCCGGGGCCTGCCGAAGGGCCGTCAGGGGGCCAGGGCGAAGCGGCAGAAGAAGTTCCAGATGTCGGCGAAATGGCCGGCCTCGTAGGTGTGTCCGCCGCCGAACACATAGAAGTTCAGCGTGTCGTCCATGACCCAGCCGGCGGCCTCGAAACGCGGCGGATCCTGCACCGCGTTGTAGGGCGGCCCGTACATCGGGTCGGCGGTGCCCAGGTGCAGGTCGAACGGCGGCTTGCGCGCCTGCCCGTCGAGGCGTGCCTGGCACTGCTCCTCGGTGTCGCCGAGGCAAGCCAGCGAGAACAGACGGCCGGCGCTGACCGAATAGGCCGCGACGTGCTGCTGGTCCAGCGCGGCGACCGGGCCGTTGACGACGAGGTCGTGGGCGACGTGGCCGCCGGCCGAGAAGCCCCAGAGCTGGATGCGGCTGTCGTCGATGTTGTAGGCCGCGCGCAGGTCGGCCAGGACGGCGGCGAGAAAGGTGTAGTCGTTCGGCGGCGCGCCGGAGCCGTCCTCCCAGCTGCCTCCGGCGCCGTTGGCGACCGGCGCGGCAACGATGAAGCCGCGCGTCGCGGCGACGGTCTGCCAGGTATCGCGCACGTCCTGGGCATAGACGTCGGCAATGGCCGGGCTGCCGGCCGTGCCGTGCAGGGCCACGACCAGCGGCGTCGCGCGCGCCGGGTCGTAGCCCGGCGGCAGGTACAGGTGGATCTTCTGCGTGCCGCTGCCGAGGCCGGCGATGTTCAGGATGCGCAGCTGCTGCCCGGGTGCGGCGCCGCCGCTGCCGTGGCTCGGCGTGCTCGGCACGAACTCGCCGTTCTGCAGTCCGCTGCGGAAGATGCGGTCGTTGTTCGCGTTGCAGGCCCAGGCCGGCAATCGCACCGTCGTGGCGGCCCCCGCGGTCGCACTGGCGGCCAGGGCGGCGAGCAGGAATGTCATGCGCAGGGTCATGGCGGCCTCCGTGGCGTCGGCCCAGTATCCGCGCGTCGCCGGCGCGGAAAAAGCGCGGCGGTAGGCGGTCGCTGCGTGCGCCGGCGCACAATCGCCGTTCGTCCTGTCGTCGCGGTTGCTGCTCAATTGAAGCGCTCGGCATAATCGGGCGATCCCGCCGCGACAGGCACGAAACGCAGCATGGCCAAGGCAAGCGAGCTTTACGTCGACATTCCCGCGGGGCAGTACCTGTTTCGCGAAGGCGATGCCGGCGCCGAGATGTACATCGTCGAGTCGGGCAGCATCGCGATCCTGCGCAGCGCACGCGGCAACGAGCCGCTGGCCGTGCTCGAGCCCGGCGATTTCCTCGGCGAGATGGCCGTGCTCGAAGACCAGCCGCGCTTCGCCTCGGCGCTGGCGCGGACCGACGCGCGGCTGCTGCGCATAGAGCGCGCCGCCTTCGGTGAGCTGCTGCGGCAAAATGTGGAAATTGCCGTCCGCATCATGCGCAAGCTCGCGCTGCGTCAGCGCCGCGCCGAGCAGCGCGTCAGCGAGCTGCAGCAGGAACTGCAGCAGCTGCGCGCCGCATCCGCCGCCGCGTCGGCTCCGTCGGCACCGTCACCCGCTGCAGCGCCTGCGCCGCCGGTTCCTCCGCCGGCCAAGCCTTCCGTCGCGCCGCCGGCGCCCGCCGCGCCAGCGCCTGTCGCACCGGCGCCTGTCATGTCGCCGCCTGTTCCCGTCGCGCCTGCGCCGGCAGCGCCGGACT
>NZ_JANFVR010000112.1 GCF_024609805.1 Tahibacter caeni | reverse complement strand
GTCGTCGCGGCGGCGCGCGTGCTGCGGCGGGGCCGCGTAGCTGCGCGCCCAGGCGCGGCGCAGCTGCCGCGCCGAGGCGAAGCCGCTGCGCTCGGCGATGCGTTCCATGTCCAGCCGCGTGGTCTGCAGCAGCTCGCGCGCGAGCGAGACGCGCAGGCGGTTGACGTAGTCGGGCAGGCTCATGCCCGCGTGCTCGTTGAACAGGCGCGACAGGTGGCGCGGGCTCGTATGCGCCTGGCGCGCGAGCGCCGCGAGGTTCCAGGACTGCTGCGGCGCCGCGGCGATCGCGTCCTGCACCTGGTGCACGGCCGGATGGATGTGGTTGCGGCCCTGCAGCCACGGCGACAGCTGCGGATCACTGCCGCTGCGGCGCAGATAGATCACGAGCTGGCGCGCGACGGCGAGCGCGCAGGCCGGGCCGGCCAGCCGCGCGAGCCAGTGCAGCAGCAGATCGACGCCGGCCGTGACGCCGGCGCTGCTCCAGCGGTTGCCGTCCTCGACGAACAGGCGGTTGTCGAGCACGCGCGCGGCCGGCGCGCAGGCGCGCAGGGCGTCGAGGCAACTGAAATGCGTGGTGCAGGCACGGCCGTCGAGCAGGCCCGCACGCGCGGCGAGCAGCGCGCCCGAGCAGACCGACAGCAGCTGGTGCGAAGGCCGTATGCTCCGGCGCAGCCAGGCGACTAGGCGCGCCTCGTCGGCCTCGTCCACGGTGCGCGGCGGCGGCGGCGCGAAGTCGATGCGGTCGACATTGCCGCTGACGATGACGACCGCGTCGTCGGGGAGGCGCGCCGGCAGCGCGCCGAGCGCGGCGAGCTGCAGGCCCGAGGAGCTGACCAGCCGCGGCCGCGCGGCGACGTAGCGCAGCTCGAAGCGCACCGACGGCTGTTCGATGTTGGCCCGGCGCAGCACTTCGGCCGGGCCGGCCAGGTCGAGCAGCAGGCAGCGCGGCGGCACGACCAGCCAGACCGGCACCGTGCGCGCCGCCGCGGCGTTCATGCGGCCTGCCGCAGCGGCCCGGCCAGGGCCTGCTCGACCGTTACGATGCGCGCGAAGCGCTGGTCGAGCACGAGCTCGCTGCGCGCCTTGATTTCGGCCGCGCTCCACGCGCGGCCGTGCGCGTCGCACATCGCGAACGTCAACGTGGCCTCGCTGACGAAGTCGACCGCGTAGCCGAGGTCCGAGACGTGGCGCGTCGTGGTCTCGCAGCACTGCTCCGTGCGGATGCCGCTGATCAGCAGGCGGCGTATGCCGCGTCCGGTCAGCCAGACGTCGAGGCCGCTGCCGACCAGCGCGCTGTGGCGCGTCTTGTGGAACACCGCGTCGGCCTCCACGCGCAGCGGAGCCAGGGCCGTGACCCAGCCCGACGCGAGCGAGAACGCGCCTTCGGGTTCGACGTGGAAGATCTGCACGACGGGAATGCCCGCGGCGCACGCGCCGTCGATCAGCGCCTGCTGGCGGTCGAAATAGGCCGCCGCGTCGGCGTCGCTCCAGTACGGGCGGTGGCGGAAGGATTCCTGCGCGTCGATGACGAGCAGGGCGGTATCGGTAGTCGACATGGGCGTGCTCCGTGGCGGGATGGTAGGTCATCTTCGCCGCTGCTGCCGCGGCGCGACAGACCGGATCAGGACCGCCGCCGGACAGAAAACGCCATGAGCACGGTCGGCCGTGCGCGCGCTCCGCAGGACGCCGGCGCCGCGGCCGGTGCATTGTGTGCGCGCAGGACGGCCACTAGGATGCGACGGCGCCGCTGCGGCGTCTCCGGGAGTCGCACCATCGCCCTGCCTTCGCCATCCGCCGTACTTCCGGCCGTCTCGTCGCCGCCGCGCCATCCGCAGGCCTGGGCCTGGCTGTTCGCGCTGTCGCAGATCGGCGGCGGCGCCGTCGGCTTGCAGTTCGGCTGGGACTGGGGCGTGCCGCTGATCCTCGGGGCGCAGGCGCTGTCGTTCTGGGCGACGTTGTGGCCGCAGTCGCGACTGCTGAGCCCCGTGCTCGTGCGTCTGCCGGCGCGCGAGCGCCTGGTCTGGCTCACGATCGACGACGGTCCGTCCGACGACACGCCGGCGCTGCTCGATCTGCTCGACCGCCACGACGCCAAGGCCTGTTTCTTCCTCGTCGGCGAACGCGCCGAGGCGAGGCCCGAGCTCGTGCGCGAGATCGCGCGCCGCGGCCACGAGATCGGCAATCACAGCTACAGTCATCCCGAGAAATGGTTCTGGGCGTTGCCGCCGCGCGCGATGCGCGCGCAGATCGACCATGCGCAGCAGGTGCTCGGCGCGCTGGCCGGCCGTCCGCCGCGCTGGTTCCGCGCCGTCGTCGGCATGGCCAATCCCTTCGTCGCCGCGGCGCTGAAACCGCTGAACCTGACGCGCGTGGCCTGGTCCGCACGCGGCTTCGACGCACGCGAAGCCGATCCGGCATGCGTCGTGGCGCGCATCGCGCGGGGTCTGAGACCCGGTGCGATCGTGCTGCTGCATGAAGGCGCGCCGCACGGCAACAGCGTCGCGATCGTCGCGGCCGTGCTGCAACGGCTGGGCCGCGATGGCTATCGCTGCGTGCTGCCGCTCGACGATGCCGCGGCGGATCCGCAGCCGGCGCCGACGGCGGCCGTGCGGGGCGGCGCGCCGGCGGCCTCCTGATCGCGAGATTCGCGCGGGACCGGCGCGAATCGAGCGCTAACGCGGCCGCGTCGCCACGATGCGCCAATTGTTGAACGGCGTGTGGCCGAACAGCGGCGCGAAGTCGGTCTGCAGCCCGGCCGCGGCGAAGCGGCGCTCGAGCGCGTCGCGCGCCGGATAGCGCGTCGGCGCCGCGTTCATCCAGCGCACCCAGCGCGAGAATTCGTCGACGCGGCGCGTGACGCGCGCGCGCCAGCTGCCGTCTTCGAGGCCGCAGCGCAGTACGAGGCTCGCGCCCGGCGTCAGCATCGCGACGGCCGCATCGAGCAGGCGTTCCTGCGCCGCCGGTGCGAGGAACTGCAGCACGTCGAGCAGCGCGACGTTGCCGGCGTGCTCGGGCAGGGCAGTGGCGAGATCCATGGTGTCGAACTGCGTCGCGGCCAATCCGGCGCGCTGCGCCGCCGTGCGCGCGCGCTCGATCTTGTGCGCATCGTTGTCGACGCCGCGGTAAGGCAGTTCGACGCCGGCGCGGCGCAGGGTGTGCGCGAGCAGGCCGAGCCCGCAGCCGAGGTCGAGCAGCGGCGCGCGGCTGTCGCTCAGTACCGCGACGATGCCGCCGTAGAGCGGATCGGCCGCGAGCTTGCTGCGCACGTAGTAGTACGGCGTGCGATTGCCGAAGCGCCGCGCGGGCAGGAAGGCCTGCGCGATCGCCGCGGCCTCGCGGCGGCTCAGCCGCATCGGCGGGCTCCGGCGGCATGGACGCGACGGGAACGGCGGGACGGCACGGCGCTCATCGGATCTCCGGATAGTCGCGCAGGTCGTGCGGCGCGGCGCTCGCGGCGCTGCGAAGCGGGCCGCCGGGAACGGCGATCATAGCGGTGCGGCCGGCCCGCTTCGCAAGCGTGCCGTGCCGGTTTTGCACGGCGTGTCGCCTTGCGCAGCGCGGCCGCCCGGACGCGTTAGCATTCGTGCCGGCGCCGCGGTCGGCATCGCGCCGCCTCCGGAATCCCGCACATCACACAGGAAAGCGACGGCATGGCCGCCGATTCGGACAGCATTCCCTCTTCGTCCGCCTCGTTGCGGATCGCATCGAGCGTGTTCGGCGGCGCCGGCGACGCGGCGCTCGCGCTCGTGCGTCACGTGCCGGCACAGATCGCGTTCTGGGCTCTGCTGGGCCTGCTCGCGGGTCTGGCCGCGGCCGGCTTGTCGCTGCTGCTGGCTGCGTTGATCCTCGACGGCGGCGCGGCCGCATTGCTGCGCGGCTGGCGCTGGCTCGTGCCGGCGCTGCTGCCGCCGGCCGGCCTGGTCGCGCTCGGCGTGCACGGCTTCCATCGCGGCACGGCGCAGGCAGCGCTCGCGCTCGAAGCGCAATGGAGCGTCGTCGCGCAGAGCATCGATCGCGTATTCGCCCGGATCGATCCGGGCATCGCCGCGCGCCTGGCCAATCTGCCGCTGGCTCAGGCCGAGACGCAGTTCAAGCAGCTCGTGCGGCGCGCGCTCGGCGATACCGATGAAGCCGTACCTCGCCGCGGTCCCGTCGCCTGGGCCCTGCGCCGCGTGCGGCGCCTGCTCGCGGCGCGCATCGAAGCCGTGCTGCTGGCCGCCTATCGCGCCGAGGCCGGCACGCACGGCGCCGGCGGCGGCGTGGACTTGGCCAAGGTGCGCGACCACGCGGTCGAGGCCGTGACCGCGCGGCTGCGCGAATCCCTGCTCGGACCGCTGGACGGCCAGCTGTGGCTGTTGCTGTTCTTGCTGTTTGGCCTCGGCATCGGCGGGCATTACCTGGCCGTGGGGCTGCTCGCGCTGTTGCGCTGAGCGCGCCGTCTCGACAGGTCCGACGCTTGCTGCGATCGTGGCGGCGTTCGCCGCCGGAGTGAGAGCCATGGCTTCGCCGCTGCTGTCGCTGTTTTTCCTTCCCGCGCTCGCTGCGGCCGATCCCTGCGCCGGCATCGACCGCGCGCTGGCCGAGGCCGACCGGACCGCGCTCGCGCCGCTGATCGGCCGCCAGCTCGAACTGCGCGGCGTCACGATCCGCGAGTCGCTGCACAGCGGCGACTGGCGCGTGTTCCTGATCGGCGCGCGCGGCGCCGACGACA
This sequence comes from Tahibacter caeni, assembly GCF_024609805.1. Classification (GTDB taxonomy): domain Bacteria; phylum Pseudomonadota; class Gammaproteobacteria; order Xanthomonadales; family Rhodanobacteraceae; genus Tahibacter; species Tahibacter caeni. The sequence continues at coordinate 9,427 of NZ_JANFVR010000112.1, read as the reverse complement.
GCTTCGTGTTCTATGCCGGCGATCCGGCCAGCCAGCGCTACGTCGACGCGATCGGCACCTTCGCGCTGCCCGACGGCGAGGCGGCGATACGCCGCTGGCTGACCGAAAGTTTCACGACGATGCCCGGCGCGCTGGCCGCCTGCGTCGCGCACGTGGCAGCGGAAGCGGCCAAGTCGTAGCGTGGCCGGCACCTTTCGCTGCAGTTCTTGGCCGTGAACGAGATGCCGGCCAAAGCGACCTATGACCGGGAAACCGTCGACGCTTGGTCGCGATGCGTCGCGTCGTTTCGCGAAGCCAGGCGCTGGCGATGGCGTGCGCTGTCGATCGCCGCGGCGGCGGCGCCTTTGCCGGCGCTGCTCGGTCTGATCGCGGCGCTGCCGTATCTGCCTGCCGTGGGATTCCTGCTGCTCGCGACGGCGGCGCTGACTCGCTTCGGCCATGCGGCGCAGTTGACGTGTCCCCATTGCGGCCTTGTTCCTGCCGGCGCGTTCGAGCGCCTTCCGCTACACGAACTCGACTACTGCCGGCACTGCCATTTCTGGCTCGTCGATCCACGGCGTGGTGTTGCGCCACGCTAGCGGAACGCCACTATCGCGAGCGCCGTCAATCCGGGGCGAAACCGTCGCGCCAGATCGCATCGTCGGGATGCGGCGGCGTGCAGGTCTGCGCGTCGACGACGGCGCGCGCCGCATCGACCATCGCGCGGTAGCGCGGCAACGCGGTCTCGTTGATCGCGTTGCCGCCGCGGATCATGAAAACGCCGTAGAGCGCGCGCTGCCGGTCGAGCCACGGATAGAAGCCGAATGCGCCGAAGCTGTGATGCAGCGGCAGCGCCGCGCCCGTCGCCGGCTCGATCCAGTTGCCGAGCGCGTAGTGCACCTGTTCCGGCGCCGACGGCGGCGCATAGGCCACCGGCAGCTGCGCGGTCTGGTCGGCGTAGAGCGCCTGCAGCGCCGTCGCGCCGAGTACGCGCCGGCCGTTGCCGACGCCGTCGTTGGCCAGCATGCGCAGCACGCGGCCGTAGTCGGCCAGGTTCGAGCGCGCGCTGCCGCTGATGCGGTAGTTCAGGGTCGGACCCAGGCCCTGCCAGTCGATGCTCGCGATGCCCAGCGGCAGCGCTATCGCGTCGCGCCAGCCCTGCTGCCAGTCGCCGCCGGTCGCGACTTCGGCCATGCGCCCGCCGACGTGCATCGAAATGCCGCCGTAGGCGAACTGCTGTCCCGGCGTCCAGTTCTGCGGAAACGGCAGGCAGCACGCGATCTCGTCGACGGCGGCCGCGAGCGAGGGCTGGTCGGTGCGCAGCAGCGGCGAGTCTTCGTCGTCGCCGTAGCCGGCGCTGTGCGAGAACATCTGGCGCAGGGTCATGCGGCCCTTGGGGCCGGTGAACTGCGGCAGCGTCGCCGAGACCGGCGCATCGAGATCGAGCATGCCGCGTTCGGCCAGTTGCACGATGCGTATCGCCGACAGCCATTTCGTCGCCGAGGCGATCGGCACGACGGTCGCGCTGCCGTAGCTGCCGAAATAGCGCTCGTGCAGCACGCCGCCGCGGTAGCCGATCTGCACTGCGCCGCCGGGCAGTCCGGCCTGCTGCAACAGCTCTTCCATGGCCGTGTCGACGGCGCCGAAATCGCAGTCGGCCCGTAGCGGGGCCGCAGCCAGGCACAACGCAGCCAGGCACAACGAGGCCGCGCAGGCGGCGATACGGGAATGCGACGGCATGGACGGTCTCGCAGCGAAGAAGGGATCGCAGCGACGCCCCCGCGCCGTGCACGGCTCCACAACGCGGGCCGCGGCAGCCGGTTGACGCGGATCGACGATGCGTGCGCTCGCGTCGCCGCGCGAGCGGCGACGCCGCCGCGTGCGGGAATCATTCCGCGTTGCTGTTGCGCGTCAGCCGCAGCATGCCCAGGCCGATCAGGCGCGAGACGACGACGGCGATGTAGCCGACGCCGGCGAACTGCTCGAGCATCACGAGCGCGCGTGCCGGCATGCCGAGCGGCACGACATCGCCGATGCCGACGCCGGACAAGGTCGTGAAGCTCAGGAACAGCAGTTCCATCCAGCGCCGCGGCTCGTCCGGCGCGCGCAGGCCCGTGAAGCTGCCGGGGTGCCAGGACTGGCAGACGAAATAGGCGTAGGCGAAGCCCCAGGCCAGCAAGGTGAACGTCGCGCCGGCCGCGAAATATTCGTCGGTCGTCACGCGATGGTCGTGCATCATGTAGGCGATCAGGCTCGCGGCCGCGTAGAAATACAGCGCCGATTCGAGCAGCGCCGAGGCCGTCAGCACGGCCGCATTGCCGCTCGCGGTCGCGATGACGGTCAGCACCACGGCCGGCACCGCCAAGGTCGCCGCGATCCAGGTCCGCGCCGGACTGCGCTCGACGACCCAGACCGCGAGCGCGACGGCGACGACGCCGATCGCGCCGAACAGGATGCGGCCGCTTTCGTTCGCGTCGGTCAGCGGATACAACAGCAGGCTCGCGAGCTGCAGTGCGAGCAGCAGCGCGGACGGATGGCGGCGCAGCAACAGGGTCGTATTCATGCGATGGCGGATCGGCGGCGGCGCTCAGGCATTCGCGGTGTCGTCGAAGATGGGCAGGGTGCCGACCGAGACGACCTCGACGGCCACTTCGCCGATGTTGGCCAGATGATGCTGCTGGCGGCCGTCGAAATGCAGCGAATCGCCCGGGTGCAGCACGTAGTCGACGCCGCCGACGCAGTAGCAGACGTTGCCGCTGAGCACGTAGACGAATTCGTCGCCGTCGTGGGTAACCGATTCGGAGCGGTAGCCGATCGGCAGGCTCATTTTCACGGCGTTGATCTGGCTGCCCGGGAACGTGCTCGACAGGCGCTCGTAGCTCTGGCCGCGGTCCACCGTCGAATAGCGCCGGCGCCGGCCCGCGTGCGAATCCGGCGCGCGCTGCTCGGGCTGGTCGATCAGCAGGCGCAGCGGTACGTTCAGCGCGCGCGCGATGTTGGCCAGCGACGACAGCGATACGCCCGACAGGTTGCGCTCGGCCTGCGACAGGAAGCCGACGGAGAGGCCGGCCTCGCGCGCGACGTCGAGCAGGGTCTTGCGCGCCTCGCGCCGGTAGCGGCGCAGACGTTCGCCGAGTTGCTCCATGGTGTCCTCCTCCGGCCCCCGCCGCCTAAGGTAGCTCGCGCGGCGCGCGCGTCGCCAGCTCGGCCGCAGGGCGGTCCTATGGCGAATCGCCGCGCCCCGGCGGCGGATTTTAGCTTGACCTAAATTTTAGCGGGACATAAATTCTGCGGCCGACGGCGCCGGGCGCCGACAGGAGCGCGACCATGAGCATCGGTATCGGCGGGAGCACGCGCGAAGCCGCGCTCGCGAGTCTGCAGCACCTGCCCGGCGAGGCCGTGCCGACCGCGCCGGCCGAGTACCGCGAGCGCATCGCGCGCGCGCAGGCGCTGATGCACGAGCAGGGTCTCGCCGCGATCTATCTGCACGCGGGCACGAGCCTGCGCTATTTCACGGGCCTGGTCTGGCGCGGCAGCGAACGCCTCGTCGGCGCCGTGCTGCCGGCGCGCGGCGAGCCGGAATTTCTCGCGCCGGCCTTCGAGGAAGGCACGATACGCGGCTACCAGGTCGTGCCCGGCGCGATCCATACCTGGCACGAGCACGAGAATCCCTACGCGCTGCTGTGTGCGCGCCTCGACGCGCTGGATCCCGCGCTCGGCCGGCGCGTCGGACTCTGCGAGAGCACGCCGTTCTTCGTCGTCGACGGTCTGCGCGAGGCGGCGGCCGACCGGTCGTTCGTCAACGCCAGGTCCGTCACCGCGGCCTGCCGCATGCACAAGTCGGCGCAGGAAATCGCGCTGATGCAGCGGGCCCACGACATGACCCTGGCCGTGCACAAGGCCGCCGCGAGCATCCTGCACGAGGGCATCACGGCGGCCGAGGTCGAGGACTTCATCGACGCGGCGCATCGCCGAGTCGGCGCCGCGGGTTCCTATTTCTGCATCGTGCTGTTCGGCGCCGACAGCGCGTTCCCGCACGGCGTGAAGGAACCCAAGCCGCTCGCGCGCGGCGACATGGTGCTGATCGACACGGGCTGCGTCGTGCACGGTTACATGTCCGACATCACGCGCAGCTACGTGTTCGGCACGCCGAGCGCGCGCCAGCGCGAATTGTGGAATCTGGAAAAAGCCGCGCAGGCCGCCGCGTTCGCCGCGGCGCAGATCGGCACGCGCTGCGAGGACGTCGACGCGGCCGCGCGCGCCTGCCTCGAACGGCACGGCCTCGGTCCCGGCTATGCACTGCCGGGACTGCCGCACCGCACCGGCCACGGCATCGGCCTCGACATCCACGAATGGCCCTACCTCGTCGGCGGCGACACGACGCCGCTCGCGCCCGGCATGTGTTTCAGCAACGAGCCGATGATCTGCGTGCCCGGCGAATTCGGCATACGCCACGAGGATCATTTCTATCTCACGCCGCAGGGCCCGCGCTGGTTCACGCAGCCGGCACATTCGATCGAGGACCCCTTCGGGGTCGGGAACCGGGAATAGGGAAGGGCAATCGCAAAGGCGGTGTCTCGCCGACCCGCGACCGGTTCCCGAGCGAAGCACGAGGCATGGGTCATCGGCGCCGCATGAGCGTGTGGCGGCGCGACGTGATGGAGTTCGACGCCGCGAACGTTCCGACTTGACCGGACGAGTCGCGCGTGGTCTATTCCGCGCGCCTTCACGGCTGCTGAAAACACACCTTGCCTGGGACGCCTCCGCGTGCGGCGCGTCCGTGTGTCACTTCGGCAGACCGAATCCATGAATACCTCCCTCGTTTCCTGCTGGCCGCGTCTGGCCAAGGCGCTCGCGCGCGCTGGCGTCACGGCCGAGCGCGAAGGCCATGTCTGGCGCCTGCGCCGCGAGCAGGCCGAAGCCCAATTGCTGCTTCCGGCCGAATTTCCGCTCGAGCTGAAGGCCGTGAGCCAGCTGCTCGATTTCGCCGGCGTCGGCTGGCCCGACCGGCCGCAGCCGGTGCGCTGCGCCTGCGCGACGCCCGACTTCCATCCCGGCAGCCTCGCGCCGGTCGGCAGCATCGTCGCGACCGATCCCGACGTCGTCGTGCCGGCGGCCATCGGCACCGACATCAACTGCGGCATGCGCCTGCTGACGACCGGCGTCAGCCAGGCGCAGCTCGCCGCTCACGAGCCGCGCTGGATCGCGCTGCTGACGCGGCGCCTGTTGCACGGCGAGACCGACGCGCCGGTGCCCGCGGCCGCGTTTCGCGCGTTGTTCGATGACGGCGCTGCGGCATTCCTCGATGCAGTGGCCGCGCAGGGCGTGTGGGCCGGCGCCGACCGGTCACGCCTGCAGCGCGAGCTCGCCGGCTGCGTCGGCCTGAGCCGATTCGGCGGCGCCGCGCGGCACGCGCCGGAGGCCTGGGTACGGGGTACGGCGCGCGTGCGCGCACCGGATCTCGGCACGGTCGGCTCCGGCAATCACTTCGTCGAATTCCAGGTCGTCGAGGCGGTGCTGGACCGTCATGTCGCGCATGCGGCCGGACTGCGCGTCGGCGAGGTCGCGGTCCTGATCCACAGCGGCTCGCGCGGCCTGGGCTTTCATGTCGGACAGCGCTGGATGGACCGCGCGCACGAATCGTGGCCGGCGGGTCACCGGCATCCGGCCAGCCGGCTGTATGCGCTGCGCGGCGCCGATGCCCACGGTTTTCTCGAGGCCATGGGCACGGCGGCGCGCTATGCCTGGCTCAATCGCGTCGTGCTGGCCGAATGGGTCCGCGAAGCGCTGGAGGCGACGGTCGGTGCGGCCGGATCGCGGCTCGTCGTCGACGTGCCGCACAACGTCGTCAGCGCGGAGCATGGCCTGAATCTGCATCGCAAGGGCGCCACGCCGGCGCAGGCGGGTCAATGGGCGCTGCTGCCGGGTTCGATGGGCGACGCGTCGTACCTCGTATCGGGCCTGGGGCATCCGGACTGGTTGTGGTCCTGCAGCCACGGATCCGGTCGGGCCGTGCGCCGGCAGACGCTGCGGCGCGAGGCGACGCGGGATGCGGCGGCAACGGACTGGCGCTGCCTGACCCTGCGCGAGGAGCGCCGCTGGGAGGAAGCTCCCGAAGCCTACAAGCCGATAGGGCCGGTCATCGAGGCGCAGGAACAGGCGGGCCTGCTGCGTGCCGCGGTGCGTCTGCGGCCCTGGCGTACGTTCAAGGCGTAGTGCGGGCGGCCATCCGGCTCGTATCGGTCCGAGGTCGGGAATGGGGAATCGCAGGAGCGGCGAATCGGAGCGGGCTATCAGCGCTGCGCGCTCGAACGATTCCCTATTTCCGATTCCCCATTCCCGGCAATGACCCCCGCATCGACGAGCCGCAGGCTGCGCACCTGGCGCAGCAGGCCTGCGTAGTCGCCGGCGGAGCCGTCGCCGATCGCGAGCACGATGTGGGTGGAGTCGAAGTCGCCGAGGCCGGCGTCGAAGCTGATCCAGCGCGAGCCGTTCCAGACCTGCACCCAGGCGTGCGGGCTGAACACTTCGCCCTTGCCGGTGAAATGGCTGGAATACACCAGGCCGCCGACGACGCGCGCCGGGATCTGCTGCGCGCGCGCGAGCGCGGCGAGCAGCAGCGCGAATTCGGTGCAGTCGCCGCTGCGGCTCTCGGCCGCCTGCAGCGCACTGGCATAGCCGAGCGAGCGGCGGTCGCCGCTCATGGTGTTCTGCACGAAGCGCACGAGCTTGTGCATGCGCGCCTCGGTGGAGCCGTTCGCTCGCGCCTCGCGCGCGAGCGCGCGCAGCGCCGGATGATCGCTCTGCACCCAGGCGTTCGCCGCGCGGTAGCGTGCGAGTGCCTCGGCGTCGGGGGCGGCTTCGGCGCCGCAGTCGGCGCAGACGGTCACGACGCTGCGCCGGCCGCGCAGCGCGACGGCCTGTTCGTTCGTGACCGGCAACGCCGGCGCGGTTGCGCCGTCGCTCTCGATCACGTAGCGCAGGGTGCGCCGGCGCGCGGCGGCCGGAAAGCGATACGGCGAGGGCAGCGCGAGTCCGCCGAGCAGATCGTAGTAGCGCGCCGGTTCGTCGCAGCCGGCGCTGCAGGCGCGGCTGTCGAAGCGCGCGCCGGCGATTTCCCAGCTCGGCAGCAGGCGCCGTTGCGCCAGCGACCAGTACAGGCGCTGGCGCTGCACGGTGTCGGCCTCGCCGGTTTCGCGCAGCAGCTCGAGCCGGTCGCCGTCGGCGACGCCGCTGCTGCTGAGCCGCACGGCGACAACGCGTGCGGCGGTCAGGTCGATCTCGCTGTAGGCGAAGCGCCAGGGACGATCCGTCGGCTGCGCGGCGATGCGCCGCTGCAGGCCGGCGTCGACGAGCAGATCGGGCGGCGCTGCCAGCACGTCGCGGCGCACGTGTGCGCCCTCGCGGCGCACGAGCCGGATCGCGCCGTCGCGGATGCGCGCGTCGGCCTGCACGACGGCCGGTCCCGACGCGCTGCGCTGGGTCTGGCTCAGCGGCCGGCCGTCGGCGGTCTCGCTGCTGAGCCGTTCGCTGCTGCGCCATTCGCGCGCGCCGAGCGCGCTGATGCCCAGGCGCGACTGCTCGCGCGTGCGCACGGTCGCGCCGTCCTCGCGACGCTCGAACAGGATGCGGCCGTAGCTCACGCCGTCCTGTTCGATCAGCGCGATCTGCGCGGCCGTTGCGGCGAATGCCGGCGACGACGGCAGCGCACCGGCGATTGCGAGCGCGAGCGGTATGCACCGTCGCGCGAAGCGGACCGCCGCGGCGCGCGCGGCGGTCCGGACGGTCGCAGTGATCGGCATTGCGACGCCGCGCACGTACGCGATGCTCAGCGCGGCGGCTGCGACGGCGCGTCGAGGAAGGCCGAATCGTCGAGCTGCGGCAGATCCGGCAGCCGCGAGGGCTCGTCGCGCGCTGCGCGCGCCGCGCTGCGCGCATCGCGCACGGCGCCGAGCATGACCTCGACCGGTTCCAGGCGCGTGTCGTCGCTGGTCTTCGTGTCGCGGCTGATGTGGCTGCCGGTGGTCTTGGACTTCGCGGTGTTCTCGGCGAACGCCGGCGCGGCGGCAAGGCTCGCGGCGAGGAGCAGCAGCGCGAACGCACCGCGTGCGGACGCGTGATTCGGGTTCGTGGTGGCGGACGTGTTGCGGCCGGTGATGCGGGACGTGTTCATGCGTATACCCCTGGACCTGGTCATGAGCGGATCCGGCGCGAGGCGCCGGCGGTGGCGACGACGATGGCGGACAGGAAATGCGACGCGACGGACGCGATCGGGCATCGATGCGACGTATCGCTGCGGCGACTGCCGTCCGCCGTCGTCGCCTGAAGCCCTGGACGAGTGCTCCGGCGATTTCGTCGCAACGCGGTTCGCGAAGCGAACCGCGATCAGTCGCGCGCGTCGGCGGCGATGGCTTCGCCGCGCGTCGCGAATGCGAACCACGCGGCAAGCAGGCTCGCGATGCAGCTCCAGAGCAGGTAGCGGAATTCGGCGGCCGGTGCGAGCACCGCGTAAGGCAGCGCATAGGCCCACGCGCTCGCGACCAGCCAGAGCACCGGCGCGCGCCGCGCACCGCGGCGGCGCAGGCAGTGCGCCGCGGCCGCGAGACCGGCGAGCAGGTACGGCCAGGCCGCGAACGCCGGTGTCGCGCGCAATCGCTCGAACGCCGCGAGCGCGAACCGGCGCAAGGGGCCGTCGGGTACCTCCACGACCGGGTTGTCGCGGTACTGCACCGGTCCGGGCACATAGGTCAGCTCGCCGGGCAGGCTGCGTGCGCGCGTGCCGAACAGACCGGCGAGCAGCTCGCCGCGATGCGCGAGATAGGCGCGCGGATGCTGCGCGATCGCGGCGAGCCAGTCGCGGCGCAGGCGCCGCTGGTCGGCTTCGGGCCAGGGCTGGAACGGATAGCGCACGCCGGCGCGCGGGCTCGCGAACAGCGGGGTGTTGCTCCAGGCCACGTAGGCCGAGGCCAGATCCTCGACCGTGCTCTGCGGCGCGATCGCATAGTCGGGCAGCAGCACGCGCCGTTCGCGCACCGACATGCCGCTCATATCCCAGAGCGTCAGCGACGGCAGCACCGGAAACCACTGCCGCGTCAGCGCGCCGGTCGCCAGCTGCACGACGAGCAGCAGCGCGACAGCCAGCGCGACCGTCAGGCCGATGCGCCGGCTGCGCGCGTCGCCGCGTTCGACGCCGCAGAGCCAGCCGAGCAGCGGCAGCACGGCGAACACGGCGTTGTGCCGCTGCGCCAGGCCGAGCGCGAGCGCGGCCAGCGCGACGATGAACCAGGCACGGCCGCCGCTGCGGCGATGTCGCAGTATCGCGGCAACCGCGAAAACGAGCAGCGCGAGCAGCGCGACGTCGGACCAGATCTGCGCGAGCAGCCAGCTGGCCGGCGCGACGGCGAGCAGCAGCGGCAGCGCGAGGCGCGCGCGCGCGGTCGCCGCGGCG